>JBCCXH010000239.1:0-8018 GCA_039192005.1 Bacteroidota bacterium
ATTCTCTGATATCATGAAGGAAAATTCAACCAAAGAATTTGGCTCCTTTACAAAAAGTATTTCGCATTCTTTATTGTTTAAGCCCGAACTGCTGGAGATCGCATCGGCATCCCATTTCATCCAGAATGAAGTACAGGAAGGCAACTATGATTTGGTTATTTTAGGATCCAAGGGGCAGTCTGCGGGTTCGCTTCTTTTACTCGGTAGTACTTCTGAACAACTCATCCAAACCAACAACTTATCGTTGACATGGGTGGTCAAGAAAAAGGATGAAAACATCGGCTTTTTTGAGGCCTTAAAGCAGGTTTGATAAGAGGAGTATTCGTCAACTTTCCATTTAATTTCAAGAAATAAGAATAGCAATAAGTTGACTATGTTACGTACGCATTATCTCGTTCCGTAAGGAGAAAAACCTTCGTTTTGATGGGTTAATCAGGGTTTTCAGTAAGGCGTTTGAGTTTTAACAGCGCCTCCTTATTGCTCTTGATGTGGATGTTTTCAAGGATGATTTTCTTTTCCCTGGTAGTAAGGTGCCAACTTAGAGAGGCGCGTTCAGCTTCCGATTTGTCTTTCGTGTTTTGATACGAATCGTACGTAATTTCCACCACATCCAATGGGCCTTCAAACCAATCTTTTGCTTGTTCAATGCGGGCATCATTGCTTATGTCCTGCATGTGAGCAAGGTTATTATACACGCTGGCAATTGGGTAAGTAAGCCTGTCCATTACAGATGGGATGGGCCGGTCGGCAATTGGCGAGGCAGACTGTGTATCCCTGATCGTGAGTAAGATGACCCCACTGGTGTTTTCGCGAATCCATCCCTTAAATGCGTGAATAAATCGTAATGCATCGGTAATGCCAAAGTTGTCAGAAATGCCCGCATCCATGATTTCCACCCTGGGTTGACTAGGAAGACTAATCGTCGGGGTAATGTATGGAAAGGAGGCAGACATCCTGAGTGCAGAAAGGAAACTCAGGTTTTTTGCGGACTGTTCCTTAAACATCGCCTGAAAATCTACTCCTCTGATTTTAGCATAAGGCCCTTCCAAAATCGCACCCGAAATACCCATGTAGCTTACGGGGTGTGTAGAGATGTATAATTTTCTGCCATCGTTAGCAATGGTAGGAGACATGATCAATGTAGGGATATTGGCTGCTTTCTCATCTTCCGCGTAGTCGCTGATCTTTTTGGAGAGAATCCCTCCAAGGTTATTGTCCAGGTTCTTTTCAAACGTATAACCTCTATCTATGTAATAACTGTTACCCGCGTATTCGTACTTCTGAAGTTTTATAAACAAGTCATTGACTAAAAGGCTGAAGATGACGGGGTTTAGGTTGTCCTTTCCGATGTTTTCCAGCATCGTCGGTTGAGACGTACTGTGCAGGCCTTTTCGATACATTTCACGGTAGTAGGCCGCTCCGATGACTCCTCCCGATGCACCTGTGATCAAAAAACTTTGATTCATTAGTTGACCCTTTAAAACGCTGTCTGCTTTAATTAAAGCGTTGACCGTCCATAAGGCTGCCCGCTGTCCGCCGCCACTTACACACAAGAAAATGATTTTTTGCTTTTCATTAGGCCATTTAGCTTTCCAGGCTTCCAAAGTGTTTAACATATGACGCTGGTCCTGGGCGTATTGCTCCTTTGAGTGAATGACCTGAAGTTGCTCTACGGAATACTCCGCTTTTTCCGTTTGGTAATCCAGCCCGGCGGCTTCATTGATCCCTTTACCAAATCCCATTTTCACAGCGATATTGACCAAAATGAAAATGCTGAGTGCAAATGGCAGTCCCCAACCCTTGAACCAAAAAGAAATGGCTCCAACCAGCATCACCGCTATGGAAAAAATCAATAAAGAACTCGCAGCCGCAGGGATCTGCAGAAATGGATAGTCAATGAATAATCCTAACAGAAGAATAATGCCAATGATGATCAATTCGGCTACTACAGAGTTGAAGTGGTTTTGATCAAAGACCTTCAGTACAGCTTCTTTATTGCTAAAATCCGTAATTTCTTCCGTAGGTCGGACCCTAAACCTGAAATCGATGTAAGAATGAACAGGGTAGGTTCCCTGTTTGGTTTCCTTAAATCGCATCATCATCCGTTGACGACTGATTTGAGATTTTCTAAGCCCCCGATCAACGGAACTCGCTACAAATTTAAAGATGTCTTTGTTGGTCAGGCGGAAGTACAAAATCATGAGCACAATCAGGGCGTTGATGCCAATGATCAAACCCAAAACATAAAACAAGATATCGCCCGGTGAAGCAAACGCATTCTTGGACTGAAACCGAATGATCTCGAAAAGGTATATAATCAATATAGCCAGTGGGATCAGGCTATTATTAAATGAAAACTTTGTAAAAGGCCTTTCCAGTACACCGATGAACCTAAATCGGTGACTGTCTAAAATGTAGCAGGTGATGTGAAAAGCCATCACCAAATTCCCGAAAGCCATACCGATGAGAAAAAAGCTCCAAAAACTTACTTCGCCCTGATACTCCGGGTCGAGGAACAGGTATTGAATGCCGTAAACCTTTCCCAGACCCCCGGTAAATGCCGCGACAATAATGAACCAAACAGTAAGAAGTGCCAGATTTTTTCTAAGGTGAAGAAAAGTCAACTGAATGGGGAGAGAATAAAGAAGTGTTTCGAAAAACTTTCTCATTGAAAAACTAAACGGGTCTTTGGTTGCTTTATTTATCTAATTTCGACCTATTAAATCTATGAAGGAAAAAGAAGGTAAGTATATAGTGTCTAGTGATGGGTTCCAACTAAATTACTCGATAAATGAAGCTGAATCCCCAATAGCCATGGTGTGTGTGTTTCATGGTTTTGGTGAACACCTCGGAAGATATGAACGCTTGGTGAGCTACCTAAACACCAGGCAAATCTCTTGCCTATCCATGGATTTCAGAGGGCATGGACGCTCTCAGGGAAAAAGAGGACACCTCCCATCCATACAGCAGATGCTTGACGACATGGAGGAAGCCCTTAAGCTAGCTCGGGTTACTGAATTGGAAGTGCCACTTTTTCTATTTGGTCACAGCTTGGGCGGGTGTATGGTCCTTAACTATGCGTTGCGTAAACCTGTAATGGAGTTGTCCGGTTTTATTGCTTCCTCACCCTGGCTCACTCTGGCATTTGACCCTCCGGGCTGGAAAGTCAAGCTGGCTAAACCAATGTCAAAATTGTGGCCCAAGTTATCACAACCTGCAAATATTGACCACTATGCGCTGGCAAAAAATCCCGAGATGGTGAAAACCTACGAGGATGATCCACTGGTTCATAACCAGATGACTGCCAGGTTTTTTGTGGAGGTAACAGAGGCTGGAATGTATGTAAAGGAGAAAATTTCTGAATTAGAGCTAGAAGGACTGGTTTATCATGGCACAAGTGACAGGATAACGGATTTTTCTACAACAAAGGAAATTTCGTCACGGTCTGGTCGCATACAATTTCGCGAACTGACAGATTTTTATCATGATCTGCACAGCAACCTTGGGCATGAATCCGTTTTTCAGTTGACCAGTGAATGGATATCAAATAGGGTGAAAACCCTATCTTAACGTAAGTAACCTTGGAATGATCGAAGTATACATCAGCCTTTCAAAATAATTTCATAACTTCCTGATAATAGGTTAGTTAATAGATCTTTTGATCGGCAGATTGAGCCCCCGCGAAAAGCAAAGGGCTCAATTTTGCTTTTCGTATTAACTGATTGCCTGGTCTAAGTCTGCAATCAAATCTTCCACATCCTCTATCCCTACACTCAGTCTGATAAGGGAATCAGTCAGTCCGCCCACAATGCGCTTTTCTTTTGGAATGCTCGCATGCGTCATGCCTGCCGGATGTCCAACCAAAGATTCTACCCCACCAAGGGACTCCGCCAGACTAAAAAGCTGAAACCGATTCATGACTTTTGTGGCTTCCTCCAGCGAGTCTCCAACCAAAACAAAGGAAATCATCCCACCGAAAGCTTTCATCTGCTTTTTGGCGATGTCATGATTGGGATGGTCTTCAAACCCAGGCCAGTAGACCTTATCAATTTTTGGGTGATTTCTCAGGTAGTTGGCTATTTTTTCGCCATTTTGACAATGTCTTTCCATCCTAAGGTGTAGCGTCTTGATTCCCCGAAGCACGAGAAAACAATCTTGAGGACCCGGGACAGCTCCACACGAGTTTTGAATGAAGCCAAATTTTTCATCCAGCTGCTCACTATTTGTACCCAAAAAGCCCATGATGACATCAGAGTGTCCGGCAATGTATTTGGTTACAGAGTGCATGACGACATCCGCTCCCTGATCCAGTGGGTTTTGTAAGTATGGAGAAGCGAAGGTGTTGTCTACGACTACTACCGCTCCGTATTCATGGCCTATTTTAGTTACGGCCTCAATGTCAATGATGTTCATCATTGGGTTGGTAGGCGTTTCAATCCATACGAGTTTGGTTTTATCCGTCATTGCGTCCTTTACGTTGGAGAGGTCACGCATATCAATGAACGTAAACTTGATGCCAAACTCCTCAAATACCTTGGTAAACAAACGAAACGTACCCCCATAAAGATCACCGGTACTGACTACCTCATCACCGGGTCTGAGCGTTTTTACTACTGTCTCCGTTGCACTCATGCCAGAAGAAAAACACCTGCCAAACTTGGCATTTTCCAGCGAGGCCAGGTTCTTTTCCAATACTGAGCGAGTCGGGTTTTGAGTCCGCGCATACTCATATCCTTTATGAACGCCGGGCTCATCCTGAACGTAAGTAGACGTTTGAAAAATAGGAGTCATGATGGCTCCGGTAGACGGATCTGGCTCAATACCAGCATGAAGTGCTTTCGTTCCGAATTTCATTAGTTTTTGGGGTTTATCAAAGATTTCATAGCGCGATCGGGTACAAGCATTATGCTCAACTTATGATGATCAAACCATGGCAATCGTATATTCAAAAATTTTAGTTATCAAAATCAATGGCGAAAATAAAAATTAAGTTCAATCTCTATTCTGTCAGAAGCCTAAATATCGATGTGAATTTTTCATGAACTGGATGAATGCCTTTCAACATCACTCCGCACCAAAGTTCCTGATCGGAAGTGTTGATAGCTGGATAAGTGGTGACGAGTTTAGGAAACGAAGTAAAATGTGTACATATTTAGTATTTATACACATAATGTCATGAGAACAAATATTGTCATTGATGACGAACTAATGAAAGAAGCCATCCAGGTGAGTGGACTGCGCACTAAGAAAGAAGTGGTAGAGAAAGCCCTACACTTATTAGTCGACTTTTCTGGTCAGCGAAAGATTAGAAAGTATCGAGGCAAGCTGGACTGGCAGGGTGATCTGGAGGCTAGTCGTAAAAGTTAGGGTGACACTAGTAGAAACCTCCGATTGGATCGACTACTTCCGAGGAGTGGAAAGTAAAGAAACAGACCTTTTAGACGAATTATTGGAGAAAGACCGACTCGTCATAGGAGATTTGATCCTGGCCGAATTAAAACAAGGTTGCCAATCAGAGAAAGAACTTAAGATAATAAACGAGGTAGTGGGTCTCCTGGATTACAGGGATTTAGTTGGAAGAAGAATTGCAGATAAAGCGGCTGAGAATTATCAGTTTTTACGACAAAAAGGAGTGACCGTTCGCAAAACCATAGACGTGATCATAGGAACATTTTGCATAGAACATGACCTGTTTCTGTTACACAGCGATCGGGATTTTGATCCGATGGAGAATTATCTGGAGTTGAAAGTACGACGATAAGTTTATGCGATCCCTTGTATTTGGTAGTAATCTATTTCCAAATAACCAATCCTGATCTTATGGTGATGCTTCGAATCGTACGCTCAATCGCTATTTCCTAAGACGTTAAAATATCGATGTGAATTTTTCATGAATGGGATGAGAATGTTTTTAATGAATATCTTCACCTTGTAAATGCATAACATGGAATCACCTCAATCAGCCGAAACTTACGCCAAAGAGAACGAAAACCCTTTCACTTACCAGCACACCAAGTCATTTGCTAAAATCCTTCATTCGCTGAAGAGTAGCCTGGTGCTGAGTACGTACCAAACGGGTAAAGTCGTCATGTTTAGTCCCCAGGACGAATCCAGGATGATTCAACTCCCCAGAAACTTTCAGAAGCCGATGGGGGTAGCTTCATTTGAAAAGCATCTGGCCGTCGCTTCCATGTCAGAAATCACGTTGCTACACCGATCGGCAAATGCAGCCAGGACCTATCCAAACAAGCCTGATGTTTACGATGCCATTTATCTCCCAAGATCTACCTGGTATACCGGAGCAGTAGACATACACGACATCAGTTATGGAAATGGAGGACTCTGGGCAGTCATTACCCAATTTTCGTGCATTGCCCAATTGGACCCAAGATTTAGTTTTTTACCTAAATGGAAGCCTCACTTTATCAGCGAACTGAAACCCGGTGACCGGTGTCACCTGAATGGCATGACGATGAAAAACGGAAAACCTAAATACGTCACGGCATTGGGGAAATCCGATGTTCCCGGAGGCTGGAGGGAAAATAAGTTGAAAGGAGGCATTTTGATGGATGTCGATACCAACGAAATTTTGCTGGAAGGGCTCGCGATGCCGCACAGTCCACGCCTGATTGGCGACGACATCTACTACTTACAGTCTGCAGAGGGGGAGCTTTGGAAGTATCACCTACCATCCAGGTCCAATGAACGTATTTGTGAGGTGCCGGGGTTTGCAAGAGGGATGTCTTTCTATCAAAACTTTTTATTTGTAGGGCTATCCAGGATTCGGGAAGACAGCAAAGATTTTGGTAAAATGCCCATAGCCAGTAAAGATCCGGTTGCCGGTGTTGCCATCGTCAACTTAAGAACCAAACAAGTGGAAGGGCTGCTCAAATATGATCATGCCGTAAAAGAACTTTATGATGTCTACATCCTTCCTGGCGTGACACGTCCCAATATCTTAAATACAATGAACGAGGTGCACTCCCGGGCCATCATTACACCAGAGCGCATCTTCTGGCAGGATCCGCCGAAAGAAAAGAAAAATGCTTCTGATGAGAAGCAAGGTGAAAAAGAAACGAAGCTTACCCAATGAGTAAATTTGATCCGACATCCTATTACAGCATGGCCACCGATTTTTTACAAAAAGGCATGTTGAGCGAGGCAAGGGAAGTCTGTAACGAGATCCTCCATCATCACCCGGATCATTTGGAAACTCACTGGGTAATGGTGCAGTCTTTTTTTCAGGAAGAGCTATTTGAAGAGACCATCCAGTTTATTGAACGGCACCCCCAACGCGATGCCAGAGTTTTCCTGGTTTTGGCAAGGGCTAAAATGAAATTGGGAAATCACCTTGCGGCTCGCGAGATCCTGGACCAGTTAATTGCTCAATTTCCTGATCACCCTCAAATCTTGTTTCACCATGCAAGAAACTACAAAGAATTAGGTGAGCTGACACGGGCAGCCCAAGAATATGAACGGTTAATCGAATTGGTTCCTGACCACCGAAATGCGCTCAATAACCTGGGAAATATTTATCAAACCCTGCATCAATATGAAAAAGGACTCCGTTGCTTTGATCGGTTAATCGACCTGGACAACGATTTTGTGATGGCCTATTGCAACAAGGCCGGCTTATTTCAAAAGATGGGAAAAAGCGATGAGGCGCGTGCCCTCTTTCAACAAGCACTGGACATTGATCCTAACAATGCTACCGCTTTTTATAACCTGGGGCTGATCGCCGTGTATCACTTTGACTATCCGTTGGCAAAAGAGTACCTTGAAAAAGCGATTCAACAGCAACCGAAAAACGTAAAATACCAAACAGGAAAAGCCAATTTGGATTACCTAAGCGGGGATAAATATGTGGCTTTGCGCTCATTAAACGGGCTGATCAATACAGGAACTACGGTCGAAGACCCCTACCTGAAACTCTCCCGTATATACGTAGAGACGAATCAGGTCAAAGAAGCCATTCAGGTGTTAAAACTGCTGGTGGAAAGAAATCCGGTTGCCGCCGA
>JBCCXH010000240.1:0-7999 GCA_039192005.1 Bacteroidota bacterium
AGGGAATATCAACTATGCCTTTTCGATTTTTGAAAAAGCGATCAAGAAATACAACTACGAAGGCTCTTACCAGTATGCTTACTGTACCAAGTCATCCCATTTCAGGTTTGTGCTGGAAGAGGTACTGGCTAACCAGGCACATATCGAAACTTCATCTGCTTACGATATCCCCATCATCAGAAGTTTATACCAATCGGGAAAACTGACCAAGGACCACTTCATCATTTGCAATGGATTTAAACGGCCGCTTTACCTCAGCAACATCTCTGACTTGCTAAATGATGGGTTTCACAATTGCATCCCGGTACTGGACAACTTAAAAGAACTGGATCACTACCATACACATGTAAAAGGTGAGTTTCAGATTGGCATACGGGTAGCTGCTGATGAAGAACCGAACTTTTCTTTTTACACGTCCCGCCTGGGCATTCGTTACAATGACATCTTACCGTATTACAAGGAAAAGATCAAAGGTTCAAAAGCTCAGTTGAAGATGCTTCACTTCTTCATCAATACGGGCATCAAAGACACGGCCTATTATTGGAGTGAGCTCAGCCGGTTTATCTACACATATTGTGAGTTGAAAAAAATCTGTCCTGAACTGGATACCGTCGACATCGGGGGTGGCTTCCCGATCAAAAACTCGTTGGCTTTTGAATACGACTACGAATACATGGCCGAACAAATCATTGAAAACATTCAGTGGATTTGTAAGAAAAACCATGTGCCGGTACCTCATATTTTTACTGAGTTTGGAAGTTTTACCGTAGGTGAAAGCGGGGCTACGATTTATTCCGTACTCGACCAAAAACTGCAAAACGACAAAGAGTTGTGGTACATGATGGACGGCTCGTTCATCACCCATATGCCTGATGTCTGGGGCATGAATGAAAAGTTTATCCTGCTTCCTGTCAATCACTGGAAGAGTCATTTTCACAAGGTCAACCTCGGTGGGCTTACGTGTGACAGCATGGATTACTACGACTCAGAAGCGCATATTTCTGAAGTATTTTTACCTCAATACGATGAAAATGAAACGTTGTACTTTGGTTTTTTCAATACCGGGGCCTATCAGGAGTCCCTGGGTGGCTATGGCGGCATTCAGCACTGCCTGATCCCCGCGCCTAAGCACGTTCTGGTAAAACAAGATGAAAACGGAACACTCACCCATGAGCTTTTTGCCCCAGAGCAGAAAAGCGAGGCGATGATGAAGATATTGGGGTATTGAGGGAAGAAAAGGAAAACGCCAGATCTGTTGAATTAAACCATTAAGTAACTGGAACGATATTTTTTATTGAAACTAATTTTAGTTGAATAACCAGTATCATTGAAGAAATTCACTCAAAACTTCACAAGAATCAGGGTAGTATGAAACTAGTTGTTTTTTAATCTTTGGAACCAATGCAAATCTATTTTTTACCCTTTTCCGGGGGGAGCTATCGCTCATACGAATTCATGCGAAAGCACTTTCCTAAAGGCATCGACCTCCACTTTTTGGAACTTCCAGGAAGAGGAGGTCGATATGGAGAACCTCTTTTAAACGATTATCGAAGCGCCGTTGCGGATTACCTTCGGCAGATAAGATCCAGCAGACGTCAGGACATGCCGTATATCGTCTACGGTCACAGTTTAGGTTCAATCCTAAGTCTGGAGGTCATCAAGCAAATGGAAAAATCAATGGACCACCCAAATGCGATGGTCGTTTCCGGAAACCCCGGACCGGGTGTCTCTCAACTAAAAAATAGAAATTACGGAAACCTGGGGAAACAAGATTTTAAGAATAAACTCATCGAAATGGGAGGAACAGCTCAGGAAGTACTGGACGATGAGGAGTTATTTGATTTTTTTGAACCCATCATAAGAGGTGATTTTCGGATACTAGATGAAGGTTATCCAAACATTAGCACTCAAAAAATCAATACACCCATTTTTGCTATCATGGGCAATGAGGAGAAAACGGTAAAAGAGATTGAAAATTGGGGCCGGTTTACTACCAAGCGATTCGAGTCGTTGATCTTAAAGGGCAATCATTTTTTCATTTACGACTACCCGGAAACACTCGCCAAAATCATCGCTCATCCGAATGGTTTTTTTAATAGCGACCTCAGCCACTTAAGTGCTTCAGACGCTATTTAACCTCCTTTTGAGAGGTAACCTCTGGTAGTTCAGCAAGGACGAGAGGATCGCGATGATGATCCTCCATTCAATGGCTTTCAAATACCATACTGAAAATGGTCACAATGAAAATCATAAATTAATGGTGCAATCGTGCAATTGGCAGTAATTTCAGCTTATGAATAAAATCATCACGCTCTCAATTCTTACTTTTCTGGCTCAAAGCTGTTCACAAAATAAACTTGAAAAGAAAGGTTTTCAGGTGAATGAAATCAGGGAGAATGAAGCGGGTGAAAAAATTATCGGGCTTGCCTTTGATTCACTTGAACTCGCCACTAGACCCAGAAGTGTGCTACTAACAAAACATTCTGATCATCGCCTGGTACCAATCTATAAAATCAATTACGACAAGAATGGAAAACCTTATAGTGGCTCTAACAACTTTCATAGGAACTGGAGACCATCCGAACCAGGAAATAACTGGAACAATAATTACCTACCAGGATTTGAAGCACTTTATGGGTACAACCTTATCAACGTTTCCCATTACACGAATGAAACTCAGACACAAAATGAGTTCTTCACCAAACCCGTTTTAATCAAGACGCTATACTATCCGGCTTTTTCAAACGATACGCTTAATTTTAAACTTGTAGTCAGAGATTATTACATGGTCTCTGTTTACGATGAGGACACAAACAAAGACGGATATGTCAACGCGAGGGATTTACGCAGGCTCTATCTATTTGATTTGAATGGAAAGCGAATTAAGAATTTGGTTCCAACACATCATTCCGTCATGAGTTCGGAGTATGATCCTGCTAATGATTTTATGTATGTATTTACGAAAGTTGACCAAAATGTAAACGGTCAAATGGAAGAGGAGGAACCCACACATATCTTCTGGATAGACTTAAAAGACCCTAAAAAATCAGGACTTCAATACAAACCTAGGTGATGGATCATTAGTTAAACCCTTAGTCAATGGTGCTCTTTTGCCTTGAATACTCATCAAGGCTCTTTAGTACCCTGATCAATCCAAGACAAGCACTGATAAAAATCAGTTCACCCCCTACCAAAAGGTTAAGATTGACTCAGGCATTTCCCTCAGCTTTGAAGTGGCCCCTACCCTGAAAATATGTTTCACTTTTCGTTGTATTCCACTTTTTTATGAAGTTCTTAACCGCATTCATCATTCTTGTCAAAATAACTGTTTTATCTGCCGTAGCTCAACATGAACAGGAGCTGGACCACCCCTATTGGAGGATTTCACCTTTCATCGGACATACGTTTGTTGCACTGGAAAAAGGAGGAGAACATACCCCCATTTCCTCGTGGGCCTTGGACGTGGAGTATTGGTGGAAGGAGCACGTTGGGATAGGCCTTCACAATGATTTGGAAATAGCGTCTTTCATTGTGGAAAGCGAAACGGATGAATTCATCGAAAGAAGTTTCCCATGTGTCGTTTCTTTTGATTTTTTGATAAAACCCGTGGGAAACGTGGTTTTATATGCGGGTCCGGGGATAGAATTTGACGCCAACGAAAATTTCAGTTTAATCCGTTTAGGAATTGAATACGAATTTCTCCTGAACAAGCATTTTGATTTTGCCCCTGCCTTCTTTTATGATAATCGCAACAATGCATTCAATACCTGGACCATCGCCTTTGGGGTGGGCTGGAGGCCGTGAATGGTCATTTGATTTGACTTAGAAAAATCCATTAGTTAAATCCTGACGCAGTCAGGCCGCAAACAAAAAAAGTGTAGGAAGAACTTAAATCTTAAAACTTGCTGAAAAAACAAGGTTTTCCGGAGTGATAGCATAAATACCATCTAGTGTCAGTGTATTCATTAATTTCACGACCATAAACAAGAGCGATATCTCCGTGAAAACAAACCTGTTCACTGTTCTATTCCTTTCATTTTGGCTGTTTGGATGCAATACCGAAAAACCAACTCCTTTACAGGTAGTGAAGGATTATTACTCGGCTTTTGATACCTCTGATTTTAGTAGCATCGCAACGTTAGTAGACGATACCCTCACGATCATTGACGGGCCGTACTCAACAACTTACACTCATGCTAGTTTTCATGAACAATTTAGGTGGGATTCGATCTTCCAGCCTACTTATGAAGTACTCGAAATAGCAAGTGTGGCCGATCAGGTTATTGCTACAGTTGCCTCTTCTTCCCTTCGGTATGAATTTCTAAAAAACAACCCGCTGATTACAGTGTATAAAATCTCTTTCTACCATAAGAAAATTTCAAAAATTGAAGCTGTAGATTACGTAGATGCCGATTGGACAACGTGGCAAAAAGAAGTCGATTCGTTGGTACAATGGATTAGCATTCATCATCCCGAACTTGACGGGTTCATTCATGATTTGTCCATGAATGGCGCAACGAATTATTTAAAAGCCATCGAGCTATACAAGAGAAGCCATCAAAACCTTTAATTATCGCAACGTCTAAGCTTACCGGTTTCTATCCTCCCTTACACATACAAGAAAAACCTACCTTCGATTTAAAAACGCAAAAACCATTCAAGTCGTCATTGCGGCATTTTATTCACTCACTTTTAAACCAAAGGGAATAAATAGCCGCAATCTCCTCAGACTTGAATTCGAGATGCCGGATAAAATAGCTTGTTATCAAAATTTACATAGCTATTTTTCCGGCATGACGTGCCGTTTTTAAATCGAAGTTAGGTTTAGTCGTAAGTCCGTCCGTCCATTGATCATAAGGTTCATTAGGTTGAGTGATCGGCATGCGGCAGGCAAGGCATGTATTATTCCTAAATGAAAAAAGTGCAGCCCGATTTTTGGGGACTCCCTTATACTTAACAAAAGCTATTGCTACTTTTTTTGACAAATAATTACTTCCGTTAAAAAGTAAAATAACCACAAAGGTGAGTACGCACCTCGTTTGGTTAAGTATCTCTAAATTAGACGTTTAGGCACTTAACTATTCAAGTCCATTTTTATGACGCTTACATACTAAAATGTAGCATTTCACGTATTAAAAATTTTGTACGTCGTGTGTGTCATCAAAAAAATTGAGGGCATTCGACGGCATGCATATTATAACCAAACAACTAGCTATGAAAAACAAACTGATTTACGGAATACAGCAGATTGGCATCGGTGTTGAGGATGCGGACAAAGCCTTTCAATGGTACGCAAGCCGTTTAGGTGCTGATGTGCCTGTCTTTGAGGACAACAACGTTGCTACTTATATGGCTCCTTACATGGGTGGAAAGCCACACAAAAAAAGGGCCATCCTCACCATGAACCTACAGGGTGGCAGCGGATACGAAATCTGGCAATACCTGGACAGAAAGCCGACAAAACCTGATGAAGATATTCACTTGGGTGATTTGGGAATCAACGCTGCTTTTATCAAAACCAGAGACATCGCCTCCACTTACGAAAGGCTGCAAAATTCAGGAGAAAACATACTAACGGAAATAAAGACCGAACCCGATGGCAAACAAAGCTTCCATTTACAGGACCCCTACGGCAATGTATTGAGGATCAAAGAGTACGATTCCTGGTACGCAGAAAACGGCAGCGATGTGGGTGGCCTGTTTGGCTGTACCATCGGCGTATCGGATATCGAGCATTCACTGAAACTTTATTCGGATATTTTAGAATACGATCAGGTGGTCTATGATGTGTCTGGTCAATTTGATGACTTCCATGGCCTGCTTAACGGGAAAGGGACATTCAGACGCGTATTGCTCACGCATAAATCGGAACGCGTGGGTTTGTTTAGCAAACTGCTCGGCAATAGTCAGATTGAGTTGATTCAATGCCTGGACCGGAAACCGACAAAGATCTTTCAAGACCGGTACTGGGGCGACATCGGATTTATACACCTTTGTTTTGATATTCGAAATATGAAAGCACTGATAGCTGAGTGTCAGGAAAAGGGATTTCCATTTAAAGTACTTAGCTCAGAGTCCTTTGATATGGGCGAAGCGAACGGGCACTGGGGGTACATCGAAGATTGTGACGGGACGTTAATTGAGTTTGTAGAAACACACAAAGTACCGTTGCTCAAGCCGCTTGGGCTAAGCATCGACCTCAAAAGGAGAAATCCCCTAAAACCAATACCTAACTGGATGATAAAGGCAATGAATTTCAAGCGGGTAAAAAGATTGGATTCGTTATGATGTGATCCAAAAAAATAATGCATTTCAACTACAACAGGGTACTTAAAAAGATACTATTTACACCTGCATTATGATGATAAAAAAACACCGTTATCAATAATAATTCATCCCTTGTCATACTCCACAAAAAGCAGAACTTAGCGCGTAAATAAAAACACATGATACAACCCAAAATGACCATTTTAAACATCCTGTTCCTGGTAGGAGCGGCATGTTGCTCTCAAAAAGATGAGCTACCGGAGGTGGCTTCCGGTGCAGCCGATGAAGAAGTAACCGATGGACAAAAAGATGACACTTCAGAAGGTGACGATAGCGAAGATACTACTTCAGAAGATTCAAATGACGAAAATACAACGCTTACCTCTTTTCCACTATGCGATGGAATTACCCAACCTGCTCCTCCATTTATGTCTTCATTACATCAAGCAAATTCCGGAAAATGCGGTGTATTCCTTGAAGAGAATGGACTTGTTCTCATGGAAGCGGAAAATACACAAAGTGATTACGAATCACATGAAAACAAATGGGTCTTTCTCGATGAAGCTACCACTGTCGCCATAGATGGTGACATTCATCGTACGACTACGGAGGTGGACCATCGCGGAAGTGGCTACCTGAAGTTCACCGGGTCTTTCTGGAATCAGAATGAACAACCTTCCAAACTTATTTACACATTTAAAATTCAAAACACCGGTAGCTACCGCATGCAGTTTCGCAGCCTCAAAGGGCTTAATGAGGAAGGCGATAAACACAACGATTGTTTCATCAAAATGGAGGGGGACTATGAGGTAGGACAGATGAAAGAAGGCTGTATTGATACAAACGGAAAAGAGGTGTTACTAAAAGGAACCTATCACCTGGAAAAAGACAGTAAGTTTTTTGGTGCATCTAATGAAGGGTGGAAGCCAAGAGGCTTATTAGACGTACACTTACCATATAAACCATGGGCGGTATACACATTTAAAGCAGGTGAAACGTATACTTTGACGATTACAGGCCGATCCACCAAATACTTCATCGACCGAATCATTATCTATGACCTGCATAAATATAAGTGGGGTGAGATGAATCAATTTTTGAATAAAGCGACACAAAGCCTGTGTCTTGAGGAATAGTTTGTCTGATAACTATTTCTACTTTCCGAAGTAACTGGTAACCACGTCTAGTACCTGGATTTGATGTTTTTAAAATCCCCCTTCGCTCCTTTTACCCAAAAAAGGGGGAATATTGGCATCAACCTAGTTACTTCCATAGGATTAAACTCAAATTCGTATGTAGAACCATTCAAGGAGTATCTCGCCTGAAGAAAAACTGAGGCCGTCCGCTCTACTTTTGAGACGGCCTCTTGTTGTTTCCCACTTTTGATCTTCGTCACATCGACAAATCATATCCTGAATAGATAAAACGCACCTTAAAAAAAGCATTTAGGAACCACCATTTTCGATTTGTAGTAAATCTCGACAAACTGACTTCACCTTTTTTTTATCCCACTTACCTAATTAACGTGAATATCGGATAAGGAAAGGGGTACTATTTTCTTGGTTTTGTCTATTGAAAAAGTCTGTTTTTTAGTATATTAAAGTGTTGATATTCAATATTTTAACTACAAAAACAGCCAAAAATGTTAAGAAATAAAGTTACTGAATTTTTCGTAGAAGTTGATGACTTCTGTCTGGAGTTTGAGGAGGAAATAAAGAGGCATTTGATCGAA
>JBCCXH010000241.1:0-7990 GCA_039192005.1 Bacteroidota bacterium
GAACAGGCGTGGCTGTAATCACGCCTTTCCTGGACAACAAAGCGATTGACTACCCCGCTTTGGAACGAATCATCGATTTTGTCATCGATGGAGGGGTAGACTATATCGTCTCTTTAGGTACTACTGGTGAAGCGATTACCCTTAGTGCGGAAGAATGTAGGGCGGTGCTTGATTTTACCATCAAAACTGTAAAAGGACGCGTCCCTATCGTGGCAGGACTTTTTGGCCATAATTATACCGAAAAGCTGGTGCGGGGCATTCAAAACTATAATTTTGATGGTATTGATGCCATCATGTCTAGCAGCCCCGCTTATAGTAAGCCTACACAAGAAGGTATTTATCAGCACTATATGGCAATGGCAGAAGCATCTCCTATTCCAATTATCATTTATAATGTGCCAGGGCGTACCAGCTCCAATGTGGCTCCGGAAACCACCGTCCGTTTGGCAAAAGCCAGCGATAAATTTATCGGAGTCAAGGAAGCTTCTGGAAATTTGGATCAGGCTATGCATATCATCAAACACCGACCAGATGACTTTTTAGTGATTTGTGGTGAAGATCCTATCACTTTAGGCATGATTGCTTGTGGTGGTGATGGTGCTATTTCAGTTATTGCCAATGCCTATCCGCATCAGTTTTCTGATATGATTAATGCGGCACTAGAAGGAGATTTGGCTACAGCCAAACGCTTAAACCTTGACTTATTAGATGTCCATCCTCATCTCTATGTAGAAGGCAATCCGGTAGGTGTAAAAGGAGCAATGGAAGTATTGAATGAGGTAGGGATACGTAAAGTTACACCTTACGAGTTTTTGAATACGTATTTTGACGAACCCGTATTCGCCCAACTGAACTCGCGAGACTATACCACCCCGGATGATGATCGTCCTTTTAGTAGAAAAGCATATTATAATCATCCCGAGACGTTTCAAAATGACTTTTTAAAATATTCGAAAGTAGCGGATATACTCCTGGCTTGTGCCTTTTGGCATCCAAAAGCACCCGTTTTATTTACAAAGGAAGATGCATTAAGAAATGACTTTGCTATTCGGGTGATTGCGGACATTACATGCGACATCGAAGGGTCGATACCCTCAACGAAAAAGCCAAGTACCATTGAAGAGCCAGTGTACGATTACAACCCAAGTGACGATGCTGTCGAGATGGCGATGACGGATGAGGCCAATATAACCGTAATGGCAGTGGACAATCTTCCATGCGAACTTCCCCGAGATGCCTCCGAGAGTTTTGGCGATCAGCTCATTGAAAATGTACTACCGTATTTGTTAGGTAAAGACGAAAAGTCGATCATTAAGCAGGCTGTCATCGCGGAAAATGGGAAACTAACTGAAAAGTACAGCTATCTACAAGACTACGTAGATGGAAGGTAAACCTTTAGCTAAACGGATGTTGAATAAAAGATGGCCAGCATAAGTGGCATCAGTCTAGTCAAATTCCAGTTCTTCTGCCAATTCATCCAGTTCATTGAGTACAGGCTCCATGATGTCCTCCAATTTTTCTGTTTCGCCATCCTCATATTGGATGTACGCGATGTAATCAGTGTAGAGGATGCCATCCTCTACAACATCCTCCAAAAGGAAGAAGACGTGCCCTGCTTTGCTTTCCTGAATGTAGACGTCCAAATCGATGTAGTCGTTGGGGTCACCATCCTCCGAATTTCTAAGCTGCTCATCGTCTACCGATCCAATGAGTTGGAGCGACCGGTAGGATACCATTCCTGAAATGAGAGCAGGTTCTAATTTTTCAGCGGAATCAAAGGTGATGCTCGCATCAATGGTTTTAATGTTTTCGCCATTGAGCAATAGTTGAGAGAATAAGGAAGAAGTTGAAGACTGCGAATCGTTAAGTGCCAGAGTCAGTGAAAAAGGGAGGACGTCTAAAGCGATCGTTACTTTATCTAACGAATCATCCATTTCAAACTCAGATGAAAAATCCAGGTTAATTGCCTTAAATGGCGCTTCTTCTGGGTCGTTTATGGTCATGGTCGCCTTTATAAGCGTAGGGTATTCTTCTGAGTCGATTGTTTTGAACGTAATTTCGCTAATGCGGAATTCCGCATTGTTGATATTTGATTCTTCAAGAGGGAAAGCAATTGCTAACGTATCAGATGTACGTATTAATTCAAATTCGTTAGAGTCAAACCGCCATTCGTAAATGCCTTTATTGTCCCAAAAGTCATCACCTCCCTCCAACAGGTTGGCAATACCGAGAACAAAGTATTGATTGATAAGAGCGACCTGCTGCTTTGCCAAAGCAATGCCATCTTTTCTTTGATAACCTAATCTTCCTAGTGTGGTTGAAGTATTCAATAGATCTATGAATGAAGTCATAGCTTCTAACCCCTCCGATTGAGCAAAGGACACGATGTCACTTGATAGCTCATCTGCAATTCGATCTAACTGTCTGGAAGCTTCGCTGGAAGTTAAGCTGGAAGTTGTTTCATCGGTCTCACAAGCAATACTAAGCAGCAAAAAGGGAAGAAATAGTCTGGCTTTCATTTGATTTGGCTTATATAATTCAAATATGTATTTGAATAGTACCAAAAAAAATGTCAGACCCCTAAAGATCTGACATTTTTCGTTCTAAAAAAGAATGGGGTTAACCGTTCATGCTCACGAGAAACTCGTCGTTGTTGGATGTTCCCTTCATTTTACTGAGTAAAAATTCCATTGCTTCGTTGCTGTTCATGTCGGACATAAACTTCCTCAAGATCCATACTCGGCTCAGTTCTTCTTTATCCATAAGCAAGTCTTCACGTCTTGTTCCGGAAGCAGGAACATCAATAGCAGGATAAACTCGCTTATTAGAAAGTTTTCTGTCCAGCTGAAGTTCCATATTTCCTGTGCCTTTGAACTCTTCAAAAATCACTTCATCCATTTTCGATCCGGTTTCAATAAGCGCAGTCGCTATGATCGTTAGTGATCCTCCATTCTCTACATTTCTCGCTGCACCGAAGAAGCGTTTAGGTTTATGCAATGCGTTAGCATCGACACCACCAGATAATATCTTTCCGGAGGAAGGGACCACAGTATTGTGAGCTCTGGCCAATCGTGTGATCGAGTCAAGAAGAATGACGACATCATGTCCACATTCCACCATTCGTTTTGCTTTCTCCAAAACGATGTTAGCAACTTTCACGTGTTTCTCTGCCTGCTCGTCAAATGTAGAAGCAACCACTTCAGCTTTTACTGACCTTGCCATGTCCGTAACCTCTTCAGGACGTTCATCAATCAACAAAATCATTAGGTAGCATTCAGGATGATTTTCGGCGATCGCATTGGCTACATTTTTCAGTAATACCGTTTTTCCTGTTTTGGGCTGGGCTACAATCATTCCCCGCTGACCTTTACCAATAGGCGCAAACAAGTCCAGAATTCGGGTGGAATAATTGTCCGGTTTGGTGCTCAGTTTTAGTTTTTCTTCAGGAAATAAAGGAGTAAGGTACTCAAAAGCAACTCGGTCTCGTATTTCATCCGTGGTCTTACCATTCACCGATTCTACTTTGAGAAGCGCAAAGTATTTTTCTCCGTCTTTCGGAGGTCTTACTTGTCCAGTTACCGTATCACCCGTTTTTAAGCCGAAAAGCTTAATTTGAGAAGGAGAGACATAGATGTCATCAGGGCTGGCGAGGTAGTGGTAGTCACTGGATCTAAGAAAACCATAGCCGTCTTGCATGATCTCAAGAACACCTTCACTTTCTATGACACCATCAAATTCTTTGATCTCCTCGTTGTACTGTTCCTTCTTTCGGCGTTTTTCTTGTCGCTCAGCTTCTCTCTCTTGCCTGGCAGCTTCTCGTTCAGCTTTCTCTGGGTTTTCTTCTTTCTTTTCTTCTTTCTCTTCTGCCTCCGGTTCTTTTTTAGCCTCAGCTTCTGCTTTGGTTTTTCTTGGTTTACGTTCCTTTTTTTCTTTTTGCGGCGCTTCTGCGCTTGTTGTTTGCTCTTCTACGGCTGCCTCGTTAGAGTTTTTGATTTTCTTAATATCTCCATCCGACATGGTAGCCTGTTGATCTAATATTTTGTAGATAAGGTCCTGCTTTGCTGTCTTCTTTGCATTTTTAATTCCTAACTGTTCTGATATCTCTCGCAGTTCAGATAACAACATGACACTCAGATCATCTAATGTGTACATTTGAAAAAGTGGGTTTAAATTCTTTTTTGAAGTAAAAATTGATTTGGTTTCGCTCTAAAAGCTAGAAAAATCGGATAATTTTCCTTGGATTGCATTGCAATGATAGCTTATCGCATCCTACTTCGCAAGTACCATCCATTTTTTTAATTTCAAAGCCCCTTTATTTTTCATTCAGTAGAAAATCAGGTTTTCTTTGCCAACCTAAAAAAGATCTAGATGTTACAAGTTTCTATCATTGAAAAAGATTTTGACCGTTGTGTCAAAGGCCTTGAAAAAAGAGGCATAAAAAACGTAGAAGAACTATTGAACAAGATTCTCGCCTATGATGAGAATCGTAAGTCCATGCAGCAGGATCTGGATCGTATGCTGCACGAGTCAAATCAGTTAGCAAAAGAGATTGGTAAATTATTTCAGCAAGGAAAACGCGAAGAAGCTGAAACACTTAAAACCAAAACATCAGACCTTAAGCAAAAGAGCAAGGAGCTAAGCGAAAAACTTACAGAAGTTGAAAATCAGCTTCAGACAGAACTTTACAACATCCCCAACATCCCTCACGAGAGTGTCCCGGCAGGAAACTCAGAGGAAGACAACGAAATTGTAAAGACTAACGACAGTCAGATACCTGATTTGGGTGCAAACAAAAAGCCACATTGGGAGCTGATCGAGATGTATGACATTGTGGATTTTGAACTTGGAAGCAAAGTTACGGGTGCTGGATTTCCATTTTACAAGAGAGAGGGCGCACGACTTGTGAGAGGAATGATTAATTATTTTTTGGATGCTGCGACAGATGCCGGTTATCACGAAGTACAGCCACCAATCGTCATCAACGAAGCTTCAGGTTACGGTACGGGACAGCTACCAGATAAGGAAGGCCAGATGTATCACATGGAAGCAAATGATCTTTACATGATTCCGACTGCCGAGGTACCCATTACCAATATGTATCGCGACGTGATCTTAAAAGAACAAGAGTTGCCCGTAAAGCATGCAGGTCATACCCCATGCTTTCGAAGAGAGGCAGGTTCTTGGGGGTCACACGTTAGAGGGCTCAACAGATTACATCAATTCGATAAAGTAGAGATTGTACAAATAGAAAAGCCAGAGAACTCGTATCGGGCACTGGATGAGATGGTAGCACATGTAGAAAAATTGATTTCTTCTCTGGGATTACCTTATCGGATATTAAGACTCTGTGCCGGAGATTTAGGCTTTACTTCAGCACTGACCTTTGACTTTGAGGTGTTTTCAGCAGCACAGGAAAAATGGCTTGAAGTAAGTTCTGTATCAAATTTTGAAACCTATCAGGCAAATCGCCTGAAGCTACGATTAAAAGGCGCCGATTCGAAAAAGGAGCTGGCTCATACCTTGAATGGTAGCGCATTGGCCTTACCAAGAATTATTGCGGCATTATTGGAAAATAATCAGAGTGAAGATCAGATTCACATTCCCGAAATACTTCATCGTTATGTTGGTTTTGAGACCATCAAAAAATAAGCAGCACCTCTTATGTAATTCTTAAACTTGAGATATCATGTTTAGCTAATTTCAACATCAAATTAACCACAAAGCCATGAAAAAATTTCTTTTTCTATTCATCATTGTCCTAGTAAATGCATGCCAGAAAAAGGCAGATAAGCCAGAAATGAATTTGATTTACCCAGTGACACAAAAGGTAGATTCCATAGATAGTTACTTTGGAAATGAAATATCCGACCCGTATCGTTGGCTGGAAGATGATCGGTCGAAAGAAACAGCAGATTGGGTTTCGGCACAAAATGAAGTGACGTTTTCTTATCTAAACACCATTCCT
This sequence comes from Bacteroidota bacterium, assembly GCA_039192005.1. Classification (GTDB taxonomy): domain Bacteria; phylum Bacteroidota; class Bacteroidia; order Cytophagales; family Cyclobacteriaceae; genus Ekhidna. The sequence continues at coordinate 5,966 of JBCCXH010000241.1, forward strand.
TATCGTGCGAAATTGAAAAAGAGGCTAACGGCGCTTTTTGACTACGAAAGAGTCTACCAGCCTGTCAGGCACGGTGACTATGATTATTACTTTAAGAATGACGGCCTTCAGAATCAAAACGTAATGTATCGCGTGGGTGAATCCGGAGGTGAAGAAGAAGTGTTTTTGGATCCAAACAAGTTTTCAAAAGATGGGACCGTCTCACTGGCGAATACCAGTTTCACAGAGGATGGGAAGCTCTGTGCTTACATGATCTCAATTGGAGGCTCTGACTGGAGAAAGGCCGTAGTGATGGATATAGAGACAAAGAAAATCATAGAAGATACGTTGGTTAATATCAAGTTCAGCGGAATAAGCTGGAAAGGAAATGAAGGCTTTTACTATAGTAGCTACGATCGGCCCAAAGAAGGGAGTGTACTTTCGGCAAAAACACAGATACATAAGCTGTTTTATCACCGATTAGGGACTCCGCAAAGTCAGGATCAGTTGGTTTTTGGTGGCGAATCCCAACCCTATCGTTACGTAAACGGATATGTTACTGAAGACGGTAGATACCTGGTCATTAGTGCCGCTCAAAATACCAGTGGAAATCGGCTCTTTATCCAGGATTTTGAGAAAGAGGGTCCCATCACCCCGGTTGATGAAAACATAGAAACAGAAAAATATGTGCTGTATTCAGAAGGAGACAGGTTGCTTATCCAGACCAATGCAGATGCACCTAATCGGAAAATTGTAGAAACTTCCATTTCAACCCCAGGCATTGATAACTGGAAAACGGTAATACCGGAAACGAAAAACGTTTTAAGCGCAACGACAGCCGGAGGTTTCCTGTTTGCCAGCTACCTGGTAGATGCAAAAACAGCGATAAGTCAGTATGATTTGAAAGGAAAACTTATCAGAGAGGTCGAGTTACCAAGTTTAGGAACTGCAAATGGCTTTAGTGGTCAAAAAGAAGATCTTCATGTCTACTATACATTTACTTCCTTCACCTATCCTTCCTCGGTTTATAAATACAAGATCAGTACTGGAGAGTCGACACTTTACCGTAAGCCCAATGTTGATTTTGATCCTGAAGATTACACCACGAAACAAGTTTTTTATTCCAGTAAAGATGGCACGAAAGTACCCATGTTTCTTGTTTACAAAAAAGACATTGAGCTAAATGGGAAAAACCCTACCTACCTATATGCTTACGGCGGGTTTAACGTCAGTTTAAGACCCTTCTTTAGTACCGCTCGGATTGCCTGGTTGGAAAATGGAGGTATTTATGCTCAACCCAATATTAGAGGTGGTGGTGAATACGGGGAAGAATGGCATAAAGCAGGTACGAAAATGCAAAAACAAAACGTATTTGATGATTTCATTGCCGCTGGTGAATGGCTAATCGATAATGACTATACGTCAAGCGACTACCTGGCGATATCAGGAGCATCAAATGGAGGATTATTAGTAGGAGCAACTTTAGCGCAACGTCCTGATCTGGCAAAAGTAGCTTTCCCTGACGTGGGAGTGATGGATATGTTGAGGTATCATAAATTTACTGCTGGTGCAGGTTGGGCCTCAGATTATGGCACTTCCGAGGACTCGGAGGAAATGTTTAAGTACTTGAAGAAATACTCACCTGTACATGCATTAGAGTCCGGGAAAACATATCCAGCGACAATGGTTACAACAGCAGATCATGACGATAGAGTTGTGCCGGCCCATTCGTTCAAATTTGCAGCGACCCTTCAGGAAAACCACGTAGGAGACCATCCAGTACTGATTAGAATAGAAACAGACGCCGGTCATGGTGCAGGAACCCCAATTTCAAAAATGATTGATCAGGTCGCAGATGAGTACGCATTTGCCTGGTACAACATGGGTGTTATTCCTGACCTTGCGAAGCAGGAAATGTGATCCTTAACCGAAGAGAGAGACTTGCTATGACAAATGTACGGGCTGGTGAAATCAAAGATTTGCCGCAAGTATTAAGCCTTATTAAAGAATTGGCTATCTATGAGAAAGCCGAAGCTGAAGTGGTCA
>JBCCXH010000242.1:0-7954 GCA_039192005.1 Bacteroidota bacterium
ATTTTTATGATATAAAATTTTGTTTATTGAGATTGATATGTATAATCTATCTGTGTTTGGAAGAAGAAGTAGAATATTACTAAAAACAGTTGGTAGATCCTTTTTTTGAAGGTTTTGATAGGGGTTGTACAACAATCGTTACGATCCTGAAATTTTTGAATCCCTTGATCTCGGGGAAAATCAGATGTTTCGAAGTGTCCTGCTACATCATTTGAAGCGTCTACTTAATTTTACCCGATTAAAAAAGCTATCATTAATGCAAGCATCTACATTCATAGAACAAAACAAAGAACGTTTTCTAGAGGAGCTATTGGATCTTCTTAAAATCCCTTCCGTAAGCGCGGATCCTAAATTTTCTTCAGAAGTAAGAAATGCTGCGGAGTACCTCAAGAGCAAATTCGATGAATTGTCTACCCATGTGGAGGTTTGCGAAACGCCCGGTTATCCGATCATCTATGCAGAGCACATCATTGATGAAAAACTTCCTACGGTTTTGGTTTACGGTCATTACGACGTGCAGCCCGCTGATCCCTACGAGTTGTGGGATTCTCCACCGTTTGAGCCGGTTGTAAAAGAGGATAAGATCTTTGCAAGAGGGTCTGCTGATGATAAAGGTCAAATGTACATGCACGTCAAAGCGTATGAAGCGCTTATAAAAACAGACTCACTACCTTGTAACATCAAGTTCATGATTGAAGGGGAGGAAGAAGTAGGTTCTGATAACCTCGAAGCGTTTGTTAAAGCCAACAAAGAAAAGCTGAAAGCAGATGTCATTCTTATTTCAGACACACACATGATCAGTAATGAGATCCCTTCCATAACTGTTGGTCTTCGCGGGCTTAGTTACGTTGAAGTTGAAGTGACCGGCCCCAACCGGGATCTACACTCTGGAACGTACGGAGGAGGTGTTGGAAATCCCATCAACATCTTGTGCAAAATGATATCCTCAATGCATAATGAGGAAGGAAAGGTTGCTATTCCAGGATTTTATGAGAAGGTTGAAGAAATGAGCAGCGAGTATCGGAGTGAAATGGCTAAAGCACCATTTGACCTGGAAGCTTACAAAGAACACCTTGAAATAGAAGATGTCCATGGAGAAAATGGATACTCAACGATCGAAAGGGTCGGGATACGGCCGACGTTAGATGTCAACGGAATATGGGGAGGATATACCGGAGAAGGCGCCAAAACCGTCCTTCCGTCAAAGGCCTATGCGAAAATTTCCATGAGATTGGTACCTAATCAGGTAAGCCAGGAAATAACGGAATTATTCATAGCGTATTTCCAAAAGATTGCGCCAAAATCAGTAAAAGTCACCGTCACTCCACATCATGGGGGTGAAGCGTCGGTTATTCCCACGAACTCTGTTGGTTATGCGGCGGCTTCAAAAGCGATGGAAAAGACGTTTGGGAAAGTTCCCATTCCTACACGCGAAGGAGGAAGTATTCCCATCGTCGCACTTTTTCAAGAAGAACTGGGACTTGACTCCATTTTAATGGGCTTTGGTCTGGCAGAGGATGCGATTCACTCACCGAACGAAAGCTACGGTTTGTTCAATTATTACAAGGGAATTGAAACGATTTCTCAGTTTTACCAGTTTTTCACTGATATGTCAAAATCGTAAGAGATGCGTACGTTATTCTCACTTTTCCTTTTACTGCCGGTTTTTTTTGTTGGTGCTCAGCTACTTAAGCCCATTAAATGGGAAGTGAGCCTTAGCAATGAGAATGCTCAGCCCGGAGACGAAATCATCCTGAAGTTTGCGGCAACCATTGAAGACAAATGGTACCTCTACTCTTCGGACTTTGACCCTGATCTGGGCCCGATGGTCACTACTTTTTTCTTTGATGAAAATGAAACGTACCAGCGAGTTGACAGCATTCAACCCATAGACGCAAAGAAAAAATTTGATTCACTTTGGATGGGTGAGTACACGTATTTCAAAGAAAAGGCACTTTTTACTCAGAAAATCAAGGTAGTCAAGCTTCCATTGAGGATCTCAGGCGCATACCTATATCAGGTGTGTTCAGATGAAGACGGAAAGTGCATTCCTTTTGAGGACGAGTTTTCCTTTGGTGAAGAAAAAGCAAGTCCGGTTGGTCGAACAAGTGACAAGCCCGAAGAAGGAAATGGAGGCTTGCTTTCGATTTTACTTACTGCATTGCTGGCGGGATTTGTTGCATTACTTACGCCCTGTGTCTACCCGATGATCCCCATCACGGTATCCATTTTTATGAAACAGAGCAAAACCAAACGGGAAGGCATTTACAAAGCACTTCTGTACGGCTTTTCCATCGTCGTGTTTTTTAGTCTGATAGGGTTTGTGGTTTCCTTGATCTGGGGATTTACCGCACTGAATGAACTGAGTACACATTGGTTATTTAACCTGATTATTTTCAGTGTATTTATCGTTTTTGCTTTGTCATTTTTTGGTTTGTTTGAAATCACACTGCCTGCAGGCCTGGTAAATAAAATTGATAAACAAGCAGATAAAGGAGGCGTAATCGGTATTTTCTTTATGGCGATTACGTTAGTGGTCGTTAGCTTTTCGTGTACATTTCCTATTGTTGGAACGGCACTTATTAATACGTTGAGTGGAGGAGACGTTCTGGAAGGGACCATGGCCATGTTTGGGTTTTCGCTGGCCTTTGCCATACCCTTTACAGGATTTGCCATATTTCCAGCCTGGTTAAAAACCATTCCCAAGTCCGGTGGATGGCTGTCTTCCGTCAAAATTGTCCTTGGATTTTTGGAATTGGCCCTGGCGCTCAAGTTTTTGAGTGTTGCAGATCTGGCATACCACTGGGGTATTTTGGATCGGGACGTTTTCATAGCATTATGGATCGCTATTTTCGGGCTGCTTGGCCTTTACTTACTAGGGAAAATAAAACTGGCGGGAGAAGATTCTTCTGCGAATGTTTCCGTGACTCGCTTATTGCTTGGCATTGCCAGCATCGCATTTGTCGTTTACCTTATACCGGGTCTCTGGGGTGCCCCCCTTAAATCGCTATCCGGATTTTTACCTCCTATGACCACTCACAACTTCAACCTACTGAAAGTAGAGGCGGGAGGAAATACCTGTGAAGATCCAAAGTATGCAGACCAACTTCACTGGCCGCATGGTCTACAGGGATACTTTGACTTCGATCAGGCCCTGGCATGTGCAAAAGAGCAAGGTAAGCCCTTATTTATTGACTTTACGGGACACGGATGCGTCAACTGTAGAGAAATGGAACAGCGCGTCTGGTCCGATCCCACTGTCCTGTCCAGGTTTAGTGAAAGTTTTGTGTTGACCGCCCTTTACGTAGACGACCGCACGACTTTACCTAAGGAAGAATGGTATCAATCACCATTCGATGGAAAGATGAAAAAGACGATCGGTCAAAAAAACGCCGATTTCCAAATAAGAAGGTTTGAGAATAATGCTCAACCTTTCTATGTGATCCTAAATACCAATGGAAAATTGCTCGTTGCACCTAGCGCATACAACCTGAATGTGAAGCGATTCACAGATTTTCTGGATCAATCTTTGGAAAATTTCCGAAATAACGCAGTTTTGCGAGTGGATTAGCGTACGTATTTTGAAAATAAAAGTCTGGCCGGCACTTACCGTAATCACAACAATAGCATTAGTTGTGTACGTATCTTTTTATGCTCCAAAACAGGAGGCAGAAAAAGAGAACTTACCTCCAAAAGAATTACACGTTGAGGTGTCTCCCACTCTATTGTACGGATACCCGATCGATTCCTTTTCAACGACAGAAGGAGAGGTCAGATGGAACCAAAACTTGTCGGAGATTTTATCAAACCACAACGTCCCCTATCAGGACCTTCATGTCTTATCTAAGGCATCAAAAAAGGTGTACGACGTAAGAAAATTAAAGGCTGGATCAAAATACACCATCATTCATGAAAATGACTCGTTGAAAACAGCCAGACAATTCATTTTCGAACCTTCCCTTACCGAGTACGTGGTCTACAACTTTTCAGATTCCATCTATGCTAAAGTTCATACGAGAGAGACGACTACAGCAGAACGGACGGTAGCGGTAGAAGTCCGTTCATCCGTTTATGAATCGCTACTCGATCAAAATGCCTCTCCTTTGCTCGTCAGTAAGCTGGTGGATGTTTTTGCCTGGCAGGTAGACTTTTTTAGGATTGCCAAAGGAGATCGGCTAAAAGTAATTTTTGATGAAGAAAAGATCAATGATGACATCGTGGGGATCGGTGACATAAAAGCCGCGTATTTTGAACACTGGGGTAAGAGTTACTACGCGATTCCCTACTCCTCGGAGGAGGAACAGACCGATTACTTTGACGAAGAAGGGAATAGCCTAAGGAAAACTTTTTTAAGGGCACCACTCAGGTATTCCAGGATAAGTTCACGTTATTCTTTGAGAAGGTACCATCCTGTACAAAGAAGGTATAAGGCACATTTAGGTACCGACTATGCAGCCCCTACCGGCACACCGATAAGGACCGTCGGAGACGGTGTTGTTTTAGAAGCCAGATACCATGGAGGAAATGGAAACTATGTGAAAATCAAACACAATAGCAACTACACCACACAATACTTGCATATGTCAAAAATTGCACGTGGCATCAAACCAGGAGTGAAAGTAAAACAAGGTACCACCATTGGTTACGTAGGAAGTACCGGACTGGCAACCGGACCTCACCTTTGTTTCAGGTTTTGGAAAAACGGCAGACAGGTGGATGCCCTCAAAGTAGACCTTCCTTCATCCAAAGGAATTGAGAAAGACGAGCTACCGGATTTTCTTGTAGTGGCAGACTCCATTAAGCATCGCTTGGATTTAACAAAGTTTCCTGAGTCCGAACCCCTTTTGGCGGTTATTAAATACCCATTGCCAACCATTGATTAGGTCGTCAGAATCAAGACGAACCTGAACACCACCATCTTCTTAAATGATTTAAGTTATTTTTGGGTTAAACCCTACACATGCTTAAGGCCGCTTTTATCGTATCACAAATGCTGTTTTTTTACGGGGTACTCGCACAGCAAGAACAAAATAAAGTTGTTATGGTGTCGGGAAAGCTTCTAAATGCCAAGGATTCCTCAGTAATAGTTGCCAGTATTTTATTTGAAAAACTCCCTTATTATGACGATATGGGAATGATTACAAGTAAGGCAGACGGAACCTTTTCCTTACCGCTCTTAAAAGGTAGCGCTTACATTTTTACAATTTCAAAAGACGGATTTAAAGATTTTTCCAAAGAAGTAAGAATCCTTGGAAATGGAGTAGCCCTTTCACAGGATGAAACCTTTTACATTGAATCAAATGAAATTGAGTTAATCAAACTTGAGAACCTGATCTTCGCCCGATCCAGCCCGGAAATTGACAAGTCTTCCTATGAAGAACTAAACGAACTGGCCGATTGGATGAATAAGAACCCATCCGTTATCTTGCAACTGGAAGGGCATACCGATTTTAGAGGGAATGCCATTGCCAATATGCAACTTTCACAAGCTCGTGTAAACGCTGTAAAGAAGTATTTAGTCAGCAAAAAAGTAAAAAAGAACCGAATCCTAACCAAAGCTTTTGGTGGTAGTCAGCCTGTATCAAAGGACAATACTGAGGAATCAAAAGCAAGGAATAGGAGGGTAGAAGTAAGAGTTATACGCCGTTAAATCCATTGTAATGAAGAAAGTAATCCTGTTATGCCTCGGCATGATGTTGGGAAGAATACTCCCAGCACAAGAAACCGTCATCTGGGGTTCTGAAGTGATTGATGTTTCATCCGAATTTTCTCCTTATGAATATTCCGCCATCCAGGCGTTGCATAGGCCCAACGTTTTGCCGGGAGGGGGTGAAAACCCCAATGCGTGGAGACCAAAAAAAACCAATAAAGAAGAATTCATCGTTGTGGCTTTTGCTAATCCTATTTTTGCTAAACAAGTAGCAATTGCTGAGTCAGAAAACCCGGGAGCTGTAAAGAAAGTATCTGCTTACGATCCTGATTACAACGAGTATACGCTTTTTGAGTTGTCTCCGAGAAGCCTCCCGATTGAGTCACGTCTGTTGAACCTCTTCTTTGAAGAAACAAGTTACAAAATACAAGCAATCAAAGTCGAGTTGGATGGGAGCGTCAATGAAGGATACAATGCCATTGATGCCATTGGTATTTCTTCCTCTAATATTCCTATCAATGTTTTTATCAAACTTGCTCCTGGCATCAATACCGATACAGAAGCAGAAAAGCTTAGTGTTAAAGTAAACAGTGCGTATGCGGAACACAGTCCCATTGTCTCTCCGGATGGAAAGTACATGTACTTCTCAAGGCAATACCACCCTGGAAACATCGGAGGAGAAAATGACTCAGAAGACATTTGGGTTTCGGATTGGGACGAGGAGAAAAAAGAATGGGGAGTGGCCAGAAACGTCGGTGCGCCTCTAAATAATAAAGGGCCCAACTTTATCAGCTCTATCACGGAAATAGATGGGGAAGAAGTGGTCATACTTGGCAATAGATATGGGGAAAAAGGGCGCATGTTTACCGGCGTATCCATGTCAAAAAGACAAGGCGATCGTTTCTCAGATCCGGTAAACATAGAAATAGAAGACGAATACAATTACTCTCCCAATGCAGATTACTTTTTGGTAGACGGTGGAAAAGCGATGATTCTATCAGCGGAAAGGGATGACACTTATGGTAAGCGTGACCTGTATGTGAGCTTGAAAAAGCAGGATAACACCTGGTCAGCTCCCAAAAACCTTGGGCCTGTTTTGAACAGTACGGGAGAGGATGAATCGCCCTTCCTGGCGCGAGATGGAAAAACACTCTACTTTTCCTCTGATGGATACAGTGGGTATGGAGGAACAGATATTTACGTAAGCAGCCGACTCAATGAGGGATGGACAGACTGGTCTGAACCACTAAACATGGGAAATGGCATCAATAAAGAAGGGGACGATGAATATTTTAGTATTCCACCCAGTGGAAAACAATTTTACTTTACAAGAGGAGAGAAAGGTGAGGATACAGATATCTATACGTTTCTCATCAAAGACGTATATACAGATCCCAACTCTCCTTTGATTTCTTCTGTTCAACACTTAATCGACCCGGAGGATACTGCGCCCGTTTTGGTCACCATTACCGGTAGCGTCGTTGGCACAAAAAAGAACAAATTTCCTAAAGGGGTGAAAGTCATTTTGGAAAGTCTTTCCGATGGGACAAGAGTTGACAGCACCACATTGGACGTAGAAACGGGGATGTACCGTTTCGTTGTGGAAAGTGGGAAAAAGTATGCTGTTTCGGTTGATGTGGATGGATACATCGCGGAGGAAGAAAATTTTGACTTTACCGCCTCTTCATTAACAGATACGATCAACAGAAACATTAAAATGATTCCTATAAAAAAGGGAGAAACGGTTGTGCTTAAAAATGTTTTCTTTGACTTTAATCGTGCCACCTTACAAAGTACCTCCTACCTGTCGCTGAACAGAATTGTGACGTTGATTCAAAGTGGGGAGGTAGGCTCCATTGAAATCGCCGGCCATACAGATTCCCAGGGAACCGAGGAGTATAACCTGTCCCTATCTCAAAGAAGGGCAAAGGCGGTAAAGGATTATTTGATATCCGAAGGAGTTGTGCCGGAAAAGCTAACCGTAAAAGCATATGGTGAGACCAGGCCACTGGCTTCCAACGACAGCAAAGAAGGAAGAACTCAGAACAGAAGGGTAGAATTTAAAATTTTATGATGGTCCGTTCTTACTAACCTGAACTCGATTAAAAATCTCGCCTCAGTTTGAATTGATTTTGAGTAGAAATTTTGCCAAAGCCTTGAAGGAATATCAGGATATTTCAAAGGGCTTTGGTGAAATTTATGCCGAAATCAATCAAATCTTTTCAAGACAAATCATCTTCACGTCATTTTTGCTTCAAAAATTTATCAAAAGGACCCATCATTCTTCAAAATTTTTAAAACAAA
>JBCCXH010000243.1:0-7952 GCA_039192005.1 Bacteroidota bacterium
CCTAAATCTGCCGTCGATTTTGGCCAACCGATACTAAGGTGGCTTAAATTGACGCTCAGTTTTGCTCTCCGAGGGTCGGTTACGATAAATTGACGAAAAAAATAGCTCCCCAGCAGTCGGTTGGATAAAATTGACGGTTTCAGTAGATCACCTATACCGTTATGTTTTCCCGGATTCTCGTTATTTTTATCTAAAGCCTTAAATCTATCAACCCTGACCATGAACGCAAGCCAAATTCCCTTTTCCTTACTATCCATAGAAGCCGTATTAGAACTCGCTACCCAAGCAGGAGAGACTATTTCCGCCAAACATGCCGACGACCCCCTACTAAGTACCCCACTACAAGCACTAGACGAACCCAAACAGCAAGCGACACTAGCTATCGGTAGCAGCCGCAAACAAGAACTGACCGAGCAAGTAAACGAAGCCGACCGAATGAGAGACCGAGGGTTTATCGGTTTTCGTAAGCATGTAGAAGCTGACCAGTACAACGACTGGATACCCAAAGTAAAGGAAGCCGCCGACCGTATATTAGACATCATCCAACAGCACGGCACACGACTACACGAAGAAGGACTTACTGTGCAGTCTGCCCTGATGACTTCCTTATTTGAAGATCTGGACGCAGAAGCCGCCAAAGCCGATCTGGCTACCCTACGCCTCACACGATGGATAGAAGAACTCAAAGAGATGCAAACAAACTTTGCCGACCTATTCCGCCAGCGTAATGAGCTAGAGTCTATCAAAGACATACCCACCAAAGCAGCAGCCAAAGACAGTCTGGTAGAAAAAATCTCCATTGTACTCAATGGACTCGACTTCCTGACCAACACCCAACCTGACACCTACGCCGATACCAGCAAACTAGTAACCGAGATCGTAAACCGCATCGTGACCAGCGAACGGTGAACAATCACAAATAGAACAATTTGAGATATGTTTGCACAATGGACGCTACCATAAAAAAAGTTGTTGCGCTTTCTAGGAAAAACCCAACAGAGATCTATAGATCAGATGAAGGAAAGATTGTTTTTTCCGGCCAGGTTTTTGACAACGAAGAGGACATGAAGTCTTTCGTGAAAAACATGGATAAGTACAGCAAGCCTATCACCTTCTTTTCTAAAATCCTTTCTTTCTTCAAAGGAAAAAGATGAGCATAAAAAAAACCGCCCATCTCTGAGCGGCTTTCATTATTCTTTTCTTGGACACCAGCGATACGCTGGCACCAGCAGGAGGCCAGCAGGAGAGGATTACCTTATTCCATTAGGCATAAACTGGCCTTTAGTTTTTATAAAATTGAATGTGAGGATAATCTTAATCTCATCTCCAAGTTCATTTTTCCATTTTGTTTTTTTAAGAGCTTTTGTAAGACTTTTGTCAATTAGCAAGTCAAGGTTATTTAACTTTTCAACTAACACAACTTTACCTTTCTTATCAATGGTGATGCGGAATTTTAGTATTTCACTAAGCTTCGCATAGGGAAAGTCCTTTGGCAAAGAAACCCTACCACTTAAATATGATCCCAAACTCGACCCTTTGAATATTGGATTTAAATGAAAATAAGAACCTTTCTTAAAATTATAAAACGAACTTGAAGCCCCTGATCCTCCACTAAGCTCTATTTTCTTTAAAGTTATTGGTGGATATTCAATTGTATTTTCAGGAACTTCTAACACAGGAATTCTTAGCAATTGATACTCAATAGATTTATTCTCTTCATTTATCGTTTGAAGTTTCATAGTATCTTCACTTTGGTAAACTACTTTGTAGCTGGACTCGGGAAATCCAGATAGAAAGTAAGGCACATCAATTTCAATGATATTGTTTTTAAAATTGTAAGGAACGCCAATTCCCTCATCAAAAGGAGAGGTAGTTACTTTCATTGAGTATTTTGGAGTAAAATCAAATCTCAAATAACTTTCCGCCTCAGCATACTTACTCTTTCCTGTTAAGCCTGTTTCCACGTAAATTAAATCGAAAACAAGCCATTGACCATCTATATCTTTTTGAGCATGTATTGGTAAACATACCATCGAAACCAACAATATTAACATTGATTTAATCTTCATAACTTATGTGCATTTTTTATCTCCATACATAATCATGCAATTTAATTGTCCCTTAGTTGAGACATCTCTATAATAGTGAATTGTGGGGTTTTGCTCGGAAAAAGGTGAGCATAAAAAAACCGCCCATCACTGAGCGGCTTTCACTTTTCTTTTCTTGGACACCAGCGACACGCTGGCGCCAGCAGGAGACGAGGCTACCTATTTCATTAGATCAGCTAACTCATTAAATGACTCACAATTTTCTATTCTTTTTACTAATTCAGAGACATTACCCCAAGAAGTTAACCAATATTGTTTTTTAGATTTTACTTTTCTAATTACTTCCTTTTTAAATTCTTCTAAATCAGTAAGTATTGATTCACTCTCATATTCAAAATCCACCAGTATTTGACGTCCTTTTTTCAACAGACTTATACCTTGAAAACCAAGATACTTAACTTTAAATACTTTTTTTATTTCACGAGTTGAACCTTCCGAATCAGTCAATTTGACGTTGTTAAAGATTCCTTTTTGTAACAAATCTGTATTCGTTGATTTTAAGTCTCTCTCGTTTAAGAAAACATAAACCATGTCATTATTTTCCTGAAGCGCAAAAACTGGATATTTCATTTTATTGTACTTTGTACTGTGCGTCCACCATATGAAAAAATGAATGCTTTTGGCCAAATTGGCGTACCATACCATAATCTACCTATTATGTTATAGCCTGGTTGACCTAAATAATTTACTCCATGACCAGCACGCATATGGATGCTTTGATTAGTAAATGTTTTGAGATTCCACGGTTGATTAGTAAAAGCTTCTATTCCATATTTTTTGGCAGTAGCTTGACTTACAGCCCAGTGATGCACAGGTTGTCCTGTCTTTGCGTAGCCCTTTTTACCTAACCATCTTCTGGTTGCTCTCCAACTATGACTTCCTGTTTTCCAAATTCCTTTCCCAATACCCTTTACAATTGAGCCAACCAAAAAGACATCCGAAATAGCCATTGCGGTATTGAACGCAGCCCATCCATAGTCTCCATTTTGATAATCTTTCACTGCATCTGCCGCAGACCCAAGTACAGGAATGTAGCTCCCTGCATCACTTGTGCTTAGATCCTCAGAGCGATCTGCATATAAATCTATAGCAGCCTGATCACCTGTAACAGATGCACTTTCGGAAAAATCATTTGTCGATTCTAATACAGAACTTATTGAGTTTGATTCTCTTCCAGAGAAAGAAGTACCTTCTTTGTTCCCAAACAAAAGGGACTGTGACTCATAAGCAATGAGCGAAGTGCCTGCCAATAAGCTACCAAGAGAAGCACTTGAAACTCCACTGATTTTTCCTTTTGAAAAGCTAAATGAGTAGCTGCCAGATGCCAACATACTAAAATCTATAGATAGACCAGATGAAGACAAATTAAAGCCTGGAATATTATTGGTGGCATTTTGCACACCCCAAAAACTATTCATTGCAGCATATCGGCTACTCCCATCTGCATTAAATCCTGTGCCATTACTCCAACCCATACGGCCGCCGCCCATGCCTGAAAATCCGGGGACTCTAAAGCCACCGCCGCCACGACCGCCTCTACGCTTGTCCTCTGCACTTAAACCCATGCCTGATGGACTTGGAGGGCTGTTTGGCATGAGTCCTGTAGGGTCTGAGAGGTTGACGGGATTGTTGTAGGCGTAGTGGTAACTGTTGATGCTGGCCATGGAAGAAGCCATCGCATCTACTCCGGTAAACCTCCCAATGCTCGCATCGTACTTCCTAAACGGTGTGTGGTACCACTCGGTCTCTTCTTCTAGTCTACTGCCCTGATTGTATAAATACGGATTGAACGTCGATGCCGTCCTTGTGTAAGTATTTGAGGAAAGACCAAATGGATAGTAATCATTTGCCTGTACAATGTTTGTCTTCCCATGATAAACCGTAAAGTCATCGAAATGAACATTTAACGCTTCCTGATTTTCGTTACTCAGATATGCAAGCAGGTAACCTTCCTGATTGGCCACAAAGGGGGCATCCAATTGCACTAATTCATGAACACCTACTCCTATCGCAACGGTACTGACCTGCTTGAAGCCTGCAGCCTTGTACTCCATGTCTTTATCAAAGAAAATAAAGTTGATAAACGCTCTCGGTGCCGTACTTTGCGCCTCCTTTCCTGCCATGTTCGCTCCACTCAGTGCATCATTGAAGGTGGACGCACTGGACTGGATGCCTTCCGGTCCACCGAAAGCTGCATCAAACGAACGAAACAGTGCATTGTAGGCAAGTGGCAAAAACGTATTATCCGTCGGGTCTGCCTCGTAGTTGGCTTGTACGGAAAGATTCACCGTGTCTCCTTTGTTCAGTCCAATCATCAGCATGGAACTGGTCTGCCCTTCGGAAAGCGCACTGACATAGCTTCCTCCTGTACTACTGTTGGCGTTTTGCCGGCTCAGTCGCTTCAATTCGGAGAAGCTACTCGTCTCGTCCTCGTAGTCTTCGACCAACGTATAGTTCTCAGGCGTTGTGCTAAAGGTCACACGAGTATTACCCTGGTGGTCTTTGAGGTCGTATTGGTAGTCGAACGAGACTGCCGCGCTACCGCTCGCAGTGACGGGTCTTATTCGCCCTTCTTCGGTCTGCAGGCTCACCAGCGTGCTGTCTTCATACACCTGGCTGCCCAGAAAATCCCTGCGGAGCTTAAGCGACTGGTTCGTGCCGTAAAACTCCTGCCACAACAACTGACCATCTGCGCTGTACCCATACTTCACCTTTCTTCCGTCCGAGAAAGTCACTTCCTCTGCCAGGTCCAGGTAGTTGTAGGTAATACGGGTCATTTCTTTGTTCAGATCCTTGATTAGGTTGCCGTTCGCATCATAGTCATATTCATCACTCGCCTCCGAACGATCATGGAATGCCTCCGCATGAGACTCCAAATCGTCTACAGCCTCCAATTGGTTGCCAAGATAGGTAAAATTCAGATCATCTACCTGTGTTACTTCACCTGCCACCAATCCATTTCGCTTCAGCTTCTGGATGTTGCCGTTTCGGTCATAGGCAAAGCCTCTGGCTCCAAACGTATTGGCTGTAAAGCTATCATTCTCTCCATAGGTGGCCTCCGTCAACTGGCTCAGTGCATCGTACTGGTAGCGGTAGCTTTTGGTCACCTCGTCCTGTGCGCCTTTCCACTTGACTTCTCCAATGGTGCCATTGTACTGTTGGTGCCCGTTGGCTGCATCGTTGTACAATAGCTCAAGCCCAAAGTAGTCGTTTTCTGATGCCAACTGCGCATCGTTGATGGCCTTCAGCCACCCCCGGATGTTATAGGTGTAGTCCACTTTCTGCTGAAATTCCCCAGCAACAATCTCTTCGGTCGGAGCTATCACCGGGTTGGCATACACCTTCAGATTATTTCCTGTATCGCCTGTTGCAAAACCGGATTGCAAAGTGACGCTTTTTGAAGCCACGATCTCCGAGCTCCCGTCATAGCTATCGAGTACCAGGTCTTCCGGCAAGTCGGATTGCAGGGCCACTGCTCCGTGTAGCCCCTTGGAAATTACCTGGCCCAGCTCGTTGTATTTATAGGCTACGAGTCGTACCGGCTCCTGGCCGTTCACCTGATGGTCTAGCGCCAGCAGTCGCCCGGCGTGGTCATACACCATGCTTCTGGTGACCGTCAGGTCTTCGGCGTGTGGCTCCATCCGGGGGTTGTCATAGTGAGCAATGGCTTTTAGCAAGCGGCCGGCAAAGTCATATTCCATCGTCATCACATCGGTACCTCCCTGGTGGTTGTAACTTTGCACCTGGATGACGCGCCCGTATTCGTCAAAGAAAGAGACGGTATGGAGCCAGTCATCGGTGCCCAACACCCGGGTCAGGCCATGTGTGGCCCGCCCGTGTACGTTCAGGTCGGGGACCGGAATTTTCGAAAATGCCGCGTCGTAGGTAGTAGCATAGCTTACCTGGCTCAACGTATCGACGTCGTACCGGTCGTAGTACGTTATGCTAAGCACATCGGTAGCAGTCGTCGTAGGAAACACATCGGTAAAGTCATAGGCTCCAGAGGCAACTTCCCTTACGTGACCGTTGGTGTTCGCCTCGCTTTGCAGGGTGGCCCAACTCGTGTTCGTCGCATAGATCCCAGAGGTAATGGGGCGGCTCAGGGCATCATAGGTCACAAACGACCACTCGGGAGTGGTTTTAGCTCGTTGATTGGCATCCTGCGTCAATACCACCCGATCGTATTGATCGTAGACAAAACGTACTTCTCCGGCATCGGGGGTCTCTTTGGTACGCGTTCGTCCGCGCTCGTCGTAGGTGTAATGATACAACCGGGTCGCCGCATAGGTGGGGGTCACTGCCGTTCCACCAGTGATCTCATATGCTTCTTTCGGAGGAATGATATAGGCCAGTTGGTCCCGATCGTTGTACACATAGTAGGTATAGCGATCTTCGCTACCGTTTTTGGCTCGTTTCAGGATGGTCTTTCCTACTTTATCGGTGTAGGTCCAAACCATGTGATTGTCCGCATCGGTCACTTCCGAGACGGTCAATGTTCCGTTCGCATAGGTACCATTCGTGGTGGGTAGGTTGGCATGCAATCGCCAGCGATAAATACTGCCATCTACTGCCTGAGTTGCTACACGAAAGTCTCCTTTGGTGGTCTTCCCACTTGCCAGGCCCCAGTCAGCACCCATCGCTCCCTGCTCCAGCACCCGGCTCATCGGGGCGTGCTCGTACTCTGTCTCCGCGTACGGCTGGGTATCATGTGCAATGTTGGCAGTATGCTGGTAGAATTGGTACTGTTCGCTATTGATATACGTGCCTTTAATGGCTTCGGCTCGGTAGTTGCCGTCGTTTTCTGTGCTCACGTAGGGTAGGTAGCTTTTTTGTACGCGTCCGCGATGGTCGTAAGTGGTCGCATGAACCACATCTTTTTGTTCGGGGCTGGCCTGCCAGGCAACTGTCTGGATGGTTCGTCCCAGTCCATCCATGAAGCTACTGCTCTCGGCTTTGTCTACCACTTCCAGGGCAGCGATGGACATAGGATCAGTGACGCCTTCCTTCAATACGACACTGGAAGTAACACCGTTGATGAATGGGTCGAACGTTACCGTCACAGGAATGGTCTGTGCAGCACTCCAACACCCATTTTGGTAGGCACGCAGGTACACATTTTTGCTGACATAGGCCGTGTAGGTCTCCCCGGGATCATCCTGGGAGGTGCCTGATTCTTCTTCCTGCCAGTAAAACGTCACTCCGGATGGAGCCACTCCACGTGTTAAACGCGTTTGATCGGAAAAACGAGTGTCAGGAGTCACGGAAACAGCGGGTGTCGCTGGTGGTTGGTTGACGGTAAAGGTGGCCGAGTTCGCCGCACTCCAGCAGCCTGCCGCGGTGCGTGCCCGGACGTACAGCGTATGCTGACCAGACGCGCTGATCACCTTCGTCGGTGCAGCGTCGGTCGTTTCTTCTCCATTGCTACCAGAGACCCAATAGACGGTGGCTCCGGATACCGTAGGACGCGTGGCCGTCCTGTCGCCGCAGCTATTGGTACTAATGGCGGGTGCTGGTGGTCTCGCCGAGGGCTGGTTCACCGTGACGTTGACCGTACGGACGCTACTCCAGCATCCAGCACTGGTACGTGCGCGCAGGTATAAGGTACCCGAAGTAGTCAGGGTTTTAGAAGCTGCCTGATCCGTTGTTACGGTCCCCGAAGACGTAGTTTGCCAGTAGACCGTAGCTCCCGAGACAGAAGGCCTGGTTACTACCTTGTTTCCACAGGTATTGCCAGAGATCGAAGGAGTGCCAGGAGTACCAGGATAAGCATTGACCGTTACCGCTACTCCCCGACTTGTGCTCCAGCAGCCGGTACTGGTTCGTGCCCTCAGGTAGTAAGTTCCG
>JBCCXH010000244.1:0-7918 GCA_039192005.1 Bacteroidota bacterium
AAAATCGCTTTAATTTACTATTTCAAAAATTTATTTACTCATCTTATAAATTATAAACTACAATAAAAATGAAAACCACACTAATGATGATTTTATTAGCCACGCTATGCTTTCAGTGCACTTCTCAGAACACCATCGAGAACGAACCGGAGTTGATCAAGAAATCCGAGAAAATAAAAAACATGCTCATCCAGACAGATTATGATGGAGTGACTGCTGATTTTAATAGTCAAATGATGGAAGCGCTCAAACCCGCACAACTAAAACAAGTGTGGGAGGGGCTGATCCAACAAATCGGCAACTACCAATCCGACGGTGCGGTCACTTCATCCCGACTACAGGGATACCGGGTGATCTATTCCATCTTGAAATTTGAAAAATCTCCTTTTAAATTAAAAGTCGTTTTTGATCAGGAAGATCAAGTGGCAGGGTTATTTCTAATTCCGGTAAACGCTAAATGACGTGAGAAAACGAGGGATTACCACCTAACAATGAGGGGCGCTCAAAGTAGTAAAGCTTACGGCGCTCTTCTCTAACTGTTCTTCACTTTTCAAACAACACGATTGATCAAAAAAAAATCGTTTTTATCTGGTAAATGCAGGACGATTGAATGTTAATGTTTTTTACGTTTTTATTTCGAAAATTCGGCTGTTCCACGACGGCTTCTCCACGATGGTTTTTAAAAAGATATTTTAAGTCCAAACTTCCCCAAAACCCCTTCTGAGAAGGGGAATACAGGCTTCTTTTTAAAAACCGAATTTAAACATGCAATCGCCCTTCCGGCAAATGTAGCTTAGTGGAATTTTCCTTCCTTGATAAACTCATTTGCCCAGAAAGATACCACCTCATGATGCGCACTCCATGCTTCCCAGGCGTCTTCTGCCCACGTTTGGCAAAGTTCAACGTGTTTAGCAGGGTCGTCATTGTTCCAAACGTCATAAATGGTCAACCCTTCAAATGCGTCCGGTTTTGTCAATGGTTCAACCATTTTTCTTGATTTATTGAACGCTGCAAACTCCATTTTTACCAAGGCTGCTTTTTCTAAAGGCAGCCCCCGCTTTAGTAAGAAGTAGAGACTGATCAGGTGAATACCGACCGAGTTAACGGCTTTTGAATTGGTAGGCTCTCCCGGGTGTTGAACGGCATAAGCATCTACGGTATAATGATGCGCTCTGGCATACCGAAAGTCCGAATACTCTTTTTCAAGAACTTCGTTAAACATTTCATAGCATCCGGCAGCGGCTAACATGTACGCATGTCCATCTCCTTCAAAGTTTAGTGACCGGGCGCCACAAGAAAAACATTTGATATAATCATCCATTTTCGGCTGTACTTTATACAAAAAAAGAGCTGTTAGGAAACACTAAAAACCTTCGCTTCTTAGCTCCTCAGTAGGATTGTATTCGTCTTTCTCACATCCTGGTAAATAACAGGAGTAAAAGCCGGACGGGCTATTCTTTTCTATTGACTATCTTTTCCAATACTTTAAATTTCTCTATCCCGAGTAAAAACAGGTAGGCAAAACACGTCAGAAAAAATAGTGTGATCATCAACCTCAAATAAATTTTCACGGTCCATTCCAATGCTACTTTTATACGTTGCATTAGCCCTACCTCTACTTCCTTTCCTTCTAGCAAAGAGAATTGTACGGTACAAAACTCATTTTCATCATCAAAATCCCCCAGACTCACTCCAAGCCCTTGTAACTGTTGCTCTATTTCGAGTATGCGATTCTCCAGGTCCATGTATTCCGCGATCTTACCTCCTTTGGATTTAAGCTCTATTAAAGACGTTCTTATTTTTTCCAGGGATAACTTTCTTGCGTTTAGTTCCTTGTATTCATTCGTCTTGTCCTTCTTCGTTATTCGTTTGGCCTGCACCTTACCAATTTTGACTAACTGAAGATACAGCGCATCAAAATTCTCGGGAGGTACTCCAATGACAAGATTCAGCTTCCTGTACCCTTCATTTCCGCTTTTTTGCTCAAATTGGATCAGAGCGTCGTATCTCTCTATTTCACTTCGGCTTTGCTTTTCTTCCTGGTCAAATGCATTGGATTTGGTATTGATTTCCGCAATTTTTTCATATTTCTGGTCGACTTTAACCGGAGATTGATTAGCGGAATTAGATGTCACTTTGTACTCCTTTGATGCATAATTCCTTCTCGTATTTGAAATGCTTTCAAAAAATCGGGTTTGATGGGGTGTATCCTCAAACGTTTTGGTGTAGCCATACGCCAATCTAAAAGTGAAGAGTACGAAAAAGACTGCCAATAGCCAAAAAACGATTCGTATGAATTTTTTCTTAAATGTTTGTTTCATCTATTTCTGTTTTCTTATACAGGCATCCGTCTGAAATGAAACAGCTTCTTTCCAGATCGGTCTTACCTTCAGGTCTTTGCAGCTTCAACGAAGCGGCCTTACATTGATTGTCCCACCCATAAAACCGAAGGTATAGCCATTCTCACCGGGTTTCCACTCAGCGAAGGTTCGTACATCAGGCGCTTTCCGCTTCCACCACAGCCGCTGATACTCGCGGTATTCACTCACCGTAATGGGACGAAAATCACTTGAAAAGGTATCTTTTTCCCTCCTTTTATTATTCAAACGATTGTAAAATTTTTTAGCGCCATTTTTCACTCGTTGGGGTCCCCAGTTTGATAACTCCTTTATCCCGTTCTTTTTTATAATGACTTCTTTTTGCAGGTCCTCTTCCAGACTTGCGGTATTAAACAATACCTTTAGGTTAGCATCGCGGGCAAACCTGATTCCCAGCTTACTGGTCCTTCGAAGAAAGGCGTTCGTTAACCAGAGTTGGTACTGGGTTATCAACTCATCTGCATCTATTTTTTCATTCAAATAGTCGCGTTCTTCTGAGTATTCAGGATTGTCATATTCGTCCTCGATATCAAAAAAATTCCGAATAAACTCTCTTTTATTCTCCGAAGCTACGTCTTCCAGTCCCTCTGGATTTTCCAGCCAGCTTTTCATCTTATCACTGTGCATAATAGCTATGTACTCAGGGGTTTTGATATTTTTTTTAAACCTCCCACGACTACGTATTTTCGAATTAAAGAAAGTGGGAAACCGCGCATCTGCTCCCAGGTCTTCCAATCCGATCCATCTCTTATGTTTGATTAAGTAGCGAAGCCAACTAATGGCTAAAGGACTACCCAATACCTCCCGTTCCCAACATTCTATGGACTTACCCACGTTTGGCCCCCATATCTCATCCCTCCATCTTTCAATCGGATTTGGGGCATTTAATACACGTCTTATTTTATGAATCCAAAATAAGTCGTCACTAAAAAGTGAATTATATATCGTAAGTATTTTACTTGTTAGCCCAATTTGTTCGTTTAGATCATTGATGGTCTTATTCCTATTAGAAAAACCTTCATGTCCTTGCAATCGATCCAATGTTTCCCCTCGAAACGCCGCCAACCCATAGATCAAAAAGCGATCGTCTACAGGGTGGATGCCATTGGGATTCTCCTCACTTATGAATGGATCATTTTCAACTTCCCTCTGAACTACATTTTGCCGGTTTGTTTTCTTTAATTGAAAAACCTTAGGGTTGTCAATAAATGACGAGGACTTTTCGTCAAAAGCCACGCCTTGCCATGACCTGCCAGCCATCGTTTCCCGTAACTGACGCTGGTAAAGGGTGGAGGGGCGGTGGTCCGGGATGGTGACTCTTCCGATTGAGGCCGTTTCTGCTACGACCCTGGGAAATCGACTTTGTTTTCTTTCCGCAGTATTATACAGACCAGCATTCATGACATGAAGATAGCCATCTTATTTTTATCTTCCTGTCGATGATCGGCGAGTGGGTGATGCGGGAGTTACATGCAAAAACCCTTTGACGCTACATGAAGATGTAACAAGCGATCAACGCTACCAGCAACAGCGCCATAAACACGTAGATGAAAAGATTGCTTTCCTGATTCGATTTCGTTGGGTCACTCATAGGCTAAATTGCTCAGTTTTCGATACGTAACTACTGTACGACTGACTACGAAAATACGTCATAACCGGGACTCTGATCATTCATCAAGAAGGTAAATATCATCATCTTTTCCTTCCTCATAATTAAGTGCCATTTCGTAAAAAAAAGCCGGACTGCCTTCGATGTGTTCCTGATGTTCCTTTATGCCTTCGTTAATAAATGTTCGAATGGTTTCCACTCCCGCTTCATCCAATGTAGGCTTACCTCCTCCTATCGCTTTCATGCTATCCACTATTTTCAGGTCTGACAGGTCCAGTTTTTTGTTTTGGTGGTTGCCTTTATCAAGGTAATTAGAAAGTGAAGTATTTTGGTATAAATACCAGGTATCTACTACCCGTGCCTGAGCCAATGCCTCCTCTTCTTGCTCGAATTCGGAGTCTTCTCCTTCGATATCCTTCGGAGACGTAACGACAAATACATGCTCACTTAAACGATGGACATACACCAGGTACACCCACTGGTCTTTGGTATTTTCTACAAGGTGTTTATAGGTGACCAAGCCAAACTCTCCGCAGTTTCCTACCTTCATCAGTTCGGGTAAATAGGCGGATACCAGAAATTTGTTTAATTCAGGAGCACTTTCTTCCTCTTCGTTTTCTTCATCGCTTTGTTTAAATGCATTTTTAACCTTTTCGGTAATTTCCCTTAATGGTTCAATGTATGCGGTACTTTCGCCTCCTGTCTCTATCATGGATTTTCTTCTGTTTCCCCTCCTGATCTTTAGCGACTTTACATACGCGATCGCTTCTTCTTCGCCCGTACGTTGCGCGACTTCGCCAAAGGTTTTATCAGAGGGCTGTTGCTGCTCTTTATCCTCCAAAACATCATGTGACAAGGTAAGATGAGCCGACCTGTGAGCATTCATCGTTTCCCGCAACTGTCGCTGGTAAACAGTAGAGGGACGGTTGTCTCTGATTACGAGCACATCATCGCCACCTTTCAAAGGAACGGTCTCCGAAGACAAGCCAAGGGGCTGTTTGACAGTTTTGTATGTACTTTCCTTCATCTTGGGGAAAAATAAGTTAGTATGACGAAAAGGTTTATGTGAAATCTTCCTCGGATACACTCGAAATGATGTCAAACCAGTTCTTATCTTTTTTCAGGCGGTCCCTTTCTGCTGCAAACGTTTCTTTGGCCTTTTGGAAACTATACCTACTGGGTGTATGGGAAAAGTACTTGGTATTGAGTGACATCGGAAGGTACATCGCACTTAGTTCCCGGCTGTATTCAATCTCAACATCCTCCGCTTCTGCTTCATTTTCTATTGAAGAGCCAAGTACCATCATGACCTTTATTTTACCGTCATTAAAAAGATTGAAAATCCTTTTTACGCTTTCATTATAAGCGTATATGCTCCCACCGATTTTTATTAATCCATAATCATAACCAATTTCCCTAGCTTCGCTGGAAAGACAATGGTGGCCGTCCTTACTTATTGCTTTCTTCACTACTTTCCTTTCAGTCTGATAATTATTCGCAAGCGCAGTAGCTATTTCAAATAATTGGTATCTATAACGGGCGGCTAATACCGGAGCCACATTTGCCCCTTCAACCGCTAACGACTCAGAGAATAACCCTTCTCCTCCTGACAGGATCAGTCCGTCAGTGATGGAGGCCATTCTGTTTTGCAGAAATTCATTCCTGAACATTCCGGACAGGGCATAAACCACTTTGTTTTCTTTGCTTTCTATTTTACTTAAAATAAGCCCTTCTTTTTCTTTCAGCTTCTCAACCCTGTAGTCATCCAGGTCTCCCAACTTTCTCCCAATACCTCCCGGGAGGTAAATAAGCGTGTTATCTCGTCCATGCGTCAGTACCATGTCCAATACGTTCGGCAAAGGATCGATGTCTTTCATCCCTTTGATGCTTGCCAGCCACGCTTCGGACAGGTTACAATAACCACCGGCCTCTTGCACCATTTCGTCCTCTTCCGGTGTCATATTACCATTCAACTCCGGGATGCCGTACCCAATCCCCTCCCTGTACTCGCCTGTCTTACCCACACCTGCATCGAACATTCCCATTTCCTTAATCGACAGCACTTTACTTTCTGATGCTTCGTAAGGAACGGGATATTGAATTTCCCAATGCCCCCTCACAATTGGGGAAGCGTTTCTTCCCTCCTCTCTTCTATTGCCATCTTTCTTACTCAAGGTGGCGGCCCAAACGACGTCATCTGCATGTGCTCTTGAAAGGCCTGTAACAAGGTGTTTGAAGGCCTGATTGTCCTCGATGTACTCATTTTCTTTTTTAAATTTTCCTACATCTTTGTTGCTGTCAACGTACGCTTCCAGTTCATTTTCGGAAATACCTTTTTCAACGGCCAGGTAGGTGGTCACCTGGTGTAGGCCAAAAGCCTTTTTCAGTGAGGATAACTTGTCATGCAAATGTCCAATAAGCGACGCGTCTCCGACCCCATCTTTTAGCACGTGCGTATACAGGTTCAGTTGAGTCGCATTCGTATCCAACATCAGCCCTCTGAAGAAACTTTTAACATCCTCGACTTCTATGATTCGTTGTATTACGGCATGGGTGGCAGTTCCTTCATTGACTGTTTGCTCTCCCCAATGCACATCGTCATCGGCAGGTTGGCTCACCTGTAGCTGTGGGGCGGGTTGAAAATGAGAATGTGCGACTGCATGGCTCAGGTCATGGTCAGGAAAAAGCCCCACTCCACCTTCGCTTCTATCACCTAAACCATCTCCTGCTTCCTGCTGCAAAGGTTGTGAGCGCCACCCAACCTTTGCATCCATCGCTTCCCGCAATTTGCGCTGGTAAACGGTGGAAGGACGGTTGTCTTGTATGGTAGCCGCTCCCAATGCTCCATGCTTTTGAACGGCGACAGAAGGGGACCATTTTTTCGGTTGAGGAGGGTGAAAGGAGCCGGTTTTCATTGATAATCAAATTAGCACATGCAAAGAAAAAACGGAAGCCTTTCCGTAAAATAAAAAATGGATGGGTCGCCAACTCCATGTACCCTTCGGGTCACAGCCTTTACTTCCCGTTTAGCTCAGCGATCTTTGCTTCCAGGAGTTCGTTTTGTTTCTTCAAGAGTGCGATCTGGTCCTCGTACAGCTTTTCGATTTTCGGATCGATTGCATAGTGATTAACCTGATATAGCCCAACTGCACCACTTTGAGACTCCATTGTACCATGATTATTAAAGATCTGTTTCTCATCAAATCCTTCGATCTGCTCGGGGGACACTTCCAGTATGTCCGCAATCTGTGCCAGCAGGTCGGGCTTCACATCTGTATCGGGGTTTTCGTAGCGGCTGTAGGAGTTTTGTGCGATGCCCAACTGCTGCGCCATGTACTCCTGCGTGTAGTTTTTGAGTTCTCTTATTTTCCTGATTTTCGTACCAATACCTTTCATAGATTTAAATAACATATAGTCGTGGCTAAATTATCGCATTTAAGCGGATGGGTCATCACGTGAGCGTAGTGTATGTCACGTTGCACCGGAGTAGTCTTGCAAAAACGAGCCAACCATGGAAATAGCACACCTTCATACCGAATGCCTCTCACGCGAAATGATCGAAGACTGCGACCGGTTCCTTTGCTACGTCAATGTAAAAGCGCTGCACAGGGGACTCAGGCACATGCTGATGGCACACCTGATCCGTGAAAAAGAGCCGCCATCCGGTGAGGAGGGCTGGATAGAAGACCTGAACTACCTCTTCGACTTTCTCGACCAAATGCACGACCGCCTGAATGAACACGATCTTAACCCGAAGATTCGGGACGCTTTTATTGGGGATGCAACAGACCCGGTCGAGCCGATGAATAATGACGTTACCTGAATTTTTCGTGAGTTTGAGGAAAATGGTCCTTCACGTATTTTTCAGAAATTGTTTTTGGGTAGTATTCGGTGACATCTTCAAAGTCTTTCGTTGGAACCAAAACCTTTC
>JBCCXH010000245.1:0-7896 GCA_039192005.1 Bacteroidota bacterium
ATCGACGTTGCCGCTCGTGCCGCAGGTCGTGCCTGTCACTCGGGACACCCAAGACACTTATGGGGTACTTTGTAGGACGCTTGCGTCGGTTCTACATTCTTAATCATCCCTCTACCTTGGACTAGCGGGGGTCAATTCCATAATTATAGAGTCAGAAAAGATCCAAGGGCTCCCACATTCTAAATAATGCTCACTCCTCTTTTTTTTCATTAGGAATCCTTTAACCCAATAACTTTTATTTTCAGAATCTCGATAATTCATCTTAGTATTTAAAAGATACACAAGTTCTTTCTGAATAAAAGCGTAAGAACTATCACTCAACGAATCTACTTTCCAAAGCACATTAAAATCATCACACTCCTCATTACTAGGTGAGATATGTAATTCAATAACGTCATCATACTTAGAATTACTTCTAACCTTTCGGAAAATCATGTAAGAAATTCCTAACAACACAATCAATAGAAAAGAGGCTCTCCATTTCATTTCTTTTTTACTGCACAAGCATGCGTTGCAAGCGCACTAGCTTGAATCTCTGATAAAAATCGTCACCCTATCGTTGGTATAGTCAATTTCTACAATTCTTTGTCGTTCATGTCATTGGTCATAAGACCAACAACGGCGGGAGTCATCGAACTGAGTCGTCCCTGCTCGCAGTTATTTTCTCACATCGTAAAGTTGTACCCTACAGTGATCAATACCGGGGAAGCTCTTGTAAACGACGTCACCCTCGGGTCAGTAGATGCCCTGTTTTCATCTGCATTGTATTCGCTTGACCTAACGGGAATTAACATACCCATGTCCCAGTAATTTCCCTCATTTTTCCTGGAATTAACCTTAATGCCCAACCCAAAGGTTGCCCCGATGTACACCTGATCGTATTCAGGTAAGCCTACCACCTTAATAGCCGCATTGGTCCCATACATACCTGTCATGTAAAACTGCGAGGCACGTTCACTGTCAAAATCTTTTCTCAGACCGATGTTGTATCCTATGCCAGATACCATGTATCCTACTCCTCCGAAAAGATTAGCTCCTGTGGCGATGTTTGTACCCAAGCGAAGGCCAATGGCACCATATGGAAGGCCAACACCAAGCCCAACGGACGTCCTGTTTTTTTCTGAACTCAGGTGTCCCTGAGCGTGAGCTACTCTCATCCCTATTACCAGTAAAAAGAAGATCATTGTTTTTTTCATAATTGTCATTTAAACGTCCAGTTCGGATTGATCACCTTGACTTCGTTTTCTATTTTATCGTATCGTTTGAGTCCATTTTCTATAAAAAAAGCAAGGTCTTCATCATGCCCTTTTAGTTCTGAAGGTTCCCTCTTAGCTCGTATTTTATTTATTTTCCTGAGCATCTTTTCATTCTCAGGACTTACCTGATGCAGTCTGACGGCTGCCTTAAAAGCACCCATGGTAGGACGTACCTCTATCACGTATGTCGCATCGGGTTGAAGTTCTCCTTTTATAAAATCTCTATTCTCGGCCGCCGCCCAAAAAATATGCGCTCCTGGATCGCATTCGTAGATAAAGTAATTGACTCCACTTGCTTTACCCAGGTAACGATCTCCGTCAAAATATTTGAAGTTGATCAATGCCCCCGTACCAGAAGACCGGATAAAGTAAACGAGTGATTTTCCTTCGGATGGTTGTTTGAATTCCTGACCAAACCCGTACCATGTGATGAAAATGGTAAGGATAGTTACCATGCTTTTCTTCATTTCAGTTATGCTTATTAGTTTTCTTTTTTCCCCGGTTCGAGTCTTCGCCTTAAGGCACCAGATACTAAGATTATGGCTCAAGTTCCCCCACAACTTCAAGGAGTGACGATAGCGAACTATAACCTTTGGTTACAATCCTTGTTTACAAAAATTAACGCATCTATGAGGTCATTTACAACCGTTGCTTAGTCAACTACTTCTTCCTGTGAAGCATTTTGAACACATATAAAAACAACCTTCTCATTCAGAATAATAATCTGGTGAACAGATGGTGATTGCCTCGTACTTTACACTTTTTGTCAAGCCCGGAAGATGCAAGAATAGGTATGAATTGGTTAACCAAAAAAATTTATCCATAAAATCTTATCGAAAGAAAATGCATTTTTAACGACACTAAAGAATTATTGATCGATAACTCATTGATAGTCTTGAACTTTTTTGACTTCGGTTAGTGTATCTTTTTTTTAAAATATCTTCCTGATGCTTTGTACTTCCACCCGTTCCTACCGGCCTTTTCTGGAGCACAGTTGTTCAGCATAGATTATGCGCTAAATACGAAGCGAAAAAACTGAGTTTGATTTAACTCAATCGTCGGACAAAGCCTGAAATTCATGAAGCACCTTTAGCAGATGGGTTTCACCTGTTATCGGTAGAAACCCTTCTTTAAAACACTGAGATGAGACATGTTCATCGTTGCACAGTGACTTTTAATACAGCAATTCAGATCAGTAGTAAAATACTACAGCTAATTCACACTAACTTTAAAATGCTTTTTTCAACATTTTAAGCTCATGAACAGAAGTAACCTGAAAATAAAGGAGCGTTAGAACAGTGTAAACGGGAGTTTTGTGGTTTCCTAATTGGCAGGTGATTCGTTGCTGTTTTTTCAAATGGATTGATGTACAAAATTATAAAGTACGTCTTCCTTACTTGTTTGGATTTGACTTTCCAATACGTGTCCTTTAAAGCAAGCATAGGTAGGTAAGGAGTGGATCTTTGCAAAGTTTCTGGCTTCAGGAAATTTACCCAGATCAATAGTAATAAAATTGACCGTTGAGAATTCGTCTGACATTTTTTCAAACTTTCTACTCATTTGCTTGCATAGATGGCCGCACCACCCGGCAGTAAACTGTACTATGTTCGTGTCTTTGCTTAGAAGTTGGCGAAGGTCATTTTCTTCTAATTGGTTAATCATTGTGCTAGACGTTATCATTTTCGTGAAGGTAGTAAATTATCAAATGATAAACTATTATCTCACTGTTTCTTTTTCGAATTGTAGCGAAGCTGACGCTTATTTTAATTCACAAATACTGTTTTATATCGTTACATACCCTCTTCCTAATTCGAATATTAAACAAAATGTTTGGTCACGATGATCCCGCTTCACCCTACTTCATTTTTCATGATGTCACACTTCAATACCTGACAGTACCATCTTTACAGAGTCACTACATTCGCGGAAGTGAGGCTTAGTTTTTTGTTTAAACCCGGATTATGCATTAGACACGCTGTAAACTGAAGCAACAATCAGGTAAATTGAGTAATTTTATTATGTATCAAATTAAACCTATAGTTGAACATAAAACCTCTGGAATTTTGTGGTTCCTGCACACCTATCCACTCCAAGCCATCTATAAGAAAGATGAATTCCACACCATCCATTAACATATCACCTGTTTTCCTTATACATTAGCCGCAGCTTATCATTTTCAATACTCCATGAGCGATAAACCAAAATTTGGGACACTACCCGTCTTTATGACCGCCATTTCCACCATTTTAGGGGCCATCCTCTTCCTTCGTTTTGGCTATGCGGTAGGTCATGTGGGCCTTTTAGGCACCATCGGCATCATTGCACTGGGACATCTGGTCACACTTCCGACGGCGATGGCAGTGGCTGAAATTGCCACAAACCAAAAAGTAGAGGGTGGTGGTGTCTACTACATCATCTCCCGGTCATTTGGCATCAATATCGGAGCCACCATTGGTGTCACGCTTTACCTCTCTCAGGCGATCAGTGTCGCTTTTTACATAATCGCGGCGACGGAAGCATTCGATCCTGTTCTCGATTACCTAAAGGAAGTATTGGAGTTGTCTAGTGTGGATAAGCGCTTCATCAGCTTGCCACTTACATTGGCGCTTTGCGGACTTATTTTCGCCAAAGGGGCTAACCTGGGCATGAAAGCCCTTTACGTTGTGGTCCTTGTCCTTTTTGTCTCACTACTCTTGTTCTTCACGGGCACGACGGAATACCAATCTTCTCACTCCATCAACCTTTTGTCTAAAGTAGAGGGAGGCGACGGTTTTTTTTATGTTTTTGCGATCATCTTTCCGGCATTTACCGGCATGGCCGCCGGCGTTGGCCTTTCGGGAGACCTGAAAAACCCCAAAAAATCGATTCCCAAAGGGACCATCTGGGCCACCGTATTTGGCATGTTGATTTACCTGGGAGCCGCTTTTAAGCTAAACCTTGCTGCTTCACCGGAAGACCTGGCCAATGACCAGTTGATCATGTCTAAAATTGCCGTATGGGGACCGATCATCCCCATTGGGTTGGTTTGCGCTTCGCTTTCTTCTGCGATCGGCTCCATCCTGGTCGCCCCTCGAACGCTACAAGCGCTGGCAAACGATCGGGTGTTTGGAGTAGACTTCGTAAACAAATGGCTGAAAAAAGAGTCTGGAAAAAACCACGAGCCGATTAACGGAGTACTCATAACGAGCCTCATCACCATCGTCTTTGTGGCCATCGGCAGTGTCAACTTTGTTGCTGAGATCATCTCCATGTTTTTTATGGTGACGTACGGAGCCATCTGCCTGATTTCCTTTTTGCATCATTTCGCGGCAGACCCCTCCTACCGGCCTACCTTCCGATCCAAGTGGTACTATTCGCTGATCGGAGCCCTGATGTGCTTTTACCTAATGTTTTCCATGAATGCCTCTTATGCCATCGGGTCGCTCGTTATCATCACTGCGCTATATTTCTTATTTACCCGGATGAATGGGGACCGACGTGGGCTTGCCAAGATCTTTCAAGGCGTGATTTTTCAGTTATCCCGAAAAATCCAGATCTTCCTGCAAAATGCGGAAAAAGACGACGAAGACTGGAGGCCTTCCATTATCTGTATTTCAGAAAATGCCTTTAAACGAACTTCTGACTTTGACCTGCTACGGTGGATGTGCCACCGATATGGGTTTGGCACCTACATTCATCTCATTAAGGGGTATTTATCCAGAGAATCCAATGCCAAAGCACAGGAAGACCTGGAAGAACTGATCAAAGTGGCGGGTGAGATGCACAGTAACGTGTACCTGGACACGATGATCTCTCCTTCCCATACCACCGCCATCGCACAAGCTTTGCAGCTTCCGAGCATTTCCGGCAAGGAGGGAAACATGTTTTTGTTTGAATACTCCAGGTACCACAAGGAGAGTGCAAAAGACATTATCGAAAACATGACGTTGGTCAAAGCGGTAGATTTCGATGTTTGTGTACTCTCCACGTCGGAAAAAGGCTTTGGGTTCAAACGAGAAATTCACGTGTGGATCACCCAAAGTGATTATGAAAATGCCAACCTCATGATCCTCATGGGCTACATCATCATGGGGCATCCGGACTGGCACAAGGCACAGCTTAAGATTTACGCGATTTTCCCTCAGGAAAGTATGGAAGAGCAACGTAAAAAATTGTTGGACCTTGCGAAGGTTGGCAGGCTTCCTATCTCCGCTAAAAACATCACCGCCATCGCCAAAACGGTTGACCGGTCCAATAAGGACATCATCAACGAAGTATCCGAATCTGCTGACCTCACAATAGTCGGTTTTAGAAGTGAAGCAGTAAAGCAATACGGTCAAAGCTTGTTTGAAGGACTGGACGAAATTGGAAATGTGCTGTTTGTGAACGCAGTTGACGAGAAAGAGATTGTATAGAAATATGCTTTAGTTTTTGGCCACTAGCTATTGGCCTTGGACAGCTGGGCAACTATTCAAAAATAACTTGTAGTCCTTTTGTTATATTAAAAAAATCATTGATTTACCCCCACCCTAAAGGGAGTCAAATTGATTTTTTTTTGCTTTTCCCCTTTAGGGGCGCACGGCAAGTGGTGCCCGACTAGGGGTTTGGGTAAGAAAAGCGAACATGACAAAGTAGGCGTAGGTACTAACAAGGAAAGCCTGGTCTCCCAGGCTTTCCTTTACTAGTATGCAACAAAAAAATAAAATTTTAAAGTAATCGTTCATACTCCGATACGCCACCGTTATCCATACAGCACTCGATGATTTTTCTTCCTTCATCACTTAACCGGTCTGTGTGAAACGTTTCCAATTCACTGATAAAAAACTCCTTCAGCATCAACGCTCCCTGATCGTAGGCTGCCTCTCCCACCTCATTCTGAAACTCTACTTTGAGCAATCCCTTGGGCATGTGCTTGCCTTCTACCCGCATGCTGTTCATCGCATATCCCAACAGTTCACATCTGGCAGGGGAAATCTGCTGATCGTTAAAGTCTGCATTGCCACGACGTGCCAAATACTCCCTGCTTACCCATTGCGGCATAAAGCTTGTTTTATAGGCACCAATGTGCTGATTGGGCAGTAATACGTACTTGGTTTTTGGGGTATGCTGCATCTGTTCCAGGATCAGGTTTGCCTGTGTGACTCTTCTACCCGCCGTAAATGGCCAATAGCTCCCTACCCCTTCACTTGTAAGCCCTTTCGAGTCGGTGATACTGGGGTTGGCATGTCCCCTTGGCGCGACCAACCTCCAAAGCCATGCGAGCGCTGGTGGTAGTACGTGCATCATTCCTACAATGCCGTACGTTGGCTTTTCTTTCGTACAAGGAGGGGTACGTATTCCCATGCTTCGTATATCAACAGTGACCGGATCGTTATAAACATCCGGCATGGCTGACCGGGGTACAATGACCCTGGGATTGGGACAGGGCACACCGGGTTTATCCTCGATGTGATCCCATATTAACGCCCTTCCACCTGGCACTGCATCAATGTTTAAGAAGAGAAGCGGTTGCGAAGGGTTGGCCGTAATGCGCTCCAAAAGTGGATCGGTCCCGTAGTCTTTGATGTGGTCTACTCGCAAAAACCATCCCTCTTCGGCATCAATCAGCGTCAGCTTTTCATCGTCCCGGTAAAGGCTTTTATGGCAGAGGGCCATGTCATCGGTGACCGGTTGCAGGTCACAAGCACGTGGCAACTCCAACGTCAGCCTTTCTTTAGTCACCGTATTTTCTCCCAACAACAAACTTCCGTCTACTTGTCGGTGGGGTTGTTGCAACATCTCACTTTTTCCTCCTCCACTGGCTCCTTCGTGCATGAGGGTGACGACGTTATCGTAAGGTGTTACGACACGAACCGTAGCACAATGTGCGGTGATCCAATGCTCAATGTTTCCTAAATGAATCAGCATCCCGTACACCCCTTTCTTCGCACTGGGCCCGGGATAGAGGTTGTAAGAAAACATCTCATACTGATCTTCCTGTCGCTCGTGGACAACGACCTGTTTGCCATCAAAATGGGTATGCCGAAATGGAGGAGCCACGTAAATCGCTGCCTGAGGTTCAAAGTCTTCCGGAAGTTCCGAGGGATCCAGTATCCCCTGAAGAAGGGATAAACCCAATCCAAAGAAACCCGCATTGGCAGGAATGATGGCGACACCATTGTACCCAAGGCCCGGCTTACCGGCATTGAAATAAAACATGGCCAGGTCTTGTTTACTCAACCATTCAAACGTCTCTTCTTTTAGTGACTCAAACGAGTAGCCGAACCGGTCAGAAAAACGCTCTTTATCTGTCGGATAATCATCCGCAATGACCATACTATCCGGATCCCTTCTTCGGAGGTAAGCCTCCGGATAGTTGGCTGCGATACCATTTTTTACACGTACTACTTCCGCTTCTAAGATGTTTTTTCCATCTGGTAGCTCGTAACTGACCTGATGTAAACTATCGTGCGAATCTCCCATCGAAAGCTCAATTAACTCCGCCACAGAAGATGCAATTTTTAGACTGGGAGCCACGCGTTTTAGGTGCTCAATTCGTTCTTTTATAGGTATGGATGATACCTCTGGTTCTGCTATTGTTGATGCCATATTTCCATATTTTTTGGTAAAGCTATCTGCATCAACTTGCCAAAAACATTAGTTTTATCAGGGTCGATAGTGA
>JBCCXH010000246.1:0-7878 GCA_039192005.1 Bacteroidota bacterium
CCCTGATCTACTCGACTCATAGTAATCGCTGTAAATCAGGGGAATTCCCTGATCTACTCGACTATCGGTTGTTTTTTTCGAGAAAGATCAATTCCAGTTTTTCGTTTATCCGTTTTTTCGTGAACTCAGAATATCCAAGTTTAACATAAAATGACAGGTTCCTGTCACTTTTATGCCCCGTAAATAACTCGAAACGATCTGCCAAATCAAATTGAGATTCAATCTCCTTCATGAGCCGTTTCCCCAATCCAACGTTTCGAAAATCCCTGCTTACGATCAACCTCCCAATTTTACACGTACCTGCTTCTATATACCCTCTGACGGAACCTATCACTTTTCCCTCCGACTCAATCTTCAGAAATTTCTCTTTTTGATAATCCACTTTTATCGAATCAATCGTCTGTGTTAAAGGAGGAATTTCAAAATCATCGTACAATTCGGCTTCCTCTAAGTAGCATGCCTTTTGCAAGGCTAGAATTTGTTCAAGGTCTACCTGTTTGGCTAGTTCTATTTCCATCGTCAGTGAATTTAACAGTTATGGATCATTCAAACGTATTAATACCAAACGCCTTTTTTCAATGGCTTTTTTTTGTTACTTTTTACTATTTCAGTAGTGTATTTGACGCGGTGGAGAGGTGTTTGTGGGTATGGCCGCGCCACGTCGGCTTACAAACTTTCATGGCTTTTTTGGCGGGCGCCGCTGCGATACTTTTTTTGCCTAAAAAAAAACGGTCCGCCGCGCGGTAAGAGAAAAAAGACTAAGGGTTGCTACCCAAAGCAAAGAGGGGTGTTTTTGACGGTTCGCCGCTGCGATCAGGACAAAAAACCAGGATCTAAATCGTTAAAATGAGGTTTTTTCGCTAAAAATTAATTTAACCGGATACCAATAAAATAATTCCTGAACTTTTCAGCCTACCTCATTTTTTTGAGTTCAGCTATTTGTTCTGCATTTCTCTGTTTACTTTCATCGATAAAGCCTTTAATTCGATCTTCTATTTCTTCTGTCAACTTTAGTTTATCAACAGCCAGCGTTACTCCATTTGGTTCCTTTATATATCCCATAATTACGAATTATAATATTTATTGATCAATGATACTGCCTGTTTTGGCTCAATTACCATCTGGTTTGATTCGCCTATTCGAACTGCTCCAAGTGTCTTTTTATAATGAGGAATTAGATTGGTTTTAGCATTAAAAGCTATGTATCCATAATCACCTCTATCCCAAGACTCTTTACAAGCAAAAGCAAATAAATTTCCTGCGACTCCCAAATAGACTTTATTCCTTCCAATATTGAAGTCCGCATTTTCTACCAGTTCAACAAAAATAAAACCATCAAGATACCTAAGACTTATTAATCCCTGTATGATCTTTATATTCTGTTCAATGATAAGCTTAAATACGCTGGTTTCCGAATTATTAAACTCGGCAACCCAATCAAAGTTCCAGTTTGAAGAAATCAGCTTAAGATCTCGTTCTGAAACTTCAATAACCTGAGTATCAAAACTATCTCCAGAAATTCTATTTTCAATTGAATTTGTCAGTTTATCAATCTCAATATCTACGGAGTAGTTTTTCACCTTTTAAAGTTACTCAATAGATACATAATGTCGTTGACTTAAGAGATACGTCTGGCGCGACCCGGTCTCAGGCAACCCGGAGAATAGATGATACCCCCTCTACTTACGATTTCGTTTCGTCCGAACGTTGGAAAGCACATAGCCGGACCTTCCCATATGTACCCTGAGCATGATCTCTCCCCGACTAAGGTAAGGCAACTGGCTATTCAGCTCTTGTCGGTGAGAATAGACCAATTCGTAGCTATCAAATTTCCATCCGGTAGCGATGGTTACTGCACGATTGCTGGTCGCTCCCAGTTGTCCCCAAAACATCCCCTTTCTGGTGATCATCACGTTTCCTTCCAATTGGGTGGTCCCATCCGGATAGTTGACAAAAAACACGTTGGGCTTCAACTGCCACTCATCGTGATAGAAGTACACTTTGTAAGCAAAGTAGGCATTGAAATACCCATTAAACGGTTCGGATCCTTCCACTAAATGCGGGAGGGCGATGCCGGCTTCGATTTCGCTGGAGTAATAGGCCAGGCCAAAACCCAGGTTAAAATTTGTTTGGTAATAGTAATCCGAATACAAGGTCGGGTCTCTCAAATCCACGTAAGGTGAAAGCTCACCGATGTTATACGTCCGGTTGACCAGCCCAATATCTGACCCTACGCTGAGTACGTGTTTGTTGTCCGTCACCAGCCGATAGGCAAAGCTCGCATCGACGTAGATGGACTCAAAAAAGTCACGCTGATCGTAACGGAGCCTGCCGCCGATACCTACGTATTCTTTTTCCAACGACTTATTGACCCCTACCTGGTAGTTTCGGATGGCTCCGTCTTCCATGGTAATGGGACTCATGACCGAGGCGTACGCGGACAGGTCACTGTAATACCCGTTGAAGCCGGGGTTAATCATGTAAGGGTTGATCGCGTACAATTGGGTCTCCGGATATTGCTGTGCACTCAGGCCATACCCAATTAAAAGAAATAAACAAATAAGTAGCTTTTTCATGATTGGTTTGCTTATCGGTCTTTGATGTATAGTCTTCCACTGAAATTGACGTCGCCGGATTCGCTTTTAAAGGTGTAATGGTACACTCCGGCAGGTAACGGCCGCCCCTGGTAGTACCCGTCCCAGTCATTGGCATAGTCTGTCTTGCGGTACACTTCTTTTCCTTGTAGGTTGACCACCCTTAAGGTAAACCCCGGGTAGATCTCTGCATTTTCAATGATTAAGAAGTCATTGAACCCATCGCCATTGGGAGAGAGGTAGTTACTTACCGGCTCCGGTTCTTCTATGTCGTCTACGGAAATGGTAAACGCCTCTGTTCGGGAGAGCCCGTCTTTGTCGGTACAGGTAAGGTAGATGTCTAAAAAAGCCTTGGACTCATAGTTGAAAACCTTTGCCGCCAGCAACCGATTGTCATCGATTCGGAAGTACGCAGAATCGGCGTTTTCTAAGACCGGCGCAAAGGAAAACGTGAACGTTTCGTCAGCGTCATCATCCAAGACTGTCATCAATGCGACCTGTGCTGACAATGGATTATTTTCGGCGATGCGTTCATCTGAAAGCAAAATGGACTGCGGCGTTTCCGGCTGGTCTTCCACTCTGAACTCAACCTTTTTGCTTATGGCAGCGCTAAACGGATCCTGCGCGCTGACCACAACGGAGAAAGACGGGACCACTTCAAAACTGACCGTATCCGTGACAATTAGTTGGTTCGCTTCTAGCGTGATAAATTCCGAAGCCGCTTCGGGATCAAATGCAGACAATGCATAGGTATGATCGCCATCGTCTCCATCCACGGTAGTTAGGGTGGCGATGTTGGTCCCGACCGCGATGTTCTCAACAAAAGAAGTATCGGAAACAATGATCGCCGTTGGAAATTGATTGTCAGACAGCACCATCGGGTCGTTGATGGAACCAATCAATTCATCGGCCTGAAACGTCTCGGTAAACCGCACGCTGATGACTTCATCGGCACGTTCGTCATAGACCCTAAAGTTCAACTCCTCCCCTTCCAACTGGTTGCTCCCAATCTGGAAGATGGCCAGGTACTGATCGGTAGGCTCGTGGTAGGCATCCGCACGGCCCACTCCTCGTATTTCATCGCCTACAAAGACGGCTACTTTATTTTCACCCCGGGCCAGAGGGGTACCTTCTCGTTCCAGTACGACACTTGCGGTCATTCTAAACTGGAACCGGCTGTAGTCTACCGTCCAGTTGGGTGATTGTGCTTTTCCCTGAAAAACACAAAATAGGAACAGCCCTGCGGCTGTTCCTAATCGAGCAATGCGACTCATCTTCACTCTTTGATTAATAAAAGGTCTTTGGACTCCTCTCCGGTACGGATGTGTAGCAGGTAGGTGCCTTCCTTCACGGCTGCACCCAGGTCTGTCGCCCCGTCCCATTCAAAAGTCACCTCTTCTCCTTTGTTTCCGATAAACTCCCGGTCGATTAACAACTTTCCGTCCATTGAGAAGATCCGGATTTGTCCAAACCCTGCTTCATCCAGCTTGAACGCAATGTTCATCCGATCTGCAAAGGGGTTCGGGTAGACGTTTACGTCCACATTGGCTAACGCCTCCTCTGCAAAATTCATGATGACTGGTGCGCGATACGTTCCTTCCATCGTACCGGCAGTAAAGGTCATCGGATGGTCCAACGCGAGTGATTTACCTCCAACAGCCAAGCTGAAATCAAGGGCTTCTTCTTCGTTTCCATACACAGTGAGGTAATAAAGCGCCTTCTCTCCAGCTTGTTTCAATTGGGCTACACCTCTCAGGCCACCTTCTGAGTGTACCTGTAGTTGTGCATTATCTACATTCAAATCCAGTCCCAATACTTGCACGACCATGTTCATGGTCTCCCGATAGGAATGAGGGTCTAAGTTGGCTTCTTCGTACATCATTTTGGAACGACTCGTCCTTTGTGTAGCATTGATCAATCCATTTTCCGGAAAGGTCAGTTGTTGGTCACTTCCGACCTGGATCAAGTACCCTTCACCGGGTGCGAGATAGGTCAGGTTTCCGACCCACTTCAGTGCCGGGTCATAAATCGCGAAGGCGTACTGACTTTTGATGATGTCCCCATCTTCTGCCTGTACGGAAGCAAGTGCCTCATTGATTTCCCTGTTGTCCTGCCCAAGGAAACTGATCCAGTTCCACATGGTCGGTTTAATCAGGCTGTTTGTTGAGTAAAGATGGATCGTTTCCTCCAGGGTGTTTACCGGTCTGCCAGTCAGCTGTATTTTCAACGGCTCATCCAGGTAAACCCGATAGCCCTGCTTCACATCGATCCCTCCTGTAGAAGGTG
Source organism: Bacteroidota bacterium (assembly GCA_039192005.1). Taxonomy (GTDB): domain Bacteria; phylum Bacteroidota; class Bacteroidia; order Cytophagales; family Cyclobacteriaceae; genus Ekhidna. The sequence continues at coordinate 4,881 of JBCCXH010000246.1, forward strand.
GCAGGTTGTCTCCGGCCAGGTTCCCGATCCAAAGGTCATTTTGTGCATCGTAGATATCTACTGCATCGATGGACAATAACCGGTCGCCATCGCGGAGTTGCTGGCCTTCGAAGAGGTTTCGTGTACGTGCCATCGCATTCGTTTCCAGGTTGAACGACACCCATTTCCACCCTTTCGGAAGGTTCATGGTCGTCAGGACCTTATCTGCGGAAAGAAAGGTCACCGGGCGAGACGGACGGCCATAGATCTCGTTTTGCGCAAACAGGATCGGGTCTTGTTCTATCTCCGGCACCACAATGCCCGTCAGCACCCGGCCTTCGCTCGCGTCCCAGATACGAAACTCCAGTATTTCGTTGCCACCCGGGTCGTTGCTGTGCACGGACAGAAATGCCTGGTAATTGTCGTATACTTCCTGATACTGAATGGGCGCAAGGCCTCGTAACGAGTCGTTCACAAAGACGGCAATTTGGTCTTCATCGTCTACCGAGAAGTGGTCTTTTATTTTGATCTGCCCAATGAAGCTCATCGTGTACTGAAAGTCTTCTGGCTGGAAGGTCCAGCTCTCTGGTAGCTCCGCTAGTACTTTCAAGTTCAGCAACAGCCCTTCGTTGAATCCAAAACTCGTTCTCAAATGGATGGGTTGCTGGTACTCTCCAATGTTCAAGCCTGCATTGACCGTAAAGACAACTTCCTGCTCAGAATCTGGGTCGATAGAGCCGGACATAGGCGCGGCAGTCAACCAAGGTGGCAGGTTGTCAATCACAAAGTCACGCGTTTCTCCTCCGCTGTTGGTCATGGTACTGCGAAACTTCAGCGGCTCATTGACTTTTTTCTCCAACGCGATGGAGCGGTCGTTCCAGGTCACCTGGTTTCGATCGACAAACACCGACCACGTCGCCGGAGACTTCATGATATTTCCATTTCTGTCCACCAAGTTCTCCACAGAAATATCCAGGATGCAGTTTTCTACCGAAGCAGGGTTGTCTTCATCCAGTGTGATGATCACCTTGTCTCCACTCACCGCATAGTTGAAGTAAACCTTGGTTTCGTAAGGCTTCAATACGATGCCAGGGTTTTCGGGAGAATCGTCCTTGTTTACCAATGCGGCTACGATGGGTTCGTTTAGGGTCAGGACAATTTCATCTCCCGGAGACAACACCCCATCTGCGGGGGACGGACGGCCAAATGGGTGCGGAGCAGTCCGGTCAATGACGCCGTTGATCGGTGCAGAGAACGAGTACAAGCCATTTTTACATTGATACTCCCAACGAACGTGGTAGTTGCCATCCTTAAGGTTGAACGATTCCGCGTCCCACTTTTTAGTGATGTAGTGATTATCTACCGGGAAGTATAAGTAATCTTCCCCGATCGCTACCCGTTCTTCCACTTCTGCCGAGTCCCTACTCCATACAGCAGCATCTACCCAGTCGTCGTCCGATTGGTGGGTGGCTTTGAACTGTAGCTTTATTTTCTCGTGGTTATCAAAAAAGTAGAGCTGTTCATGTATTTCCAGATCCAACTCGGGCCCCGTCTGATCATTGATGATCCAGTCTTTCGTTGGCTTAATGACTGAAGCAACCGGACAGGACGGTTTGAAGAACGCAGAGATGGTATCCCTGGCAAAGATGTCTTCCTGGAAGTCCAGGTCCTGGCCAAAGTCAAACTGGCAGCCGGCCACCAGGTAAATGACGATGTCCTCGTAATCATACACCCCCTCTATGGGCCTGAGCGTAATCTTCTTTCGTAGCTGCTCGCCCTTGTAAAGCGGGATGGGGGTCCCTTTGATGAAACGCTCACCATCAAGCCGCATCGTCGGGCCTGCTCCCGTGGTACGTTGATCGACCATCAAGGTGTACGATCGAATGGTGTCTTCCAGGTTGAGGTTCTCTAGTATGATATCAAACGTGGCACGGTTCCCTGCAATCAACGGAATGTCACGCTGTACCCGAGGCTCAATACGTATGCCCGGCTGATCACGTTGGAACGTTCCGTAGTTTAGAATGAACTCATCGTCTGGTTTTTCAGGATCATACCCTGACAGCTGATACCTGTATTTTTCGCCCGGGTAAAGGAGGCTATCCGTAATGTATCCTGCTTCCATCAGGTTAGCAATAAAGTCAGGAGCCAGATACTCTAAGTATTTAGCCCTTTCTTCCGGCTCATGTGGACATGAGGTCCTTCCCCCTCTCGTGATAAAGATCGGGTTGATGTACTGTACGTTGTTGTACTTAAAGTCTCCGTCTACTTCCGAGATCCCCAAACCAGCTGGTAAGGAGGCTCCGGGGTTGTTTGATCGCTCGTACAGATCGTCTAGCTCCTGGTAAAGGTCATTCGTGTCCTGCGCACCAGACAAAACCATATTTACAGAGTAGCTATCCCCGGGGTCATTGTCTTGAAAGTGGATCTTGGTTTTTTGTGTTTCTCCAACCTCTACTTTGTCTTCCAACTCTGCATAGGTCGCATACCCAATGTCAAAATTAAGCTTGACATACACGCTACCAAAAAACGTTTCTAATTCTGTCCTAAAACCGGTGTAGTGACTAAACTGTTGACTGTATTCAATATCGTTTACTACCGTGTTTTGGTATGATTTTTCCACAGAAGAACCATAGGCAAATGTGATGTTTTCAAATTGCCAACCCTCTTCGGCTTCCTCTGCAGTCACTCCTCCCTCTATTACTTTCTTTGCCATCAATTTCTCGTATTCGTTTTGGGCAATGGCAGACTTCCAAATCCGAATTTGCGTTTCCATTTGAGATTTTTTAGTCGGATCTACTTCAAACACAACGTCTCTTTCCAGGTCCTTTATCAGGTTTTCCAACTGTTTTTGTGTGTAATAAAACGTGGTGTGTTCCCCCATGCCAACAGAAATGGATTTTGCCCTGGCAAAAGCATACGTTTTTGAACCAACGCTGAATGTTTCCCCGATGCATTCAAACTCCCCTCCGCACCTACTTAATTCAATGATGCTCAGGTTATAACTTGGAGAGAAAAACAG
>JBCCXH010000247.1:0-7851 GCA_039192005.1 Bacteroidota bacterium
CTCAACATATAAGCCTTTAATTCGTATCCACGACCCTTGCGACACCAATTGACCAAACATATTATGAAAAAATCAGCTACTTCAAAAAGAAAAAAGCGCGCATTCATCTCCGCTATTTTGATGAGTATGACGTTCATGTTTTCTTGTGACCTATCAGCTCAGCCCGAAGCTATCCCCGAATCGAAAATCTTAAAATTGGAATAAAGCTGGTAGATCAGCATTTATTCCCGATGCCCCTTCAGTGTTTGATTCTTCCAGTATGGTAGCGGTGAACTTGAAAGCAAGTGGAACAGCTTCAACTACGGAGATTCAAAAAGCCATAAAAGCAGCAAAAAATACCAAAAAGAGATGGGTTTGGTTACCGAATGCCCGGTACTTTGTGAATGCCCCCATTAAAATGGAGCCAAATGTTGCTTTATTGGGACAAAGTAAATCAGGGGTTGTTTTACTAATGAGGCTCACCAGTGGGAATGCGATTAGCATGTTTAAGGATGACAACAGTGGCGTATCCAGGTTGACACTTTTAGGAAGTTACCGGATGCACGATGACAGCATTCTAGATCGTGACCCGATTAATTTCTGGAGCTGTCCTTCATGTAACGAACAAGACTCCATAAGTACGATAAGCATAAGAATCAATCGTTCTTCTCAATGCTGGGTGGATGACGTAGAGATAATCAATAGTGGAAGGCACCCGTTGGTTTTGGGACCTACTGCTCAAAACAATACCATAAGAAACGTATATGCCAGAGGAGCACACAACAAAGGAGGTGGAGCAAATGGCTATTTCTTTATTCAGGGATCTTACAACCTGATCACCAAATGCAGAGCAACTCACCTGAGACACATTTCGATCCAGGGAAGTTCGGCGGAATGGAACGTACTTTACAACAATGACTTTGAGCAAGAGGTAAGTTTTCACGTAGGGGATAACGGAAACAATCTACTGGAGAGAAATACGATCACGCTGCCTGAGGACATGCCGGATGCGTACTACGCGGTCATGGGGACCTGGTCTACTCAGCACGATAAGGGAAAAATCAATTACCTGTATAGAAATGCATTGACGCAGTTAAACCGCGATCCCATCCGTCTTTTTTCCGGACAAGCGTCTGAGGTCGACGGTGTGGTCTTCGAAGGTCCGTTAACAGGAAAAAAAGAAGCGACAGCGGCAGGCCTTCTTGATCAATACGATCATGGCAATAACTTTAGACCTAAATACAAAGCTCCAACGTCAAGGAGCATCTACACGGGCAAATACAGCTTAACTACCCAAACCCCGGTGGTGACGGTCGGATTAGACAACAAAGGAGTGGCTTCGGAAATTAAGCCTGAAGTCTATCCCAACCCCTCTTCGGATATCATCTTTGTGACGCTACATGATGGGATCACACAGGTAGAAGCAAAACTTTACAATTTCAGTGGAGATTTAGTTCTTTCCCAGCATGAGATGAAAAGGATTGATTCCAGACTGTTGATCAACATAAAAGCGTTAAAAGATGGAGTCTATTTCCTCAAAATAAACGATCATACGTCAAGGGTAATCATTAATAAATCCATGCAATGAGCATGGGTTTATCATTTTCCCACTAGCCTGCTGCTATGAACGGAGGTGTTTGTACTACGGGTATCTTATTTAATCCGTTTTATTCATCGTTTCCATAGGCCTGCCCCAGGAATGCCTGCCGCGTGGAACTGCCCCAATAAAAGGGTCTCGTACCTTACCATCTAACTACCCATGTAGACAGCAATAGTTCATGGATTTGAGTCCGCTATTTTAGGTAAGTCCCCTTTTGGTCGCTTATATCGCTCTACTTTACGAAGCTGAATTTAATTCTATGGAAGTACCTGGTTTTGAAGCCAATATTCCCTCTTTTTTTGGCAAGGGGGCGAAGGAGGATTCAAAAAAAGCATCAAATCCAGGTACTAGACTTAGTTACCGGTTAACTTCGTAAAATGTAAATTCAGCCCTGCTCGAAGTCTTATCATTCGGGTTAATTTCTGAAAATGACCAATCAGTAGCAGACCAGTCCAAACCAAACATCCGATAGTGTTTACTCTGGAGGATCGAAAATTGAGTGGCGGACGGCTTTAGTATCCTTGTAGTTATTTGCTACAGTTTCGCCTCGTGGATCCTGGCGTGATAACGCTTAAAGTGGTGAACCAATAACTAAATCTGAGAAGTTATAACAGGTCATTTCATGAGCTACTATCGATAAGGAAAGACGATCCGAAATTTATATATCATTTTCTTTCTGGTAGCCAGTAGACCAAAGCAAGTCTTCATCTCACCCACCTCATAGAATTACTTTCTAAATAACTAGACTTTAACTAGACTTTAACTGGACATCGCATTTCTCAATCTGGAATTGTTAGTAATTGATGCTTATTTCGGCTGATTAATTGAGAATTTTATAAAACAGCAAAAATTAACCTTCTTAAAATTATGATAATTTCAAAGCTCAACGTGGCGTATATCCTTTTATTGTCATTTCTGGCAGTGAAAGTACAGGCACAAGTAGAGGTGGACGTCAACCTTAATACCGTACATTCGGTAGGAACGATATCAGATTTTGACCGGAATAAATTTATTAATTCGCACGGTAGCTTAACTGAGAGTGACTGGGACGGAGACGAGGACAAATTAACGTACCTCATGGAGGACGTAGATGCCTATCTGGGACGAGACAACGGGATCATGCCCTGGAACATAAATCAATCTACGGAAGATCCGAATAACCCGGGATACGTAGACCCAGCTTACATGGCCACTCGGGGGCAGCGTGTCAGAGAAGTGCTTTATGGTATAAATAATGCAAGCAGACATAAATACGAGGATCGTTCAGACATAATCTTTGGCGGGCAGGTACGTCCATTTTGGGACGGCGTCACCAAACCGTGCTGTGATGACACCTCGTGGAGCTTTGATTCAGATGCTGCGGGAGATTTTATGGGACGATTTTTCAATGAATTTTTTCGTAACGAAGGAGAGCCTTCTACCAAAGGACATCCTCGTCCGCGGTTCATGGAAATTCTCAACGAACCCCTTTATGAACTTTCCACCGTTGGCGACACACCACCACTTGCCGTTTTTGAGTATCACAATGAAGTTGCCGATGCGATCAGGCGGCACAATACAGACGTCCTGATCGGAGGGTACACCACCGCTTTTCCTTACTTTGATGTAGACAACTTTCAGCGATGGGACGATCGTATGAAGTTATTTCTGGATACATCAGGAGAGAAAATGGACTTCTTTTCTGTTCATTTTTATGATTTCAATGAGACCAACCCACAATACTTTAGAGGTAGCAGAATGGAAGCCACCCTGGACATGATGGAACATTACAGCATGATCCGGCTTGATACCATTAAGCCATTTCATATTTCTGAGTATGGAGGTCGCAACCGCGTACTTGAACAAGCCGCATGGTCTCCCTTTCGGGACTGGACCACGTTACGAACGATCAGCCCCATGATGCTTTCATTTATGGACCGACCCGATAAGATACTAAAGGCCATCCCTTTCATTGTCACAAAAGCAGAGTGGGGGAGACAAGACGATGGGGATCCTTATCCCTGGCGATTGTTGCGACAGGATTTTGAAGAGACCGGAGTAGGGGGAGACGAATGGGTATTTACCGAGTTGATCAAATTTTATGAGCTTTGGGCAGACGTAAACGGAAAAAGAGTCCACACCAATGCCTCTGATCCGGATGTATTGGTAGACGCATACGTAGATGGAAACAAAGCATACGTCATCGTCAATAACTTGATTACCAATCCCAAAACATTTAACCTGAACCTTTTTGAAGACAGCGGTCTGGTACTGGAAGGCATCGTAGAGAAAGCACTGTATCTTAACGGAAGTGCGCCGATCCTGGAACGGATTGAGCATGCGACTCCTCCCGCGGGTTTTACCCTGACTCCCGAATCGACAACGATCCTTGAATACACGTTTGCCGGCCAGGTGCCTTTAGATGAGACTTCTGAAGAAGTAAAATATTACGCAACAGACTACCTGCAACCAATTAATGCAAATTCGGAGATCAACTTTAATATCAATGGAGTAGATCACTCCGGTATGTTTGGTAAAGCCACGTTACGTCTGGGCGTGGGTCGCGAACATGGTAAGTCGTTGCGTCCGATGGTCAGCATCAACGGAACGGAGTTGTCCGTACCGTCCAATTTCAGTGGGGACGACGACCAGCAGTTCAGGCCGGGTTTCTTTGGCCTTCTTGAGGTAGACGTTCCGTACGAATTGTTACAGGAAGACAATGAAATAGCCATCACATTTGACGACGCAGGAGGGTTTGTGAGTAGCGCGGCAATGAGAGTGTTCCGCTTCTCTGATGAAGTGGAGCAAACAGACGCTTCCTCCTTCCTAAGCTTTGATAACTATTCGTCCTTTCTTTTAGGTGATCAGACGGTTCCTGAATTTTTGCATAATCAGGAAATCCTCATGGACATCAGCTATTCCAGCGGGACGATAGACGGGGTAGAAAGAGACCTGTCTTCGGTTACGTTAGCAATCCGTCAGTTGGATGAAAATGGATTGACCGTTGCAAGTAGCACCGTCGATACCATAGCCTCTGAAAACGCTGCCAACGCAGGAGTCGCAGCATATACGTATACCATCCCTTCCACGTTTGCTGATGGAAGCGCCATTCCCGAACCCACAGACCTTCCTGACGGACATCAGTTGATGGCCGTTATTGAAATGTTGGTGGAAGGGGACGAGCGCACGGTGGTAACAGAAGAAGTGCTGATCTCCGCAAGCAGGGATCGGTTTGTTACGTTCAACAACCGAAGCGAGTTCATTCCTTCGGGTGGAGTTAATCCGGAAGTATTCATCGGGCAGACCATGAACATCGAGATCAGCTACTCAACGGATGTAGTCGATGGGGTAGAAGATGACCTGAACTACGTGGCTACTTTTTTGAGACAACTGGACGAAAATGGAGGAACCGTGAAAAACAGTGCTTTTCAGACGGTCGTAACGACTGATGCAGCCAATTTCGGTACCACTACCTATTCCTATACCATCCCTTCCGTATTTACCGATGGGACCGTTCTTCCCGTTACGGCAGACCTTCCCGAAGGACATTCGTACATACTCATCATTTTCTCCGCCTCTGATGGGGTGAGCAAGTTTGCCAATGCAAACGGTGAAATCATTGTTAAAACACCTACTGCTCCTCCTGTCCCTGATCGGGCACGGTCCATCTCATTCAATAACAGAAGTGATTTCTTTACTTCATGTGGTACGGCACCGGAAGTAGCACCCGGTGACGTCATTGACCTGGATTTGACCTACTCCACAGGCATCGTTGGTGGCCAGCAAGAGGACCTGACTTACGTTGCCACATTTATCAGGCAGCTCAATGAAAACGGAGGATTAGTGGCAGATAGCCCCTTTGAAGTGATCCTTTCCGGTGATGCGGCCGATTCGGGAAGCTTTTCTTATACCTATACCATCCCGGATGCATTTGCCGACGGGAGCATGATCCCGCTTTCCAGTGATCTGCCAGACGGCCATAGCTATTCCCTGGTCATCTTTATGTCTGTAGATGAGAATGCCGGCTTTGCCAATGCAAATGACCTGATCATTCTAAATGAGTTTCTGGATGTAGACGACGATGGAATCGTAGATGCATGCGATGAGGACAATGACAACGACGGACTCATTGACGAACTGGACGACTGCCCGCTTATTCCTAACACACCGATCAGCCTGAACTTTGCTTTTGATGGCAGCGGAGAGCACTGTTGGGTAACAGAAGGTAACGTAGATTTTATCAACTCATGGGAACTGGTCTCACTGACCATCAATGGGGTAGCTTATGAAAACAGGTGGACCACAGAACTGCCGGACCGAATCGATGGCAAGTATTTCATCCGATACGAATCGAACGTAGACTGGGGACATTTTGAAATCAATGGAACCGACGAGAACACAAACAACGACTGCGAAGATCCGGTCGAGATTACGATTCCTTTTGTTCAGGATGGCGTAGGTGATTATTGTTGGGTAACTACAGACGACATTCGGTTCATTAACTCCTGGAGCCTGGATGCATTGGAAATCAATGGTGAAGACTATACCAACAGGTACAGCACAAACCTTCCTGACAAAATTGACGGTCAGTACGTGATCACGTATTCAACGCAAAAGCCATGGGGTCACTTTGAGGCAGGCGGCTTTAGTATCTCAGGTAGAAGCAACCCATCTGCGTCAGGTGCCATTTCGCAACTAATGATTCATCCAGATCCGGTAAGTCTTACCGCTAATGTTCGATGGGAAGGGTTACAAAACTGGACCGACGTGATTGTTTACGACCCGCTAGGCCGGGTGGTGATGACGCAGCCGCTAGCAGCAGGGCAGCAGGAACTTTTACTGGATATTTCAGATGCACGCTTTAGGAACGGGATGTACCTGATTTCAGTGATTTCGCAAGGCGAGCGATTGACTAAAAAATTGGTGATTACAAAATAGCCAGCCGGCGTAAGGGTCATCAACTTACTGCTAATAACTCAAAACCTACCACGGGCTTCGGTCCGTGGTTTTTTTCTGCCAATACCGATGAAATATGTAAAAGATGATTTTATACGTATGTAACCCACTTTATTCGTGAGAAAACTCTCTTAATGATACAAACCTACCGGTAAAAGGCAGGCCTACCCCAATAAATAACACCTGAATTTTTCCATCTAGCTTCCCATAAGGAAAGTACGGCAGCGAAAGTTTGGTATCATTATCCGGGCAACTTACAAGGGCGACCTTCTATGCAACGTTACAGATGTCTTGGAATTCAGGTTAAATGGCCTGAAACGTTCGGAATTATCTGGGTAAAATCATAATTTAGACATGATGAAAACCAGCACACAAAAACAACCAAAGAGATCCTTACGATCAGGAAGAGTCGAAACAGGTCATGGAGGGACAGCTACCATTGTAGACAACCGACCTTCTGCCATCTATCAACGTCAGCTACGGGCAACAATGGATGCCCATGTAGCGTCTCGTTCCGTCCCTTTACAGCGAAAAGCTCCCAGAGGAAGTGCCAGGTTTCAACAAATAGCAATGAAAATGGGGGAGAAATACGGAGTAGATACCAGTGGCTTAAATGCTACCCACCAGTCGTCTTTCCCTTCCAAACTCAACGCCGAAGCCACCATTCAGGGAAATAACATCCATTTTGCCCCAGGTAAAGACACCAACTACAACATGCATCACGAGGTGCTTCATGCGGTGGACAACGCGCTACACGGAACACCGCGAGGAGACCGGATGGTCAATGGACAAAAGGTGGATACCACCAGGGAGAAAGTGGTAGACCAGATGGTAAGAAGTAACATATAGCCTAAATCGGTTTTCCTTCATTGCTTTCGATGTTAGCTCCGCTAGAGAATCAATTTACGAATCATTCCTGTCCCTTCTTTCTCATTTCTGCTCTTCTCATGGGCATGCGGTCGATCAGGTTGAAAAGATCGTTCACCGAGACCGGCTCATCGCTTCTCAATTTTACTGATCCGTCCTTACCGATTAATACGACCATGAATTGATCGGTAGGAACAGCGTAAGCCTCTCTAATGACATCTGTCTGGCCTTTCTCTAACGGCTCATCGGAAGGGCCAAACCAATGATCATTATAAAGTCGGTAGACCACCAGGTCCCGGTCCATCATTTCTTTCTTTGCATCAGAAAATCGTTGTTGTTGCGTTTGGTCATCAAGACTTGCGGAGGAATCTGCGGAGACAATGAGCACACGTTTTTCCCATTGAAGTTCAGCGACAGGATTTATTTGAAGCACGATTAAGAGAGTGATTAGTTTTAACATACCTCTTAAA
>JBCCXH010000248.1:0-7802 GCA_039192005.1 Bacteroidota bacterium
CCACCTGGCACCAGCGGGGTGAGCACCTCTTTCAGTAGAGAATCGTACTGACTCGCAATACACCCCCTTGTTTTCGTCCATTCATCGAGGTAGGAGAGCTTGACATTTAGAACGGCTGCCTGGATGGCGTCCAATCCGCTGTTTCTTCCAATGATTTGATGATCGTGCTTTACCAACTGACCATGGTTGGATAGCTTTTTACACCTTTCCGCAAGCTCAGAATCGTTCGTAACGATGGCTCCGGCATCTCCATAGGCTCCTAGGTTTTTGCTTGGATAAAAGCTAAAGGTGGCAATGTCTCCCATCGTACCTACTTTATGCCCATCTATTTCCGCTCCGTGTGCCTGAGCACAGTCTTCGATGATCCTTAACTTATGTTTGACAGCGATGGCTTTAATTTCCTTCATTCGGGCAGGAAGCCCATACAAGTGAACGGGTAGGATGGCCCGGGTCTTATCGGTGATTTTTGGCACGATCAGGCTAGGGTCGATGGTGCGCTCATCCGCTAATACGTCGACAAAAACCGGTGCTGCACCTACGTTATTGACTGCTCCTGCTGTGCTGATCCAGGTGAGCGCAGGTACGATCACTTCGTCACCCGGCCCGACACCTAGTGCTTTCAGTGCGATTTCAATCGCATCCGTACCATTTGCACAACTGACGCAATGGTTGGCTCCCAGGTACTGTGCGAAATCTTCCTCAAACTTCCTGACGGGTTCTCCCCCGATAAAGGAGGTCGTTTCAAAAACAGAAGCAATGGCATGATCTACTTCGCTTTTGATCGATTGGTACTGCGCGTTTAGGTCGACAAATGGGATGGACATATACGCCTCAAGTTAAGTGATCTACTTGTTACGTTCTTACACCCATCTCCGATTATGTTCATCGGACCAGTTTTCCCACTACCTGTAGCTTTTGAAAGACATGATCGTTGTGCGGTGCATCGGCTAGTTCTTCCGTGAGGTCCTGACCGGCCCAGTGTTCATAGTGTTTTCCGTTTCTCCACAGCCTGGAACTCGTCACATCATAGATGGTGCCCTGGTAAGCTACCCATATTTCTTCCCGGTCGTTTCCGTTGCGTAAGGCCAGTTGGGAGCGGTTAAAAGTTTTCACGTCGTCAAAAGTAGTCGCTTTGGAGATGATGTTGATTTCAAAGTAACCTGAACGATCCTGCAACTTTCCGGTCATCTCCACAAGCTTTGCTTCCAGCAGATCGTTTTACTTCTTCACCACAAAAATTCGGGCGTTATTCATTGAGGAAAAAGCATCAGGTTGTACAGGATAGCAGCTAATGTCAATTATACTCATTTCTGTAAGTTGATAGGCTATGGTGGTGCACAGAACCTATGATAAGCAAAACGAGTCAGTTTATGATCCGGATGGTTCTCACCAAAACAGATCATAGATGAGAAAAGTAAGACCTGCCACTGCAATTATTGCGTTAAATAACGTCCTTACTTTAGTTCTGGATTCTTAGTTTTGTAATTTCTCACAACCATAATAACATTAATTACAATAGCTAGTACAAGAACATAACGAATAACCATAATTAATTTTTGATGTATCCTTTTTCCGTAGTTTTCTCCCCGCCTTTAACAGAAACTTGGATAAATGCCTTCATCTTCTCAAAAGATGCCCGCAAACTAAAACCAGAAAAAATCAAATATTAGGTAAACCATACTTGCTATGATACTAAGAGCTAATAACAAACGTCTTACTTTTGATATTTGGCTTTGGGACTTATCCGTTAGTAGCAACAGTAATCCAACAGCAATAATAATTATCAGATATATTCTTAAATTCATTACTTCTGAATTGAACGATTCTCCGCCACCTTGCCAGATGCGATTATTGAAACCTGAATAAAAACCTCAGTATTCCTACTTATTAACTCTTTGGTTAACAGCCTATCAACTCCCTTACTTAATACAACTCCACTTGTAAGAATACTTAACCTTATCAAAGCATTTTCCCTTGCCAGCTCAGGATCCAGTCGCTGAAAATCATCCACGATTTGAAACCCGGTACCTACACCCGATACGATTTTCCCAACTAGTATCAAAGGAACGCCAATTTCCGCTCCTACAACGGAGGCAGATGCCAGTGTTCCGGCTACTTCAGCTGTGGTTCCTACCACATCCAGCGCTTCGCCAAACTCTCCCAGGACGCCCTTTTGCTTTGCTTTTCTTAGAGCATCTTCAATCTTACCTTTCAATATCTGTTGTTGTCGGGCTGCTTCCTTCTTAGCTCCCTGGGACTCAAAGGCAAAAGCATCCAGCTGTGGGTCTTTTAAGATCTGACCGGCCTCGTACTCAAGGGCTTGCTTCATGACAAAAGCTTCTTTTGCTGACAGTTCTCCATCTCTTACCCGTTTTTCGAGTGCCTTCGCGGCTTGCGAAGCATCAAACCTATACGCTCCGTCGGTTTTTTGAATGAAAAAGTCGGCCCTCAATGATTCCCTCATGTTGGAGATGGCCTGCTCCTCATTTTCCCAGAAAGCTGCTCGTGCTTCCTGGGTTACGGACCCTTTATCCGTGCTTTCCTTAAATTTTTCAGCAAAGTCCGGCCTTACATTTTTTATAAACTCATTGACATCTTTAGGTAAGTCGGGTACAGTAGGTCGCTCCGGCAGAACAGGTTTACCTTTCCCATTTTTCCCTTGCCCTTGGGTTATTTTCTCCTCTTCATCAGGTGGGATCAACCCACCGTCAAATGGTTCCGTACCCTGCGGAACTAGCTGAACAGGTGGTTCTTTACCTTGAGGGGACATCCGTATGGTTTCTTCGCTATTAGGTACCATCCTTACTATCTCCTTATTTCTGGGTGCCAGATTTATGATTTCCTCATTATTCGGTACCATTCTCACAGCCTCTTCATCCTCAGAAAATAGCTGAACAGGTGTTTCAGTAGATTGCAACCAAGCGGTATCGGTATCCTCTTCATTGGTAGGCGGAAAGGCAAAAGTCCGGTTTCTTTCTTCTGTGGCCTCCCGATGTATGCGCGGAGCATATCTCCGGGAAAGTTTGTTGGGTTTGTAGTGCATGCTTGTCACTAGTCGTTAATTACTACAAGGGTACCCCAATTCGGCAACATAAACAACGGTTGAATACCTTTCTTTTGCCGTAGACGTCACGCTGTCTCCCTCTGTTCGTCATTTGATAGATCAAGCCAGGCCTCTGTATTTCCACCAAGAAATGACAATAAGCGCATGGCAGTTTGGTTAATAAAAAAAGTAGGTCTTTATTGAGGACTGGCTATTCAGTGGTGCCCCCATCCCAAAGACGACATTTCGGTAAAGAAAAAAGTTTTCAGCCCACCATCGATGACGATTTAGTTAGATTGAAAAACAATGAAAACCAGCATAGATAAAACAGCAGGGCGAGGCCATCACCTCTCTTTACCCAAAAGGCAACACGATACAAGAGGCACGAGAAGTATCAGGGATAACCGCCCTGCTACCCGCTATCAGCGGCAACTTCAGGAAACCATGAATAGCCATGTCGCAGCTAAAACAATTCCCCCTCAACAAAAAGCCTCGAAGCATGCACTTCATCGTACACCAACCCTTCAGCCAATCACCACGACTACGAGCAGTGAGGCCCCTGTTCAGTGCTATAATGATAGCAACGAGTTTGAAGACAATCGGGTCATCGGACATCTTCGGGAAATGGGCGTAGTACACAGGAAAGAGTCAGGAGCGCACGAATGGAGCCAGGAGGCGGATCGATTAAACGAACAACAAAAAAGGGCCATAGAAACACTGGACAGTAGTGTTTTTGGAAAGACGGATGCCCATGAGGTCTGGGGAGAGCGGCTTAGCGTTAGCGTTTTTATAAAAGAAGCAATGGAAAGGATTGAAAAACCAGAGCGTATCAACCAGAGCGAGACGCAAACATGTGGGGTCGTGGTTGTTAACTATTTGATGGCCATGCACCAACCTGTAAAATACATTGAAAATATGGCCGAACTATATTTTGAAGGAACACTGGATGGAAAACCGGTGAAAGAAAGGCAGACTGTTTTTAAGCGGTCTTCCGGCCTTTCACTATTTGATTGGTTACATATCGTACCGTTTAGGCATCAGGAAAATAAGCTGTTTTCTTATCATGGTGAGTCAGGAAATAATTGGAATGCCTGGATGAGGGCCTTTACCACTCCCATTTTCGTGAAAAAATGGATGAAAAGAGAGTTGGGTGCTACGGACACAAAGATCCGTTATACAATAGGCACCAACGTATCAGAAAAACTGATCGCACTTAAGGATAGGTTGGAAAACGGGCGTACAGTGGTTGTACTTCTGGTCAATAGTTTTCTCCTGCCTGATCATGAAGGCGAAAGCAAGCCGTTTTTCAATCGGCCTAACCATTATGTCGTACTTCATAGCATAGAACCGGATGAAAACGGTACGCTGACAATGCAGGTATATACCTGGGGTAAACTGGAGCTCATCAGAATGGACAAACGTAAATTGAGAAAATTTGTCTGGGGCATTATCGAAGGAACATTACCTGAAGCATGAGGTGCATATAGGTGTCCCCAGCGCCTTCATTTGAACTTTCATCAACATTTTTACGCTACAAATCAGAACAGACACCTGAGCGATTCGTATTTTCGTTAGTCAGAAATCCAGTCAGACAAAACGCAATCACTGCAACCGGACAATGGAAATCCCATCTCCTCCGCGGTCGGCATGTTCATTTTCCACACCGGCAATACGCGGGTGGTTTTTCGTGTAGTTCCTGACAATTTCCCTCAGTACCCCATGCCCCTTTCCATGCACAATTCTCACCTCATCCATGCCTAGCAGTAGTGCCTCATCAATAAAAGATTCCACCTTAGTCATGGCCTCCTCAGCACGTAGGCCGCGAATGCTTAGTTCATGGGAGAAAGAAGCCATTTTGCTGTTGAGGTCTATCCCCAATTTTTTCACCTTTCGCTGGTGACGCTGTTGAGGCGTGGCTTTCGTAGACTCCAGCTTGTCTGCAGACACAATCGACTTCAACGCTCCGAAGAGTACCTCTACTTGCTTTCCGTTGATTTTTTGTATGGTTCCTACCATGTCCTGTCCCGCCATCTTCACCGCATCCCCTACCTTTAGCCTTGATTTCTTTGGCTGCTCCTTCGGTTCGAATGCGGTCGCTTTTTTCGACAGCTCTTCACGTAGTTGCTTCGTGCGCTCTTTGGAAGCTTTGCTTTCCTGGATTTCACGGATGACCCGCTCTACTTCCTTGTTCGCCCCAGTTAAAATGTATTTAGCCTCCTGCTTGGCCTCTTTGATCAGCCTTTTTTGCTCCGCATCCAGCATCGATCGAAGCTCCTCGTACTCTTTCCTCGTTTTCTCCAGGTCTTTACGGTCCGTTTCCAGCTTTCTGGTGAGCTTCTCGAACTTACCCTTTTCTTTTTCCAGTTGTGCCAATTGTTGGTCATATGCCACATGCGAGCTACCTACTTTCTTTTTGGAGGCATTGATAATAGCCGGAGGCAACCCGATCTTTCCGGCAATTTCAAACGCAAAAGAGCTGCCCGGCTTTCCTACTTCCAGTTGAAAAAGGGGCTCCAACTTATCCAAATCATACTTCATGGCTCCGTTGACCAGCCCATTTACATCATCACCGATCTTTTTCAGGTTTTGATAGTGGGTGGTGACCAGACCAAAGGCTTTGTTTTTGTTCAACTCCAACAGCACGGATTCTGCTATGGCGCCTCCAAACTGTGGCTCGGTGCCCTTCCCAAACTCATCGATGAGAAACAAAGTCTGTTTATTTGAATAAGCCAAAAAATACTTCATGGCTGTGAGGTGCGAACTGTAAGTACTTAAATCGTCCTCGATGGATTGAGTATCTCCTATGTCCAGGAAAATGTGGCTGAATACTCCCAGCTCGCTTTCTTCACCGACCGGAATGGGGAGTCCGCACTGAAACATGTACTGAAGCAGGCCCAGCGTTTTTAATGCCACCGACTTTCCTCCGGCATTTGGTCCGGAAATAATCAGTATCCTGTTTTCATAGTCCAGTTGCAAATTCAGTGGCACCACTGGCTTGTTGGATTCTTTATGGGAAAGGTACAACAGCGGGTGAACGGCATTAATCAGTCGAAAGGAGCGCTGCGGTTTAAACGTGGGAACGACGCCTTCCAACTGTTCCCCGAGCTGGGCTTTGGCATAGATGAAGTCCAGTTTTTCCAATAGTCCACTTCCCTTTTCCAGCCCCTTGAGGTTCATTCTTACCTGATCCGACAGCGCAATGAGTATTCGTATGATTTCTCTACGTTCGGCATGTTTCAGTTCCTGGACCTTATTGTTAAGGTCCAATACGTCGCTGGGCTCCATATATACCGTCTGCCCCGTAGCCGACTCGTCGTGAACAAAACCTGAAATGCGTTTTTTAAATTCGGCTTTGACGGGAATGACCAGCCTTCCATCTCGTATGGTCAACGAGCTATCTTCATCTGTAAACTGGTCAGTTTTGGCTTTTTGAAGCACTTTCTGAATGGCTGAACGTACGGAACGTTCCGTTTTGGAAATCTGAGAACGAATGTCGGCCAGCTCGCGTGAAGCCGTATCCCGAATTTCGCCTTTTTCATCCACCACCCGGTCAATTGCGTCTGACAGCCCCGGAGCTACCTCTACCGAAGCAGATAGCGTGTATAGCTCCGGATATTCGGCGGCCTTGTTTTTAAAAAAAGACGTCCAGCTTGTTAAGGTATTGACTCCGATCTTCAGCTCATGAAAATCCACAGTTTGTAGAAAAGAACCCGGAACTTTTACCTTCACCAGGTACGCATCTATAGCGGGAAATCGAAAAGCTACTTTGTCCCGCTCCGAGCTTTTCAACAACATCATTTCCCTCGTTTGCCCGTGCCATTTCTCTAAAGATGAAAGTGCATCTGTTGGTTTCATTTTCGAAACCATCAGGGCTCCTTTGTCACTCTGGCACAATGAACTGAGCAATGTTTTCACCTGATCAAACCCCAGGCTGGAGGTAATATCTTTTGGGTAAACGTTCAATCCTCTGCTAATTTCTCTTTTTGCATTAATGTATCTACGACCGCATCGTATACTTTCTTGAACTCGTCCAGGTTATCAATGTAATAGTTAAAGCTCTTTTCATATTGATCTTTCGTAATGTTAAAGTCTGTGAAAAGCAAATTTTCATAATGCTGATAGACTAGATTCGCCGAGTCTTTAGGACGAATGTTCAGGTTCTTGATTTTTGACTCCAAAAGGTGTATTTCCGTCATTAAAAGAACCATTTGTTCCTTTGCAATAAGGTCTTTTGGAGCATTATGACGTGTAGTACACGCAGAAACTATTACAAGAGTGGTTAAAAAAAACTTTTTCACTAGAGTCTAAAATTATTCGAGCTTTTAATTTTGAAGGCTGAATTCAGATGCAAAGATTATACATCCGAAGATATTTTGTACACAAGCGAGAATAATGCCAATAGATTGGACAAACTTAAATGAAAGAAGCATAAAAAACATTCGAGGGCGAACGTGTGCCAATCCTACCTTTGCCAGCAGGCAAAATAGAAAGCCGTTCTTCTTAGGTTGCCAAAGGCTTAAAGCCAAAAGCCCAACGCCAAAAGCCAGATTATACACATGAAAGACATTCTTAAAAAGCTTAGGAGATACGACATAAGAATCAGGAAGGCCATCAACTCCCAGATGCAGGGAGACTTTAGATCGATATTCAAGGGTGCCGGATTAGAATACGACGACGTCCGTCAATACCAGTGGGGGGACGACGTCCGAACCATCGACTGGCGGGTGACAGCCAAAGGGCACGGTACGTTTGTTAAAAC
>JBCCXH010000249.1:0-7797 GCA_039192005.1 Bacteroidota bacterium
CACCGTTCGTCTTCAATAAGTTCTTTATGACTGATTTCCAAGGGGTCGTTGTTCAACTCGGTCTCTGCATGGCAGTTTTGGCAATACCCTACGTTCGTTTGAGTGATGCGCACCCCGCTGTGTTCCATGTGGCAGGATTCGCATTCTACCTGTCCGGTTTCTGCCCCTAAGTCTTTTCTGGCAGCAACAAACCGGGGCTCTGTAAACCGATGCATCGGGTGCCGGTCGTTTTCCCGGGTGTGGCATTCCAGGCATTTTTTGGTATCCACATTTTTTGTCCCAAAGTCGGCCTTTGTTCTGCGCATCCCGATGGTATACATCATGTTGGCTTGAAGTTGCTGGAAAGCAGTTCCTTTGGCGGGTGTGTGGCACGATTCGCAGCTCAGGTTTTCATGTCCGGTGTTCATGGGGCCAAGCGATAGCAGGTGTTCGTTGGGTTTCAGACTTAGGATTACATAAGCAGATGCTGTCACTAATGTACCCAACCCAAACCCAATCCATTGTCTTTTTCGCTTTCTACTGATCTTCATAATTACTTTAGTTCACGGGCTAATGGATGTTTAACTTCTATTTCGTGTGGATGGGGTGTCTTGATCGTTTTTCGCCCGACGATGACCCCTTCCAGATAGGAGTGATCACGTGTAGCGCTACTGTAAATGGCGAAGCCAATGCCACAGGATAGGATCATAAAACCTAACCAGACCAGGTTAATCAGTGGGAACCGGACACTTTGAATGGTGATCCAATCTCTCTGAGAACTAACTACGGTAAAGGTGTACAGGTCTTTTTCGGGTTCAATACCCGCAAGCAACACGTTGAATCCAAGCGCGGGAATTTGGCTTGGGTACAGTCTGATATGACTGGATTCCTTAATTTGAAATAAGGGTCGCGCTTCATACTTCTCATAAGGGCTGGTGATGGAGAGTGTCGCCTCAATGTTCAGGTCACGAGTAGAGGTGGCTACGCCAGGTACTTCGTTTACACGTTGCACATTGGAAAAAGAGAATTCCAGACCCTGGTATTCGAATAGCTGACCAGGGGAGAGGACAAAAGAGACGGTGTCTTTCCATGTTATTTTCTCGGGGTTTGGGTAGTTGGTCACATGCGTGTAGATATCGTGCGTGAGAAAATGTTGGATGTCAGGGGAGGCAATAACGCCCATGGTAGGGTTGTTTTGGACCCTTGGCAGCATGAAATACGTCTTGGCTCCTTTGGTAAGTTTAATGCCATAATACGTGTTTTCTTTGTCGATACGCAAGGTGTCCCCTTCGTCAAACGTTTTTCCGGACAGGCTAACCGTTGGTTGAAGAACCATCCGTAAGGAACCAGTAATCCCGGCTAGTCCATCTGAAGGAACCAGGTCCCCACTGGTCAGCTGCGTATATCGGTTCTGATAAGTTAGCTGGTACCCTTTGTTTTCTTTAGGAAGATTTCTGCCCAAAAGCAGGTTTTTCTGAATCGTATGTGGAGGAAGGTCGCTGTCAGGAGCGTTGATGGTCATGTTTTGACTTACCACCTCCTGATGTCCTGCCGAAAAGACCAGGCCAATGAGCAATACACCGGCTCCTATATGGCTTAAAAGGCCTCCAAGAGCTTTGGAGTGTTGATTTTTGATGATCGCGATCAAAATGGCCAGACTAACCAGGCTCAGGTAGCTGGCAAAAAACAAGGTGAGGATGTAAACGACATCAGAAACCTTTCCTGCCAGGACCAGGATAGCGGTACCCACTGTGGCCAGGAGCAGGGGCATGAAAGTTGCACTTTCTAATTGTTTAAAAGATTGAATCTTCTTCCAGTAAAACAGCT
Source organism: Bacteroidota bacterium (assembly GCA_039192005.1). Lineage (GTDB taxonomy): Bacteria > Bacteroidota > Bacteroidia > Cytophagales > Cyclobacteriaceae > Ekhidna. The sequence continues at coordinate 1,807 of JBCCXH010000249.1, forward strand.
GGGCGATGGCGCCAAGTAAACAGAATGAGATGGCAAACCAAATCTGAAACTTGCTATAGAAAGCCACCTGATCCGCTGGAGGAGCCAATTTTTTTACTGCGCCAAAGCTTTCTGAAATGGCATTGAAAACCGGGATAGACATGGTGATCACTACCTGAAGCGCAGATAAGCATAGCGCAGAAATGCCCAGCGTCATCCAAAAGTCCAGGGACATCGTTTGGAGCACCTCATCAGTTGCAGTCAGTTGCTTTCTGCGTTTGAAAAGTAAGAAAGCAGCGAGTAAGCAAAAGAACAGGAGAAAAATGGTAAGCTGTGCTGATAGGCCAAGGTCGGTAAACGAATGCACCGAAGTGTTTCCTAAAATGCCGCTTCGGGTCAGAAAGGTAGAATAGAGGACCAACAGGTACCCTAAAAGAATCAGTAGGGTGGTCAAAGCGAGTCCTTTCTGCTTCCTCCGGTACCAGATCGCCCCGTGAATAGCGGCGAGCAGGATGAGCCAGGGTACCAACACGGCATTTTCCACAGGGTCCCAGTTCCAGTAGCCACCAAAGTTCAACGTTTCGTATGCCCAATACGCTCCCATCATAATCCCAATCCCCAGTGCTCCTACGGATACCAGCAACCAGGGAGCTAGCTGTTTTGGAAGTGGGTTTTTCCCCGGTTTCCAAAGGTTTCCCATTACCTGGGAAAAAGGCACTCCACACAGGGAGAAGCTCAAAAAGATAACGGGTGGGTGGATCACCATCCAACCATTTTGCAGAAGTGGATTCAGGCCTTTGCCATCGTTTGGGACAAAGCGGGGATCGATCTGGAAAATCGGGTCGGCGAGGGAGTCTTTCAACAGAGCAAATGCTGAACTTCCGATCTTTAGCTCAGGGGAAACATATAACCCAAGCACCATCGAGAGGAGGAAAAACTGGATGATGGAAAAAAATGCCATCGTTGGAGCTTCCTGTTTTTTATTGCTGGTGAAAACAAGGATCGCTCCAATGACGGTATTCCAGAAGATCCATAACAAAAAACTTCCTTCCTGTCCTTCCCAAAAGCAGGAGATGAGAAAGTACCAGGGGAGGTCGTTGGATGAATGCTTCCACACATAGAGGTATTCGTAATGATGGGAAAAAAGGAGGTAAAAGAGGAGGCCAATTGCAAAAAAAACAAAGATACTCTGAGTGGTCAGTGCGCACCTTCCGAAGCGTACCCATTGATTTTGCAAAGCCAAAACCGAAGACTGACCGGCACAGAAATAACCGATACTTGCCAGTAGGGAAGCTACGAAAGCGATGATGATGGATAAATGGCCGAGGTCTCCGTATGTCACAATCAATGGTATTCCAGTACGACATTATTGTTCAGGGGCTTGCAAATGCATGGAAGTACCAGATCGTTGTCCAGGTCTTTTTGTGAGAGTACATGACCTTTTCTCATGTGTACCTCACCACTTTTCTTCGTTGCCTTACACGAGCCACAGATGCCATCCATGCAGACGTAGGGAAGTTTTAGTTTCTCATCCAGGGCCGCATCCAGTATGGTGGTCCCCGCTTTGACGGGAACGTCGTGCGATTTTCCTTTCCAAATGATCTTCACTTCCCTGTTTTCCAGCATAGGTCCCAGGGCTTTTACCTCCATTGCAGACGGAGGAGGGGCGCTAAACTTCTCAATGTGAATGTGTTCCGGCTCCACGCCCACGGATTTAAGTCCCTCTTCGGCCTCGATCATCATTCCTGAAGGTCCGCAGATGTAGTACTCTGTATCTTTAGGGGCAAATTTTGGTAGTTGATCCAAAAGATTTTTTATCTGTGTTCGTTCTACGCGCCCTTTATAGCAGTTTTCAAAATCTCCGGGGTTTTCCAGAATGTGGAGGAGGTTCATCCGGTCCGCGTACCACGTTTGGTACTGTTTTAACTCTTCATTGAAGATGATGGACTCCACATCCCTGTTTCCATATAGCAGAGAAACCGTACTAAGTGGCTCTTTAGACAAGACAGATTTTAAAATGGAAATAAGAGGGGTGATGCCGCTACCCGCACCAAACAAGACGATGTGGCGCTTCTTGCGCTTATCCGGCTGTATTGTGAATTCACCCATTGGTGGCAATACGGTGAGTTTATCACCTTCTTTGAGGTGGTCATAAAGAAAGTTAGAGACCTTTCCATCCTTGATGCGTTTTACCGTGACGCTGATGTAATCATCTACACCGGGGGCACTGTTTAGCGAGTAGCAACGGCGCTCCACTCGTTCATCCATATTGACCAACAAGGTGAGAAACTGACCCGGAGTGTATTTTATTTTTTTTAGAAAGGGTTGTTTGAAGTGAATGCTGATGGCGTCGTCTGTGACTTTGACCACCTTTGATATTTTTAGTGTAGCTGTTTTTTCCATAGCATATTATTCGTAGTAAAACACTACCCATATGTGGTAGATAGTGAGAAATGTGATAAAAAAAGAAGCGGCGACATGTAGGATCATCCAGGCTTGAAAAATGAAGGCGGATCTGGCTTTAAGCACGTCCAGGTTAAACGTTCCCAATAGAAAATTCCCAAAGAAAGTGATGCTTAGTACAAAGAGGTAGGCAAATCCGGTCTGGGTAGAGTGGAGGTAAAAGAGGAGGGGAGTAAATGCACCGACCCAGTTGTGTATGTTGTAAAATTTTAGGCTCAGTTCTTCCCACCGTGGCCGGGATCGTACCAGGCTAAGGGTCCATTGGAAAAGAATGATCAGGCTTAAAACCAACCCGGACCATCTGCGGTACATTTCATCTTGCTGCAGTTCCTGAAGAGCAGGTAGTTTCCATTGAAACAGGTCTTGTGCAACAAACAGAATAAATAGCGTGAGTCCGGTAGCAATAAATGCCGTTCTTCCCATCGGTTCTAAAAGGTTTAGTTAAAAAGAAGGGACCGGGGTGCTCCGCAAAGGACGGAGCAACGACCCCGGTCAACCTGACAAATGAACTTGTTTATATTTTTAGGATTCCCTTGAGGGTATTATCCGATGCCAATACGTTGACACTATCGATAAACACCTCTGGTGTCGGTAAGAAGTATCCGTTTGCCGGCCAGGAAGCACCCACATTAGGAGTTTCTGTCTCTTTAAAAGCAGCGGCTTCGTCCAGAAATTTCTGGAAGGTCACCGATGCTCCATCACGATACGCCATAATGATGGATTGTAGCTCATCAAAAGAGACCGAGTCCTCCGGGTACGTCCAGGTTGTCGCACCCATGATGTCTCCAAGTGCCCAGTCCGACTTGCTTGTTTCCGGGTGATCATTGTGACAGTTTACACAAGGAGCGGCACCGGCAAAGTCTGGAAACATCGCCGTATATAGTTGACTTTCTTCATCAAAGAAATATTGCGGCTTTCCGTCTTTTCTGATTTGTTCGAAAAGCTCGGCCTGTTTTCCTACGAATTTGTTGGATTTCCGCACCGGAAAGTCAGAACCCAGAAACAGCCCTAAAGGTACTTCGCCCTTTTGTCGGATGTCCCCGGCGATGCCTCGAAGAAAAAGGGCCGGAAGCGGACCCGCCTCTACGTCGTCTTTTTCCCAATCTTCATGAAATTTCATTCCCTGTTTTTTACCCGCCCCGACGATGGCTTTCGTATATAAAGTTCGGGCGACATCGTTTTCAGCCGCTACAATTTCAAAAGCTTCTTCAATGGAGTATTTCTTCCCTGAAGTCATTTCTTCGCCGCCTTCCTCAGGAAGAGGTTGGCAGGCTATAGCACATGCAACGGTTATATTTCTTAGATATACCCATGCTTTACGTATTGAGTTATTTTTCATTGCATAGAAGGTTAGTAATGAATAATTTGATCAGATATATGAGCGATTATGCCGCGACTTCTTTGGATGCTTCTTTCATGGTGCCGGCAAGCACGGTGTATACGACGGTCCATGCTTCTTGTACCTCATCGTTCCATGCGTCACCCAATCCCTTTTCCAGGGTAAATAGCAGGGCAGCCCCCACGCTGTCATAGTGTTCATCATTTACCCCATAGCCAACATGGCGTTTGCCCAGGTCTTGTACGACAGGAACCAGAACGCCTAAATCATCCAGCCCCTTAACGGCAGCGGCAAGCATCGTCATCAGTTTGTTGCCCTGCTCCTTTATGTCTCCCTTAAATAAAGGTTTCACCTCGGGGGCGATCTCAAATAGTCGCGTGTAGAAGATATCTGCTGCAGTTTCTGCAATGGGCGCCACCATGGCAAACGTGCTTTGTACCAGTTCTTTCTGTTTGGAGGAAATGGGCCCGCTTTCTGTTGTTTTCTTTTTGAAAATAGTTTTTAAAATACTCATCGTTTAATCATTTATTCTTTCTGTAATTCTTTATTGATTGGAGGCTGAATAATTCGTTCAGCAGTTTCCAATTATTAGTCACGGATACATCATCCGAATCAGCACACTGCAAATTCTGAGTAGGCCGCTCTATGATTTTATGAATAATTGATTTTGAGAGTATCTCAACGAGCTCGGCATTCGTATGCCTTAGGTGTCTGGTGTGCTGGTTGATGCTCTGTACCCGGATTTTCTCCAGCGTAGCGTTAAATTCATTTCTTTCTTGTTGTTTCATAGGTAAGGTGTGTTACATCGTTTTCGTTTTATTTAATTGCTGTAAAGTGTTCCATTTGCCAGGGTTTCGTTTTTTAGGATCAATGCCTTGTTTATTTGCTTAAGTTTTTGATGTTCCTCCATCAGACCGGTGTACTTTTTCATATGCTCAGTTGCCTTCAACGTATAATTTCGCTGCCCTTCATCTAATTCTTTTTTCAGGCCTCCTGCGAGCGATCTTAGGTTCGCAATCATCTTATTGGCCTGGTCTATTTGATCAGAAGCGAAGGATTTTTTATTGTCGAGTAGTAAGGTGAGGGTGTCTATTTTCAAGTCTTTCTTTTTGGAGTCGATAAACAAGGGACGGATAACGAGAAATACCTCGATGATGATGAGCATCAGTGTGAAAGCCAGCAAGTAATACTCAATGCTTGAAAGAAAATCAATCTTACTGGAAGCCAGGTAATCGTATTGAAAAGTGATCTTATTCATCAAATCGAGAAAGCGTGCTTCATTTTTTGTAATGAGTAGAAGCTTCTCACGAATCACGTCCTTTCTGGATTGTGCGATTAAATCAGAAAAACTAATAGATGACAGGTAGTTGGCAGAGGTTTCGATCAGGTTGAAAAAAGGAGCGATTTCATTGAATAACCCTTTTAGCTTATTTGATTCGTTAAATTCATTTACGTCAAGCTCGCTGCTGCCGTACTGAAGTTGGTGATGGCTGTAAGACCATAACCTGGTCGCCTCGGCCAGCTCATTTCGGACTTTTAGAAAGGTAGGTTCATCCGGGGCGTTGGTTAGCTTTAGTGAAGCTTTAGTGATCTTTTGACTGAGCATGCGCTGCCTTCCCGAGATGTTGATGATCCGGGCATCCGTTTTGCTGTCATTAATGGTTTTTTGCATAAATAACTGGCTCCCCATAATGGCAAGAGTGAGAATGACCAGTATTGCGATGTATTTAGATGTTAACGTTTTCATGTGAATTTTAGGCTGACTGTTTTAAATCGGAATAGCGTGTTGAGTTATTAAGTGAGTCGTTAGGGATAAAATGCAGACCTGCAAGTTGAAAAGCAGGATACTGATTTACTGGAAACAGCGCCCCGCCTTCCGTTTTTCTTATTCAGGTCTTAGTTCATTCGTGCATCTGGTTTTTAGTGATTAAGGAAATTCAAGAGGTACGCCCGGTATTCATAGTATTCGGGATGTTCCAGTACATCCCTACGGTTTCTCGGTCGTTCAAACGGAATGACCAGTTCGTCGCCAATCTTAGCACGTGGACCACTAGTCATCATGATGACCCGGTCTGCCAAAAAGATGGACTCATCCACGTCGTGGGTAATCGCTATGGCCGTGATTTGCTCCTTTTGCCAGATCTCCAGCAAGACGTCCTGTAGCTCTCCCCGGGTCAATGAATCCAGCATGCCAAAAGGCTCATCCAGTA
>JBCCXH010000250.1:0-7793 GCA_039192005.1 Bacteroidota bacterium
ATCCTACCTCTAGTAACCAATAAAACACCCTTCACTCAATCAAAATACCCTTTTTGTAATGACAAGGGAAGCCTAAAATAGTGTTGACAACTAATTTCAAATCAATGGAAGAAAACGACCAATCTCCTAAAAAACCTGGATGGTCAAAATGCCTGATTGATCATTTTCCTGTTTGAGCTTTGCTGAGAAAAATCCCGGACTGGTTGTCCCGGACTGGTTCTTCTAAGTATGTTAGATCAGTATAAAGAACCTGGCGTCAATTGAAAACGGATCAGCTATAAAGTGTTTCAATCAGAGTTTGCTTATTCACTCTTTCGGTCCGGCGTCTCGTCCTTTCGGATGATTGGCCTTGATGTTTAGGGCTGCTTTTTTTGCGGTTTCGTCAATCCTTTTTTTACGGGTAGCAGCTTGTTTGGCATTTTTTATCCATTCCAGAATGTTCCGTTTAGAGGAATTAGGAAAGCGATCATAGTAAAACGTTGCCTTTCCATTCGCTTTAAGTGCTTCATCCAGGTCAGTTGGGGTCATCAGGTTTTCAACCTCATTGAGGAAGTCCCATGTGCCATTTTCTTTAGCAAGATTGACCAACTTAATGCCTGAAGCGTGCATTTTCCCTTCCTTGGATAGCCTTTCTACCCGTTCTTTGTTTACCCTTGACCAATTGCTTTTTGGGTTTCTGGGAGAGATGCGGTACATCGTCTTTCGTTTGTCCAGGTTTTTCGGTAAACTGTCCACCCATCCAAACGCAATCAGTTCATCCACCATTTCATCGTATCCGAAATAGGGTGCTTCCATATCTTTTTTCCACTTTACCAGCCATACGCTTTCTGTACGTTCATAATTGTTCAAAAGCCACGCCCTCAAATCCGATGCGGATGTTGCAAATACCTTTTCCTGTTCGTTCATGAGCAAGTGAATGTAGTCTTTCTCATTTGTTATCCCAATCTAAGTATGATGTATCATCACTAAGTACAGGTGTACTTTTAAATAGGTGCCTATAAGTGCCTACCTACACTTTTTGTCAGGCATACAGGTGTCGTACTAACCCATACGTGATAATCTGTCTTATTAATTAAATAATGCTTTCACACCTATACCCATATCCAATAACGCTTCCAGTTAAGCGAAGGTCACTCCATTTTGGTCAACGTTTCGATCGCTTTCTTTTCCCTTACTTAAACCTAAGCTATCTTTGTAGATCAAGTTTGTGTAAACCGTGGCTGTGAACCCGGCGAAAAGCAAGAAATATGAGTAAGAAAGGAAGAATTTTAGTAGCGATGAGTGGTGGTATCGATAGCTCGCTGGCAGCTGTACTACTACACGAACAAGGGTACGAGGTGATAGGTATGACCATGAAAACGTGGGACTATCAGACTTCAGGAGGAAGCAAGAAAGAGACGGGCTGTTGCAGCCTGGACTCCATCAACGACGCACGAAACATTGCGGTTAGCTTAGGATTTCCACATTACATTATTGACATCCGAAAGGAATTTGGAGATTCTGTCATTGATTATTTTTCAGATGAATACATGGCCGGACGTACGCCCAATCCATGCGTCATGTGCAATACGCACATCAAATGGGATGCATTACTAAGGCGAGCAGACCAGTTGGGCTGTGAATTCATTGCAACCGGACACTACGCGAACATACGGCATGAAAATAACCGCTATGTGGTCTCCAAAGGAGTGGACGGATACAAAGATCAGTCCTATGCGCTTTGGGGCATTTCGCAGGAAAGCCTGAGTCGTACAAAATATCCATTGGGTCACCTTCGAAAAGCAGAGATCTACGACATGGCCAGAGAAAAAGGATTTACTGAACTGGTGACCAAATCAGAATCTTATGAGATCTGTTTTGTCCCGGACAATGACTACCGTGGCTTCTTAAAACGTAGAGTAGAAGGCGTGGAGGAACAGGTAGCCGGTGGCGAGTTTGTATTAGAAAACGGCGAAGTAGTCGGCACACACGAAGGCTACCCCTTTTACACGGTTGGGCAGCGTAAAGGCTTAGGGATAGCACTTGGTTATCCGGTATACGTGACTGAAATACAAAAAGAGTTCAATCGTGTCGTATTGGGGACATTTGATGAACTAAGTCGGGATGGGATGTACGTAAAACAACTTAATATGCAGAAGTACGCAACCATTGACGGGCTTAGGAAAGATACGGTTACAAAAGTTCGGTACAATGATAAAGGTACCCCGGCTGTTATTGAGCAGGCAGGGGATACCATGAAAGTATTTTTCGGTAACGGGGTCAGTGCCATTGCACCGGGCCAGGCAGCCGTCTTTTACGAAGGAGAAGACGTCATTGGAGGAGGCTGGATACATTCAAGTTTTCATCAGCATACACAAAATTGACACGAGTACAGCGCATTGTAAATAAATTTCTATTAAGTACGATCATCCTCGTACTCTATGCATGTAATGAAAGTAAAGAGGTAGGTCCTGCCACGCTGGGTTATGATTTTTACCCGGTAGCGTTGGGACAGTTTCGGATCTACGAGGTGGAAGAAATACAATATGACCTCATCGGATTTGATACTAGTACCTTTCAACTGAGAGAAACCATTTTTGATTCCATTGTTTCCGGAGATCGCATCAGTTATTTGATACGAAGAGATAAACGTAACACGGCCGTCGACCCCTGGGAAAGCGACTCAGTATGGCAAGTTTCGAGAACGGATAGTTTTCTGTCCATCACCGAAAACAATGTTCCATTCATCAAGTTAGTCTTTCCTGTGACGGTTCCACAAGAGTGGAATGGCAACAGTTTGAATGTCAGAGATGAGTTGATCTACTATTATCAACCGCTCAGAGAACTTATTGTTGATACATTAACATTAAGTGATCATATTCGAGTTATAATTGAAGACATTCAGGAAAATGTGACCGGGGTGGACCTTCGAAGTGAAATTTATGTAAGAGGAGTAGGGCTTGTAGAAAAAGATTACTTCACACAGACAAGATGTACGTCATCTAACTGTGGAGACGATCTTGGCGAAGTAGACTCCGGCAGGTTACTAAAACAACGATTAATTGAAATTGGAAATGAATAAACAACTAGCTACACTTTTACTGATAGTGATTACAAGTATCACCTATGGCCAGACGAACAGGTATGTGGTGTTCTTTACAGATAAGGGAGGAAGCGACATCGTTTATTCATTAGACAGCCCGCAGGAGTTTTTGACTCAGAAAGCATTAGACCGTAGATCAAAACAGCTCATTCCATTAGATTCCACAGATTTACCCGTTCACGAAGCATACGTGGATGACCTGAAAGGCCTGGGCATCTCTGTTTATTTTACTTCCCGATGGATGAACGCCGCCATTCTCCAAACGGAAGAATCCAACATTCCCACTATCGAATCACAGGTATTTGTAGACAGTGTCGCTTTGATCGCTGAAAACGAGCGGTTGGTTACCGATAAAATCGAGGTAGAAACACCTACCACCTTTGAGGCCCCCCTCACTACTTCTAGCAACACGGACCTGCAATTATCTATGTTACAGGCAAACCTCATGCATAATGATGGCATTACCGGAGAGGGAATGACCATTGCAGTACTAGACGACGGGTTTGTTGGGGTCAATCAATTCCAGCCATTTCAACACCTATGGGAAAATGATCGCATTGTAGGATCAAAAGACTTTGTAGAGAATACCGGAAACGTGTTTAGACTAGGCGATCATGGGACATCCGTACTGTCCACGATTGCAGCCAGGTTTGGTGATAATGTGAAAGGTACCGCCTATGACGCAAACTTTATCCTGTGCATAACAGAAGAGGGCGGGAGTGAAGACCGGGTCGAAGAGTTTAACTGGCTGCTGGGTGCTGAGTATGCAGATAGCCTGGGTGCTGACGTGATCAATAGTTCATTGGGATACCGGACATTTGATATTCCTGAACATGATTATACCTATGAAGATCTTGACGGAGCGACCACGATTGTCTCCAGAGCAGCTAAACTGGCAGCAGATAAAGGGATCATTGTGGTGGTAAGTGCCGGAAACAGTGGCGATAACATTGACGCAACGCGCAGGTACGTATCCGCTCCTGGCGATGCAGATGGAATCCTGACCGTTGCCAGTGTGAATCCTGATTTTACGCGCACTTCTTTTAGCTCTGTGGGGCCTACATTCGATGGTAGAATGAAACCGGACGTGGCCGCTCTAGGGCTAGCAACGACCGTAACGAATGGGGCTGGAAGGATTACCCGTGCGAATGGAACCAGTTTTGCTTCACCGCTTATTGCCGGACTGGCGGCAGGTATCTGGCAGGCAAATCCCCAGTGGGACAGTCAGGAAGTGATGGAGGCCATGAAAGCAGCGGGGCATAATGCCAGTCGGCCAGACTCACTATTAGGATTTGGTGTGCCTTTTTATTCATATGCAGTAGAGGGAAAAGTGTTGAATGTAAGTGACATCATCGACGAGCGAATTGCCGTCTATCCCAACCCCTTTCACGGAGATAAACTTTACCTCCGATTTAGTGACCCACTTCGAGGAAAATGGCAACTAGACATTACAAACGCAGAGGGTAAGACCATCCTCACAGATTCCTACAAAGCGACGAGGCGAGAAAAAATCCTCGAATTTGATATTGAAAACCTTGAAAAAGGAGTTTATTTCCTAATCTTGCGATCCAATAAGCAAAGAAAAGCGGTTAAACTCCTTAAATTTTAATGCCAAAAAAGCAAATAGCCCCCTCTATTCTGGCTGCAGATTTTGCCAACCTGGGGCGTGACGTAGCGCTTCTCAACGAGAGCAGTGCAGATTACATTCACATCGACATCATGGATGGTGTTTTTGTCCCGAATATCTCGTTTGGGTTTCCTGTATGTGCGGCCATTCACAAGTTGGCGAAGAAGCCGATGGACTTCCACCTGATGATTCAGCATGCAGATCCCTATCTGGAGGATTGTATAAAATCAGGTGCGGAAATCATCAGTGTACACTACGAGGCCTGTCCGCATCTTCATCGGACAGTAAGCAGGATCAGGGAATTGGGAGCAAAAGCCGGTGTTGTTCTAAACCCGCATACACCTGTAGATGTTCTGGAAGAAATCCTCCCTGTGATTGATTTGGTTTTAATCATGTCCGTAAACCCTGGTTTTGGAGGGCAGTCATTTATTGAATCTACGTTCAGTAAAGTCAGAAAACTAAAAGCGATGGTAGATACGATCGATGCGGAAGTACTGATCGAGGTAGACGGTGGCGTAAACGACCAAAACGCTGGCGAACTTTTTAAAGCAGGCGCAGACATACTAGTAGCCGGAAGTTTCGTTTTTAAATCGGAAGATCCCCAAAAAACCATTGAGAACCTTAAATCAAAATAGGTAATTGAAAACATGTGCCATCATAGTTTTATCGCTCTGCGGCAGTGTTGCCTTTTCCCAGAAGGGGACCATTAGTGGAAAAGTGGTAGATGAAAACAACGTAGCGGTACCTTCTGTAAACATTTTGCTTGAAGCTGATAATCAAGTCGGTACCATTTCAGATGCAGAAGGAAACTTTCAGGTGACCTTACCTACGGGTCCACAGGTATTGGTCTTTTCTCATATTCAATACGAGACAAGAAACCTTCCAGTTACGGTCAAAGAAGTAGAAAATGAAGACCTTCAAGTCGTTCTTTCTATAAAAAGTACGTTGTTGGAAGCTGTTGAAATTGAAGCAAAAGAAGAGAAGGATGCCATCGATCCCGCAACCAAGCTCAAGGGGAAATCCGTCAGGAACGTTCCGTCCACCTTTGGAGATTTCAGCAAAGTCCTGGTCACCCTCCCCGGTGTAGCCAGCAACAATGAACTATCCTCTGCCTACAATGTAAGAGGGGGGAACTTTGATGAAAACCTGGTGTATGTGAATGACATTCCAGTTTATCGACCATTCCTGGCCAATGCAGGAAGGCAGGAGGGCTTAAGCTTTGTCAATACGGACCTGGTAGAAGACATTAACTTTTACGCGGGAGGTTGGGAGGCAAAGTACGGTGACAAGCTTTCCTCTTCTTTGAATATTTTATATAAGGAGCCTCGAAAGCTGGAAGGCAACATCAACCTGGGGCTACTGGGTGGGTCTGCCTACATAGGAAATCAGGTATCCGATCGGGTTAAATACATCTTCGGAGCGCGCCATCGGGACACCAGATACTTACTCAACACACTCGAAACGCAAGGCCAGTACCTTCCGACTTACACGGATGTTCAGTCTTTTTTCACCTTTGACTTATCAAAAAAAGGAGACCGAATCAACCGAACAAAACTCAACTGGTTGCTTTCTTACGGACGAAATAGGTACCTGACGCTTCCTGAATCTCAAACCACGGAGTTTGGCTCCATCTCCGAAACCCTTCGAATAGAAACTGCATTTGAAGGTAGAGAGCAACTCGATTACGATACCTATCAAACCGGACTCAACCTTTCCCACAGGTGGTCCGATCGTTTTTTGAGCCGCTGGATCGCTTCAGGCGTCTACACCACAGAAACGGAGTATTTTAATGTAGAAGGTGCCTATCGAATCTGTGACGTGGACAATAATCCTGGATCCAATGGCTTTAATGACTGTGTTGTGGTAAGGGGGATCGGGACCAATTTTGATTTCGGAAGGAATAAGCTGGAAGCCACACTGATAAATGCCGAGTGGAGGAATGAGTTTTTGGTGAGTGACTATTTGTTATTAGAAGCAGGAGTGGGCATCAACAGCAATGAAATCAATGACCAACTCAATGAGTTTTCATACCTTGATTCCGCTGGTTTCATTGTGAATCCGGCCAATCCGGAATCCAACCTGATCAGTAGCATATTCAACGAACTCGACCTGACGACTACTACGTATACCGGATACCTACAAACTACCGTTTTTTCAAAAGATTCATCCCATGCGTTCAATCTGGGAGCTCGCGTTAATCACCTGGACTACACAGGAGAGACGTTGTGGAGCCCGCGAATGATTTATCGCTACCGTACCGGTTGGGAGCGAGAGACCTCTTTTCGGTTATCACTTGGGAGATACAGCCAGCCACCCTTTTACCGAGAATTTAGAGACTTGGATGGCAACATACGCAACGATTTAGTGGCACAGAAATCGTCCCATATTATTCTTGGGATGGAGCGCCTGTTCAATTGGTGGAACCGCCCCTTTCTTTTTACAGCAGAGGGATACTATAAAGTGCTCGATGACGTCATCCCATATGACATAGACAATGTCAGACTTCGGTACTTTGCTGACAATAATGCAAAAGCATTTGCCTATGGTTTTGATTTTCGCTTAAATGGTGAATTTATTCCCGATACCCAATCCTGGTTTAGCCTGGGGATTTTAAAAACAAGAGAAGATCTGGAAGAAGACAATAGGGGGTACATCAGGCGGCCTACAGACCAACACATCAACCTGGCTTTCTTTTTTGAAGACCATATGCCCAATGATCCGTCTGTCAGGGTATACGTTAATACCGTTTTTGGCTCCGGGTTTCCTCTGGGACCCCCAAATGAAATAGATGCTAGAAATATTTTTTCCGGTGACGAATACTTTCGGGTAGACATGGGGTTTTCCAAGTCATTTGAACTAAAAAACAATAAATACCTAAAAACCTTATGGCTGCGTGCAGAGGTTTTAAATGCACTAGGAGCAGATAATACCCTCTCTTATTCCTGGATACAAGACATCAACGGAGGCCAGTTGGCCATACCCAATTCATTATCAGCAAGGTTTTTGAATATCCGGGTTTCTGCAGATTTTTAAATAGAAAATCAAACATCAGTTCCACTGCGGCAGTCCCACTTGGGCAGCTCC
>JBCCXH010000251.1:0-7759 GCA_039192005.1 Bacteroidota bacterium
CGTTGGAGTGCACGCCAGAAGATGCCAGACCCAGAAGAACATCGCCCTCGCTAACGCCCGTTGGCAGTCCCCCGTCGCGCTCCATGGCACCGACGATCAGACAAAAGATATTGAGAGGCCTCCCCATAAAGGAGGCCTTTTTTTATGTCCAGCCTAGATGGAAAAATAACTAAATGAAAAAACAAATAGCCATACAGGGAATTAAAGGCAGCTTTCACCATGAAGCTGCTAATCATGTATTTGGTAAAGACATCGAATTAAGCGAGTGCCATACGTTTGATAAAGTGATACAGCAAGTCATTTCAAAAGAAGCAGATTATGGAGTGATGGCAATCGAAAACTCACTGGCAGGCTGCATCATTCCGAATTATAACCTGATACGGGCATCCCAACTGGATGTTTGCGGGGAGGTAGGCATTCGTGTAAGGCTAAATCTTTTGGGGCTTAAAGGTGTAAAAGCAGCATCATTAACCGAGCTACGCTCACACCAAATGGCACTCAGACAATGCGCCACTTTTTTGAACGGCCTGGATGACGTCAGGGTTGTAGAGGCTTTTGATACTGCAGGTAGCGCGAAAGAAATAGCAGACGGTAAGTTATCGCAAGTTGGTGCGATTGCTGGGAAATTAGCAGCTTCAGAATATGGGTTGGAAGTCCTTTCGGAAGGAATAGAAGACCATGAGCTGAATTATACGCGTTTTTTGGTCTTAAAGCATTCGGACCAGGCACACATAACTGAATCTTCTAACAAACTTTCTATCTACTTTGAAACGAGTCACGACCCTGGCTCGCTAGCAAAGTTATTGTCTGTCATTAGTGGGCTGGGGCTCAATTTGTCAAAACTTCAATCTTATCCGGTACCCAGTAAAAACACACATTACGGCTTTTTTGCCGCGTTGGAATTTCAAGAGGAAAAACAGGTAGATCATTTAAAAATTTTATTGGATTCTATGACGATCGTATTTGAGATTTTAGGCACATATGAAAAAGGACAAACTTATGGTTGATCAATTCGTATCTAATCGACTGGAAGGAATAGGGGAGTACTATTTTTCTCATAAACTAAGAGCAATCGAGCAACTGCGGCAGGCCGGCGCCGACATTATCAACCTGGGCATCGGAAGCCCGGATATGGCCCCACCAGATGTGGTGAAAGAGGTTTTGTCCAGGTCTCTTGAACAACCGGATTTTCACAGATATCAGAGCTACAAAGGCATCCCTGAACTTAGAATCGCTTTTGCCGACTGGTATCAAAAACAATATGGTGTGACGCTAGACCCACAAAGTCAGATCCTTCCGCTTATTGGGTCAAAAGAAGGCATTATGCACATAAGCATGGCGTTTATCAATTCCGGAGATCACGTGCTAATACCTAATCCGGGGTACCCCACCTACACATCTGTCACAAAACTATCCGGCGGAATTCCTATTTATTATGATCTCAAAGAAGAAAATGATTTTTGGCCTGATATTGAAAAACTAAATGAATTAGACCTTTCAAAGGTAAAGTTGATGTGGGTCAACTACCCACATATGCCAACGGGCGCCCCCGCCTCTCCACGTTTGTTTAGTGAGCTCATTCGGTTCTGTCGTTCAAACGATATCATTCTCGTCAATGATAACCCGTACAGCTTCACGCTTACTGACCAGCCCAGAAGTATATTAAACGAATCTTCATCCAGTGATTTAGTACTGGAGCTAAATAGCTTAAGCAAGTCTCACAACATGTCTGGATGGAGGATCGGTGCCGTCTGTGGAAATGAAAAGCTCATTGAATACGTGCTCACCTTTAAGAGCAACATGGATTCAGGGATGTTCAAGCCAGTGATGAACGCGGCCATTACCGCACTGAATGTTCAAAAAGACTGGTATGACTCACTCAACGATCACTATGCTAAGAGAAAAGAGATCGTACTAGAAATCATTGATTTGTTGGGATGCACAACTCGGGAAGACCAGGCGGGGATGTTCGTCTGGGTGAAAATACCAGAAGGGTTTGATAACGGGGAAGCATACGCAGATCATCTTTTGGAAACGTATGAATTTTTTGTGCCTCCTGGCATGATCTTCGGAAGCCAGGGCCATCACTACATACGCTTTTCCTTATGCAGCTCAGCTCAACAATTAAATAAAGTATTAGATAGAATAAAAAGTAAAAAATGAACGTAACACCAATTGATTTATTCAAACAGAAACGTCCGGTGATAGTCTCCGGACCATGCAGTGCGGAAACAGAGGAACAGGTCCTGGCAACGTGCGAAGCAATTGCCAAAG
This sequence comes from Bacteroidota bacterium, assembly GCA_039192005.1. Classification (GTDB taxonomy): domain Bacteria; phylum Bacteroidota; class Bacteroidia; order Cytophagales; family Cyclobacteriaceae; genus Ekhidna. The sequence goes on from JBCCXH010000251.1 coordinate 2,275, forward strand.
GAGGAAAGGTAGATGTATTACGAGCTGGGGTATGGAAACCCAGAACGCGGCCCAACAGCTTTGAAGGCATAGGTGCCGAAGCATTAAAATGGTTGACCAAAGCGAAAGAGAAGACCGGACTGCCTGTATCGGTTGAGGTAGCCAATTTCAATCATGTTTTTGAGGCATTAAAGCACAACATAGATATACTCTGGGTAGGAGCACGAACAACGGTAAACCCCTTTTCTGTTCAGGAAATTGCCAATGCTTTGAAAGGGACAGATGCCACGGTGTTTGTTAAAAATCCCATCAATGCGGACATCGAATTATGGACAGGAGCCCTAGAGCGACTTAATCAGGCAGGCATCACGAAGCTCGGGATCATTCATAGAGGTTTTGCCCAACACGGAAACAGCATCTACCGTAATGAACCGAAATGGCAACTGGCTGTAGAGATGAAACGCCGTTTTCCTGAGATTCCGATGCTGTGTGATCCGAGCCATATTTCCGGAAACAGAGAGCTGCTACTTCCCGTTTCTCAGCAAGCAATGGATATGGACTACGAGGGACTGATGATAGAGGCACACATCAACCCGGACGAAGCACTGAGTGATAAAAACCAACAAGTTACTCCTCAAGGACTTGACGACATACTCAATGCCCTGGTCGTAAGGGAGTCAGATGTTTCAGATGAGCAACTAAGCGAGAAACTCAAAAGATTACGTCAGCAGATTGATATTATTGATGATGATTTACTAAAACTTCTGGGTGAACGCATGCGTGTTGCAGAGGAAATTGGAGAAGTGAAAAAGGAAAAAGGTGTAACGATTTTGCAAACCAACAGATGGGAAGAAATCATTGAAAAAGCGAAAGTTAGCGGGAACAGTCAGGGCCTTTCAGAAAAATTCATGGTGAGGTACTTGAATGCCGTCCATCAAGAATCTATCGATCACCAAAATGAAATCATGAATAAACTAGAAACGCAAACGAGTTAAAAACTCAACTTTATAACAATGGGTTGGTTTTGAGTGTTTGGTGTGAAGAAAGTTGATTTTTTGAATAAATAGTTGTGCTTTTTTCTTTTCGCTTGGGATAAATCTCCAGATCTGATTACAGTCAGGCTTAGGGCGTTTCAGCAAAAAAAGAAAAAATTATCAACGTGTTCAGTTCATTAAATTAGTTTTCTTCGCACTAGCTATTTAGCACTTGAATGAATAACCTAAAGACATTAATGGAGGAAGAGCTAGGCCAACTTAGGTTGGGCTGCGAACCTCAAAACCTTTACGACCCGATCCGTTACCTACTCTCTCTGGGAGGCAAACGTTTGAGACCAATTTTAGTCCTTTTAGGGTATGGCTTGAAAAAAAAGGACCTTGAAAAAATAATAACTCCTGCACTTGCTGTGGATGTATTTCATAATTTCACTTTGATGCATGACGACATCATGGACGAGGCCCCTTTAAGACGAGGGAAACCTACCGTCCATGAAAAGTGGGACAGTAACGTAGCCATTTTAAGTGGAGACACCATGATGGTAAAAGCCTATGATCTCCTTCTGGAAGGACCGGACCACTCCCTGAAGGAGGCCATGAGAAAATTCAACCAATGCGCCATTGAAGTATGCGAAGGGCAACAACTCGATATGAATTTTGAGACGTTGGAGACCGTTTCCGAAGATCAGTACATTGAAATGATACGACTTAAAACTGCCGTTTTGTTGGGTTTCAGCTTAGAATATGGGGGTATTTTGGCAGAAATGAATGAACAAGACCGCTCCCTGTTGCAACAAATAGGAGAAAAAGCCGGCATTGGATTTCAACTCATGGACGACTTACTTGATGTATACGGGGACCAGGCTAAGTTTGGAAAACAGGTAGGCGGAGACATCATTTCCAATAAGAAAACATACCTTCTTATTAAAGCCCTCGAACTCGCAAACCCCGCCCAAAGAAAACACCTTGATTACTGGTTATCAGAAACGTCATTTGACCCCGCAGAAAAGGTAAAAGCAGTGAAAGAGGTCTATCAGGAAATTGGGATTGAAGCACTGACCAAATCTAAAATGAACGATTATTATGATCAGGCTTTTGATATGCTGGATACGCTGGAAGCGGAACAGACAGGTAAAACAGCTTTGATCGACTTCCTTAAGAAACTAATGAAGCGGGAAAGGTAACATGGAGCTATGTGGGTAGCGTTTCCCGTACGAGTTGATTGATTAAATACTTATAAAAACTCGTAACGGGTACATCACTGCTAAAACGATAACAGAAACAATCTTTTTCTATCGGTAGGGCGTTGGGATTTACACAAGTAGCAGACTGCAATCCAAAACATCCATCCATTCGTTAGTTTCTATGGATGTCAATTTCCCTTCTAAAACCATCTGTCAACTCGTTGAAGGGCATGATGACTACTAATACTTCATCTTCAAACTCAGCGGTAATGCTTTGCAACTCAACACCCGCAGAAATTTTCTGAACGCCCAGTACATTGGGTACTCGCGTCCCTTTGTATTCGATTTGTTGGAACACAAATAAATGATCTCCATTTACTTCAACTTTTATATAATCTGGGTTGATAGAGGGTGCCGTTACTTCCAGCCGGTAATGATCTTCTTCTTTCGTTGTATTAAAGGTTGGAAATATGGAACCACCACCTATTGTATTGACTATATCAGCAGCTTGTGCCAGGTTTTTTACAATTCGCTCATCAATTTTCATAACTTCTTCCTTACTATTTCGCTTTTCTTTATCAAAACTCATTCCAGTTGATGTCTAGTATTTAAACCTGTCACATTGACTGTGCAACTTCAAAAAATATGTCAAAATGTCATTTTATTGCTAAGCGGATCGCATTTTCCTAAAACCTAAAAGTTCACATGCTGTTTAAAACGCATTTGATAGCTCTTCATTCACAACTATTCCTACTCTGTCATATTAAAAAAATCATTGATTTACCCCGACCGAACGTCGGCCCGGCCTACGTGGCCCGACCTAAAGGGAGCTAAATTGATTTTTTTGCCTTTCCCCCTTTAGGGGCGCACGGCAAGTGGTGCCCGACTAGGGATTTGGGTAAGAAAGGCAAACATGACAAAGTAGGACTGTCTTTTTTCCATAAAAGGAATCTCTATATTCTTCGGGGGTTAGTTACTGAAAAAGCCTGACAGGAAAAAATAGCGCTCTAAACCAAAATCAGCGTTTTATTTTACAAATAACGAATTTTGTAATTTTGCAAAAAATAACCAATACATAAAAATGAAAAAAAAGAAACCGTCAACTTTCATCGCCGTACTCCTAGCCGCATTTATATTCGTAAGTTGCATGCCTAATCCTGCAGAAACCGCGGAACACAAGCAAATGGTTAGTGATCACCTCGAGATGGAAAAAGACCACGAAGCAATGGAGAAAGCACATACCGAAATGGAAGCCATGCATGATCAAATGAAAGCCAATCATACGGAAATGAGTGAAGGAGAAGACAGCCTGCATATGGCCATAGAAGCCTCACATGATGCGATCATTGCAGAGCATCAGGTCTTGATTGCAAAGCACGAAGCACTCATCGCCAAACACAAAGCACTTGAAGAAAACCATGCCTCCGGACAGATACCACTGGAGCAAATGACCAAAGATCACGAAGCTATGAAAGTGGAACATGAAACCATGAAGGCAGAACATTCAATCATGGTAAAAGACCATGATGTAATCAAGCTGGATCACGAGAAAATGAAAAAGGATCATTTGGCACAAACGGAATAGCTAGCATAGCCAACGTTACCTAAATCCAACTATTCCATCTGATTTAGCTAAAATAGCAGATGATGCAGTTAGGTAAATTAGGTTTCCTTAAATCTGACAGACACTAGGACGGGGTAGATTTGTAATAATAAAGCTCGGCTACCATCCATTGAAGGATGATGGCTAGGTGTAAGCTGTAATACTCTCCCGTCAATTATACTAACTTAGTATTAGTGCCTTAACAAAACGCTATGGAAATATTAAAAACATCAATACAGTGGGCAAAAGACGAAGTTTTTTCATCCGCATTCTTCCTTCTTTTTGGAGTAGCTTTTGTATTGGCAACCATCGGTTTTTGGCAGCTTGGAAAAACCGAAGTCGCAAAAGCTTTCATCTACCCAATGTTGGTTGCAGGAATTTTTCTTTTGATAGCAGGGTTCGGTTTGATCTCCTCCAATAAATCGAGACTTTCAAACTTCGAAGCTGATTACAAAGCTGATCCTTCCACTTTTGTGAAAACAGAAATTGCCTGTGTCGAAAAGACAATAGGCGAGTATCAGAACATCGCTTTAAAAGTCATTCCTGTGATTATCGCAGTAGCTGCGTTGTTAATCTTATTTGTAGATAAACCAATCTGGCGTGCCATCAGCATCACAACCATTGCCTTGATGTTGTGTATGGTATGGGTAGACAGTATCGCCAAAGCCAGGCTTGAAGCCTATCATCAAAAATTGGTATCGGTAGCTAAGCAAGAAGGAAGCTAATCCCACTTTGTTTTAATTTTCATCTCGTTTAGAGGCGCGCGACAAGTGGTGCCCGACCGGAGATTTAGGTAAGAAAGACATACGTGACAAGTAGGAGTAGCAACTCTAGCTAAAGAAGGGCTAAAAATACTACAGACACCATCGTCAATAGCTCTTTGCAAGGATTTTGCAATTCGGTACTTCGATGGAATTTCAGCTTATGGATAATGTTTGGACGTTAGATGTTATTCAGCCAATCGATAAAGTTTCACATTAAAAACACTGCTCTCCAAACCTGATAAGAGCAATGAAAAAACCCTAATGCGGCTAATCATGGCAATTATTCGATTGGATATGAATCCAACAACATCAATATTTAACTCTACAATCCTTTCACTCTTCCGTCAGAACATTGGACGATCAACTCTTTATACTCATTCAGTAAAAGCTCATGTTGAGAAAGGAAATTTGTATCCAGAAGGAGGTGACTCAGCAATTGATAGACGGACTTGAGATTTTCCCTCAACTTCTCATCACAACCTGCAATTTGAATTTCCCCGAGAACTCCTAAAAGTCCTTTTTGATACGCGTAGAGTTCCTGTATTCCCTCAACAGGGATGGTGACCTGTAGTTCGTTTTCATTTTGATTGTATGAGATCATGATCTTAAGTTTGTCAATTTTATATTGTCAAGTATACAGAATAAATTGACATCATTGAATTAATATCAAGATTTTCTTCACATTAGTCATACTTATTAATATAATTATTCAGAATAAGTTGAATACCATGACGAAACTTGGAGATTATCTTAATAGAAAAGCAGTAAACAAATCTCATATTTCCAGAAGAACGGGAATCAGTAAACAAAGGCTCAGTGAATTATCGGTTAATGAATCCACCAAATTAAGAGCCGATGAACTTTACCTGATTGCTTTGGCCATTGAAGCGAACCCTTGTGATTTGCTGGAATTTGTCTGTAGTCACCTGGAACTGAAAAAATCAGAATAGTGACTTTTTCCAC
>JBCCXH010000252.1:0-7741 GCA_039192005.1 Bacteroidota bacterium
GTGGTACTGGAGAATGCACCGAGTGGGATCTGGTGATTTGAATGAAAGTTTATTGTTTTCGAGTAAGAGAGGGTCAGGATCGGCTGAAGATGCCAAGATGGTACTAAGGGAGAACGGGGAGTTGAGCATTGCTGGTATCAAAACAGGAGGGCTTAACGAATGGTATTGGAAAATCTATCGCCAGGGGTCCGGAGACCTGAATGAAAGTTTGATTTTTGCTTCGAGGAGAAGAATAACGGATACAGATCAAATTAAGATGGTCTTAAAAGAAAGTGGAAATCTTGGTTTAGGTACTACAACACCCACTCACAAACTTGAAGTCAACGGCACCATTCGAGCAAAAGAAATCAGATGCGAAGCCGCTCCCTGGCCAGACTATGTATTTGAAGAAAGTTACGAACTTCCGTCCATCGAGTCTGTCGAATCGTTCATCAAATCCAAAGGCCACCTGCCTGAGATGCCCACAGCGGAGGAAGTAGCGGCAGAGGGCGTGGCTTTAGGAGAAATGAACCGGTTGTTGCTTCAAAAAGTAGAAGAGTTGACGCTTTATACCATTGAGCAGGAGAAAAGATTGAAGAAGCAAGAAGCACTGGAAAAACAAGTGGAAGCGCTTCTGAAAAGGGTATCACAACTGGAAAGTAAATGATCCCCTAACAGATCAGTCAAAGAAGAAGGGCGTAAAAAAAGGCGGGATCAACTTTAGTTGATCCCGCCTTTTTACTATCAGTTTTATAAAAACAAGCTTATTTCTTAGCTGTCGTCTTTCTTGTTGTTCTTCTCTTCGGCTTCACTTCTTCCACGACAATTTCATCTAGTACGTCAGAAAGGATCCTTCCGCAGTGCTCGCAAATAATGATCTTTTTCTTTTCTCTGATCTCTGCCTGCTTTTGAGGAGGAACAATGTTGAAACAGCCCCCACACGCACCTCTGTTTACAGGTACGACAGCCAGCCCGTTTCTCATGTTATTTCTGATACGATTATACGATTTCAACAGTCGCTCATCGACATTTTTCTCAGCCTTTTTGCGCTCCTTATCGATCTTGTCTTCGTCAGATTCTGACTCCTTAGTGATCGTATCTAGTTCGGCTTTTTTTGTGCTAAGGTCACTGTTTCGGTCATCCAGGATGGCTTTGGTTTCCTTCGCCTCTTCTTTTTTATCCTCGATCTTTACGTAAGATTCCTTGATTCGTTTCTCTAAAATCTGGATTTCCAGCTGTTGAAGTTCTATTTCTTTGGTAATTGCATCGTACTCTCTGTTATTCCGAACATTCATCTGCTGTTCTTCGTACTTTTTGATGAGTTTTTCAGCATCCTTAATGGCCGTTTTATTTGCACTTATTGCAGATTCTAAGTCTTTCTGCTCTTGTGCTTGTTTGGCTAATCGTGTTTCGTATCCGGCTATTTCGTCCTCGAGATCTTCAACTTCGTCAGGAAGTGCCCCTCTTACCTTCTTAATCTCGTCAATTTTTGAATCTAATGCTTGTAGTTTTTCTAGTGCCTCTAGCTTTTGAGCTACTGTATTTTCCATTCAGTATTTATAAATATGTGATCGGATTAGTATCCACATCGGACAAACGAACTGCGAAGTTAGGGAATTTTTCGGTTAATTTTTCTTGTATGAGTACTTTAGTGAATACTTCGCTTTCATAGTGGCCAATATCGGCGACGATCAGCTGATCGTTCGCTTCAAAAAAATCATGGTATTTAAAGTCTGCAGTGATGAAAACATCTGCTTTTTTGCTGATGGCTTTTTTGAGAAGAAAGCTCCCGGACCCACCACAAAGCGCGATATGCTTCACTTTATCCCTGACAAGTTTTGTGCATCGGATCGTGTTTAAGTTCATTCGGTCTTTCAGTTGCATGAGGAAAGCATGGGTAGGAAGTTCTTCAGGAAGCTCACCGATCATTCCGGCACCAATCTCCTGATTGATGTTTTCGAGTGAAGACAAGTAATAGGCTACCTCTTCATAGGGGTGCGCTTTTACCATGGAAGAAAGAACGCTGTTTTTTTTCGATACCGGAAGGATGACTTCGATTCGCGTTTCTTCCACTTTCTCATCCTGGCCGATCGCTCCAATCGTGGGATTGGCCTGCTCATTCGGTCTGAAGGTTCCTTCTCCGGTTAGTTGAAAACTACAATGGCTGTACTTTCCAATTTTTCCTGCGCCTGACTCGTACAAACTGTTCAATACATGTTGCTTGTCTTTGGTGGGTACAAAAACCGTCAGTTTGAGCAACGTATGGCTTTTGGGACTCAATATGGAAGTATTGATCAGTCCGATTTTTTCCGCGATTTTTTGATTTACACCCGTAACAACATGGTCTAAATTGGTATGAATGGCGTAAATATGAAGGTCATTTTTAATGGCTTTGCGAATGCATTTATCCAGCCAGTGTTTCGTTCCGATACGTTTGATTCCGGAAAAAATCATCGGGTGATGGGCGATGATCAGCTGATACCCCTGTCTGATGGCCTCATCGACGACCTCTTCCGTCACATCCAGTGTGACCAGGGCAGACTGGCAGGATGCTGCCCTGTCACCGATGATCAGCCCGCTGTTATCATAGGACTCCTGAAGACCACTGGGTGCCCACTCCTCCAAAAAATTGATTATGTCTTTTATTTGCATGATGTTTTATAAACCTTTCGTATTATGAGGTGGTGGCAGGTTATGTTGTATCCATTTGCAATATTATATGATCTCATCACCAGATTTAGAAATCACCTGTATAATATTCAATATAAAAAGTCTTTTCGCTTTGAAGTACCCGTCGTATCCGTAGGCAATTTATCTGTAGGCGGTACGGGTAAAACCCCAATGATTACGTATTTGATTGAGTACTTCCTGAATCAAGAAAGGTCCATAGCCATACTGAGTAGGGGGTACGGTCGTAAAACAAAGGGCTTTAGGGTGTGTACAACAAAGGACACTCCGGGTACGGTAGGGGATGAGCCTTTCACGTATTTCGAAAAGTTTGGTGATCAGGTTTTGGTGGCGGTAGGTGAAGACCGGGCGATGGCCATCCCTTTTATTTTGGCGGAACAACCCACAACGGAGGTCATTCTGCTAGACGATGCGTACCAACACCGATCGGTAAAGCCTTCTTTTAACGTGCTACTCACTACTGCGAAGCGACCATTTTGGGAAGATTACGTATTGCCTTCGGGTCTTTTGAGAGAATCAAGGAAAGGTGCGAGCAGGTCGGATGCCATTATTGTGACCAAATCAAACGAGCAGACTCACTACCCCTCATTGGAAAAGCTGGGAAAGCCGTATTTCCAAACGGCTGTCAGCTATGGAGTACCTGTTTTCTTTCATGGGAACCCAACAACGACCGGTCAGGTCGTGGCAGTGGCAGGTTTGGCAGATAACCGCCCGTTTTTTAACCATGTTGAAGCGCATTATCAGGTCAGTTTGACCCTTTCATTTAATGATCATCATCATTATAATGAAAAGGACATAGCGGCCATTTTGAGTAAAATGGAGGGCTGTACGTTGCTCACTACCCATAAAGATGCGGTCAAGTTGAAAACTTTTTCACAGCTGGCAACTGTCCCTTGTGCTTTTATCCCAATAAAAGTGACTTTCCTGGCCGAAGAGGAACGCTTTTTGAATATGGTGGAAGAAAGTTTGAAAGACTTCTCAATCAATCAATAGTTTTGCGTGTGCGGAAAATACTAATTCTACCATTTTTTATCCTGATACTTCGTGTCGGAGTGGCTCAGATCTTAGACGATTCTACGGAGTTGGCCTATGGGCCAAAGACGACTCAATTCGTGTACTTCGATGAAATCCTGAATAACCAACAGAACTACAAGAAGCTGGACACGAGCCTTTACCAATACGATCGGAAGTTTTTGGTAGACCAGAACAGTCGAAGGTTTCAGGATTTGGGAAGCCATGGGACCGCATTGTTTCCTGTTTTTTATGACCTGCCACAAACCATTGGTCGTACCTCAGGGTTTAATGCCTACCGTCCTTACTTTAGAGGTACTCAAAACATTCGGTTTTACGATACCAAGTCGCCTTTTATTGATTTATTGGTTTACTTCGGAGGGGGTAATCAAAACATCGTGGATATTGATTTCTCAAGAAATGTGAGGGAGGGATGGAACGTTGGTTTTGACCTTCACAACATCACCACGGATAAGCAGCTGGCAAATAATGGTGAGGCGGATCGGCAGGTTGTCGCCACAGCGTTTGACTTCTATACGCATTATCAAAACAATAAAGTACCCTATCAGGCCTTATTTTACTTCTCAAATACCTCGCATAAAGTGGTTGAATTGGGAGGGGTTCGTTTTGCAACTGACTCGACACTGGAAGAGTTGTTTGAGTTTGACAATGCCTTGCTAAGAAGGCTGGATGCACAAAATGTGGTAAGGAATGACCAATGGCACCTGTATCATGACTATCAGGTCGCAGACCAGTTTCAATTGTATCATACTCTTGATTATACCGTAGAAGAAAACACCTATCAGGATAGCAGAGACCCTGCCGTTTCCCTTGGTGACTACGATACGTATAGCGATGCATACAATGGTGTTTTTCTTCTCGACGCAGACAGCACCAACGAAAGAGCAACGTTCACTTCTTTTTCAAATGAAGTAGGAATAAAGGGAGACCTGGGCAGTGTTTTTTATCGGGCGTACTTAAAGCTTAGGTCGGTAGACTTTAGGTATTTTTTACTGGACCCTGTTCCATCAACTTCTGAAGCGTATCTGGGTGGATATGCAAGGCTAAACTGGAAGGAAAAATTTAAGTTAATTGGAGAAGGGGAGTTGCTACAAGGGGGTGAGTATCAATTTAAAGGGCAACTAAGTAGTGATTTTCTCCATGTGACCTACCGGACGATGAAGTATAACGTGCCGTTTATTTACAACAACTATTTTGGCAACCATTTCCAGTGGGCCAACTCATTTAGTCCTGTCTTTGTCAACCAGATTGAAGGAGACTTAAGCGTTCGCTACAAGGCTTTTACTTTTATCCCTAAAGTGAGTTTTACGGCATACAATGATTTTATATTTTTTAATGAAGACCGCACCCCAAGTCAGGCCTCCGGCGGGATCGCTATTGCGTCTGCGGGAGGAGCGATTAATTTTGGAGTAGAAAATAAAAAGGGGGAAGGGCTATTCCTGGAAAATGAAGTGGTAGCCACAAGTGTTTCGGGAGGAGCGGCAAATGCCATCCGGATTCCGGAACTGTTTTATAATGGCAGGTACTACTGGAAGGGACTTTTGTTTGATGATAAGGTGCCTGTTGAAGTGGGTGTTGACGCACACGCGCGATCTACTTATTTTGCTAATGGATACGAGGCCGTTACTCAACAGTTTTTCCTTCAAAATGAATTGGAAACCACGGGTTATCTCAAAACCGATTTCTTTTTTAATATGAGATTGGACAAGTTTTTTATTGGGTTAAAATGGCAATATTTTAATCAACCTTCCGATGGAGGGTACTTTGCTACCCCTTTCTTTCCTGGTCAGCCAAGTGTGCTGGATTTAATCGTTAAATGGAGCTTTTTTGATTGATGGCTTTAAATAAAACTACATTAGGACTTGAGTTGCCAACAGATCCCAGGTGGGTAAATGTTGCCGAAAAGAACATTGAAGATATTTTAGTAGATCATGCTTATTGTGAACAAAAAGCGGCTTCTTCCTGTATTTCGTTGATTATACAATTTCCGGAGAAAGAGCGAGTTGTTGAGGTTTTGACTCCTGTGGTAGCGGAAGAGTGGGCGCATTTTGAGCGCGTCATCGAACACTTAAAAAAACGAGGCTTTGGCCTAGGAAAACCGCGTAAGGATGAGTACGTGATTAAGGTAAACGAGATCATGAAAAAGGGTGGAAGCAGAGAAGAGCAACTGGTGGAGCGACTTTTACTGAATGCTTTAATAGAGGCCAGGAGCTGCGAACGATTTAAAATCCTCTGGAAAAATATCGAAGATCAGGAACTGCAACAATTTTATTACGAGCTGATGGTCTCAGAGGCGGGGCATTACCATAATTTCATTGATTTAGCCAAGGAGTACCTACCCGTCGCTAAAGTGGAGGCACGATGGAAAGAGTTTTTGTCTGAAGAAGCTAACGTCGTTGCTTCTCTTGAAATACGGTCAGACAGGATGCATTAGAAGTCATTTGTAAAGAAGCTACGTATCCTGACTTACAGGTCTGTTTTGCTAATTCTTCCCACTAACGTATTAAACTACTGGTAGATGTGGCTCTTTACCCTTAAATACAATTGCCTTCTTATTGATCTCAGTGTCTCTATGGACGGATGCATCGATGCTTGTTCCACTCAGAGCAACGGGAAACTACGTCTTTTGTTTTTTCTTCTTTGCTGCTGGAAACAGGATGTTATTTAAAATAAGCCGATAGCCGGCAGAGTTGGGATGTAAGTTTAGGTCCGTAGGGGGTTCATTCACAAAATGTTGGTAGTCTTCCGGGTCATGTCCTCCGTAAAAGGTCCAAAATCCTCTCCCCAGTATCCCATGGATGTATTTTGCTTCACCAATGGAGGGTGTCTGACCCATCACAATAACATCTCCCTTTACCATTTCTTGTTTAAAGCCGGTGGTCTGCCCCATGAAGCCATGGATGATTTGTTGATGGTTCTGGGTAAGCATAGTAGGGATGGGATCCCACTTAGCAGAAAACTCAAATAGGGTGAAAAAGTCGTTATTTTCTACAAGCCCTCGTTCGTTTGCCTGGTTATCAATGTTTGAGTACTCATAGCGCATGGCATCACGCTCTATGGTAAAATTTTCAAACGCAATGGTACGGCTGTAGTCCAGTTTTGACTGACCTCCCGGGTCTGCAGGGTCTCCATCGTATATGCTTTCGATGATGTCTACACCGTCTGCTGCCAGTGCGATGTCATACGTATCGGTGGCAGAACACATGGCAAATAAAAAACCTCCGCTTGCTACATACGATTTGATGTTTTTAACGATGGCCAGCTTCAGGTGAGACACTTTGGAGAAGCCGTGTTTTTTCGCGGAAGCTTCGTATTCACGTTGCTGCTGTTGGTACCACGGGAAGTGATGGTAGGCACGGTAGAACTTTCCATATTGTCCGGTAAAATCTTCATGGTGTAGGTGAAGCCAATCGTATTTTGGTAGTTCATTTTCCATGATTTCATCATCAAAAATGACGTCATAAGGAATTTCAGCATAGGTAAGGACGAGTGTGACGGCATCGTCCCACGGTTGTTTGCTTTTTGGTGAGTAGACAGCGATTTTAGGGTATTTTTCGAGTTTCATCACGTCCATGTTGGAAGAGGGACTCGCGATAAGGTTTAAGAGATCGGTTGCTTCCGCATCTGATATGACGTTGTATGAAACGCCCCTGATGATGCATTCGTTTTCAAATACCTGAAGGTATTTTACCATGAAGGCCCCTCCTTTATAGTTGAGCATCCAGTCGACGCTTACTTCTTTCGTCAGGATCCAGTAGGCAATGCCGTATGATTTTAAATGGTTGCTTTGGGTTTCGTCCATAGGGATCAGGATGTAAGCGGCTTTAATAGGAATGAAGATGGCAAGGAAGAGTGATGTAAAAAGAATTCTCATAAGAAGTATTTATTCAGTACAACGTTAATCAAATAAGCATGTTTCTGTTGACTTTTCAAACGATTCGTTTAACGGATTTCGATAAAGTTCGGATAGTAGAGGGGAAAAATGATCTTTTGGCCTTGTTTAAATGAGATAAAAGCCGTTAGCTATGTTTTTTTTATTCGA
>JBCCXH010000253.1:0-7724 GCA_039192005.1 Bacteroidota bacterium
CAGACAGGACTTTACCTGCTAGGATACGAAGAGGTGTTTCTTTACACTATTTATCTATACGCCATAGTGTCTGTCCCCACCTCATGGACTTTGCACGGCGCGATATCCTGAAAAATTCAGGGTTATTTATTGAGAACATGTAATGCGCTCACTATGAGGTAATTGATTTTTTGTTCCATTCAAAACCATTCCCCAAATTTGAGGAACAGAAAAACAACAAGACTGAATCATAATATCCTGAAAATCAATTACCTGCCTACCGCAGGCAGGCTTGTATCAATCCGAACGTCTTCCTGATGAATAATGCGGGTTATTTTGCTGTGTAAAAAAGACGGATTACTGATGAACGGATTCAATGTTTTATTTAAACGCCTTCGTCTTCTTTTAAGGTAAGTGAGTCAGGTGTCTTCCCTCCTTTTACTTTATTGACCGGAGCTTTCATGCTTCGTTTATTACACCATGATGCTCATGGAAACATCATACGTTTCCTCAACCGCGGTTTTGATGATTTTATATCCTATATCATCCAAAAGCACCGCATCGGTAGGGTTGAGCAGGTCGGCCAGTTTCAGCCCGGTACCCCTAAACTGAGGAGACACCTTTACGATGATCCTTTGCCAGGCAACGGGTGACAGGTTGGCGTCACACCATTCTTTTATTTTTGTTGCTTCTATCTTCATAAAACTAAAGGTCAGTCGTTTATATAAATACCATAAAGTAATGCATCCTCAAAGTGCTTTGCTACACTCTTAATCCCACTTCCTATCTGGGCTTCCTGCAGGTCAAACGGAACGCTGGTCGCATGATTAACGATTTGCTTAAAGTAATCCGGAGCCTCGGCGGTGGCTTTCTCTGCGAGTGCGTAGTCCCAGAAATACATCATCAGGTCCTCCTCTACTTTTGCCGTGTATAGACTGTAATCGTCTTTCAGGCTTTTCTTTTTAAACTTCACCGCTTCCATCTTATCTCCTATCGCGTAGAGCTTAATGTTTTCACCGGTTGACAGGTAATTGACCGCATTGGTCTCCCAGTTGTAAGACAAGATTTTCAGGTCATCCGGACTGGTCGTTTCAACTTCTTCGTAGACCGATAGCAGTTGTTTTCTTAATTCCTCCAGAGAGATCCCGTTGCCTTCGTGATCCAACACCGAGCGAAGTTTTGATTTCATGTACATGTAGGAAAAGGCACCGGCCTCGCCTGGTAGCGCTTTCATGGTGATGAAGTACATGCATGAACCATCGTCATCCGTGTTAATGGTGAAGTCACCATAAAGGTTGCCGTACACATTCGATTCTTTTAGGTGGTAGTCAATATGAAAATCAAAGTAAGACTCAAAATCACCGTCTGCCAGTACAAGGTCGTTGAGTAGCTTCAACGAACATTGATTCCCCCCTGCATCGGCGGCAGGGTCTGCGGTGGCTTTTACCTCACCCAAGAGCGCGGCTTCTTCCTCTTTTTTGTATTTCTTTTGCCGCATGTTGTAGATTTCCAATCCCTTATCAATGATTTCCTTGATTTCGGAATTTTCATACGGCTTGGTAATGTACTTGTAAATACTACATTTATTGATGGCTTTGATAATGGCCTGTATGTCCGCAAAACCTGTCAAAATAATACGGATAATGTCCGGAAAATCTTCTAATGTTTTCTCTAAAAGATCCGTACCCGTCATCTCCGGCATTTTCTGGTCGGTAATGATCATGTGAATTTCATGCTCATGTAGCATTTCAATGGCTGTGCTTCCATTGTTTGCCGTGTATACGTTGTAGTACCGGCTGAAGACACTATCAAAAACCCTCAGGTTGCTCTCCTCATCATCTACGTATAGAATGCTGTTGAGGTCTTTCTCGATTTCGTCAGGAACGGTTTTGTATACTTCAATTTCCATCATGATTCTACGGTTTTAACGGTTTTCTTTCTTTCTTTCGGAAGCTCAATAACAAACTCAGTTCCCTTGTCTACTTCACTGTTTACATAGATTTTACCATCGTGTTTTTCAATGATCCCATAGCTGATGGACAGCCCCAGTCCTGTGCCAATGCCCACAGGCTTGGTGGTAAAGAAAGGCTCGAAAATACGTTTCTTCACTTCTTCCGGGATGCCAGAACCATTATCCATGATCCGGACAATCAAGCTCTTCTCCAGGTTTTCCGTATAGATCATGATCTTTCCGTCTTTCTTCTCTTCAGGCATGGCCTGTACCGCATTGCTGAGCAGGTTCATAAATACCTGGTTTAACTGACCTGGGTAGCACATGACGTCTCCTAACGATTCGTCAAAGAATTTCTGAACTTTGATCTTATCCTTCGTCTTGTTTCTCAACAAGATCAGGGTACTGTCCAGGCATTCGTTGATGTTGGCAGGTTTTTGATCTTCTTCGTCCAGCCTTGAAAAGACCCTCAGCCCTTTTACGATTTCAATGGTACGATTCGCTCCGTTCTTGATATCGGAAAGTACCGTCGGCAGGTTGTTCATGAGTTTTTCATACCTCAGGCGTTTTTTCATTCCTCCGATTTCTTCAAGAATCCCGGCTATTTCCTCACCACTTGCATGCTCCAGTTCATTGTATTTCTGCATGATGGTCGTGAGGTCTTCAATACTCATATTGAGCGAGTCAATGCCATTGTACACAAAGTTGATGGGATTGTTGATCTCATGCGCGATCCCTGCGGTCAACTGTCCAAGAGAAGCCATCTTCTCACTTTGTACGATTTGAGATTGCGTCTCTTTCAGCCTGCCGAGTGCCTGATCCAGTTCTTTTTTCCGTTCTTTCTCTTCTTCCAGCGCCTGGTTTAGCTCTTCCTCTTTCTTCATGAGCGTCTCCGAACTTGAAAACTGCTGATCCATCAGCGTCCTCATCTGCTCTTCCGACTCCTGCATCTCCAGTTCCAGCATCTTACGTTCCGTGATGTCGCTTTCGATGGCGATGAATTTCTGGTGCTCTCCATGCTCATCAAAAATTGGTGTGATGGATAGCGACAGCCAGTACCCCTTCCCGGACTTCGAATAGTTGTAGATCTCTGAAGTAAAAGGTTTCAGCGTAGCCAGTCCGTCTCTAATGGCTTGTACCTGCTCAGGAGTCGTCTCTTCTCCCTGAAGAAACGCACCCGGCTTTTTCCCAATTACTTCATCGAACGTATACTCTGTGATCTTCTCAAAACCCTCGTTTACCCACTCGATTAACCCATCTTTGCTAGAGATGATCACGGCGTTCTCCGTTTTACTCGCTACCAGAGATAAATTTTCCAGCTCTTCTTCTGATGCTTTTCGTTCACTGATGTCACTCTCGATGGCAATGAACTGCTCTATCTCACCATCCTGGTCCAAAATCGGCGTGATGGATAACGACAACCAATAGGGCTTACCATTTTTTGAATAGTTGAGGATCTCCTGTGTAAACGGCTTTTTCGTTTTCAGTCCTTCGCGAATCGCAGCTACATCTTCGGGAGACGTATCCGGTCCTTGTAAGAAACTGCCCGGCTTTTTACCTCTCACTTCTTCCAGCGTATACCCGGTAATCTTTTCAAAACCGTCATTTACGTACTGGATGAGTCCTTCTTTACTAGAGACAATCACGGCGTTGTCCGTCTTACTCGCCACCAGGGAGAGGATTTTACTTTCCTCCAGCGTGTCCTTCAGTGTCTGTTCTTGCTGGATCAGTTTTTCCTGGTTGGCAAACTGCTCATCCATGATGATCCGCATCTGGTTTTCCGACTCTTCTATCTCGGCAGCAAGCTTTCGCTCTTCTGTGATGTCTCTCTCAATGGCAATGAACTTGTCCAACATCCCGTATTCATCAAAGATGGGCGTAATGGACAAGGACAACCAGTATCCGTTACCGGATTTGCTGTAATTGTAAATCTCTGAGGTAAACGGTTTCTGACTCTTGATTCCTTTTCGAATGGCGATGACGTCTTCTTCTCTTGTCTCGGGACCTTGTAGGAAAGAGCCCGGCTTTTTGCCTTTCACCTCGCTCAGCGTATACTCCGTAATTTTCACGAAGCCCTGGTTGACCCATTCGATCGAACCGTTTTGATCAGTAACGATCACCGCGTTGTCCGTTTTACTCGCTACCAGAGAGAGGTTTTCCAACTCCATCTCTGCTTCTTTTTGCTGCGTAATGTCCGACTCAATGGCGATGTACTTATCTACTTCTCCGTATTCGTCAAAGATTGGTGTGATGGATAGTGACAACCAGTAACCTTTTCCTGATTTGCTGTAATTATATACTTGTTGTTTGAATGGTTTTTGCCTGTTTATCCCCCTACGAATGGCCATCACGTCTTCCTGACTGGTCTTTTCTCCTTGTAAGAAGCTGCCAGGTTTCTTGCCTTTAACTTCGTTCAGCGTATATTCTGTAAGCCTGACAAACCCATCGTTTACCCATTCGATCATGCCATGCTTATCAGTGATGATGACCGCGTTATCTGTTCTACTGGCCACGAGTGATAAGTACTTTGATTGCTCTTCTGCCTCTTTTTCCTGCGTGATGTCCGACTCAATGGCAATGAATCGTTCCAGAACGTTGTTTTCATTGAACACCGGAGTAATGGACAGCGACAGCCAATAGCCTCTTCCCGACTTGCTGTAGTTATAGACCTGATGTTTAAATGGTTTTTGCGATTTAATGCCCTGGCTGATTTGCCGCACATCTTCCTTGCTCGTCTCAGGCCCTTGTAAAAACGTGCCCGGTTTTTTCCCAATTACTTCTTCAAGGGAATACTCGGTGATTCGTTCAAAGCCCGGATTTACCCATTCAATCAGCCCGTCTCTATCCGTGATGATGACGGCATTATCGGTTTTACTGGCAACCAAAGACAGGTTCTCAAACTCGGCTTCTCTTTTCTTTTGAGCCGTTATTTCGTTTTCTATGGCAATGAATTTCTCTACTTCGCCATGTTCATCAAAGATGGGGTTGATGGAGATATTCAGCCAATATGCTTTTCCCGATTTGGAATAATTCAGGATCTCCTGCTTAAAAGGTCTTTTGCTGTTAAGTCCCTCCCTAATGGCGCGTACGTGGTCTATATTAGTACCCGGCCCCTGTAAAAAGCTGCCGGGTACCTTACCCAAAACTTCCTCTTTTTTATATTCAGTAATTCGTTCGAAACCGTCATTGACATATAAGATGTGCCCTTTTGCGTCCGTGATGATTACTGCGTTGTCTGTCTTACTTGCCACCATGGAAAGGTTTTCTATCTCTTCTCTGGTGCGCTCACTTTCTGCAAGTGCTTCGGACAACTGTTTTTCTTTCTCTATCAACTGCTCTGACTGCACAAACTGATTTTCCATCAGGTTTCGCAACTCAGACTCTGCCTCCTCTAGTTCTGCTTCACTTCGTCTTTTTTCTGTGACATCCGTTTCTACTGCAATGTATTTCTCTATTTCTCCTTTCTCATCAAAAATGGGAGAGATGGAAATGGACAGCCAGTATTCTTTGCCTGTTTTTGAGTAGTTCAGGATGTCCTGACGAAACGGCTTTCCTGAGTTCAACCCAGTTCTTATGTTCTTTGCGTGCTCGGGATCGGTATTTGCTCCTTGAAGGAACTCGCCGGGTTTTTTCCCGATTACTTCCTCTGAAGTGTATTCGGTCAGTTTTTCAAACCCTTCGTTGACGTATTCTATCTTACCGGCTTTATTGGTAATGATGATGGCGTTGTCCGTTTTACTAGCAATCAATGAAAGGTTGGTATACTCTGCTTTGTAGCGTTCCAGCTCTGCCTTCATCGACTCAAGCTCTTCCTGATCCAACGATCCATATTCGTTGAATTGCTCTTTTATGGATTTAAGCTCACTCTCTTTTTCTATCAGGATCTCTTCAGCCAGAAGCTTGTCATCTCTTGTTTCGACCAGTTGCTTGTCCTTCTGCCCCATTTCAAACCTAAGCCTTTCGATCTCTTTTTGCAGGTTTGTTAATTGATGCTGATCTTCTTCTGTGGGTTTGGCCTGCTCAAGTTCCGCTCTCAGCTCTTTGATCTTCAGGTCTTTTTCCTCAATGGTAGACAAGTGCTCCAGGATTTCGTCCTGAAGCTGCTTGTCGTTGCTTTCGGAGTTTTGTTTTGTGATAAGACATCCATAGATGACTGCTTCTTCGGAATACACATCTGATAAACTGCAAAAACGTACTTCATAGTACTTCATGTGTCCTCCTAAGAAGCGAACGTATTCTTCCTCATTTCTTGCTTTTTTACCCTTTATTTTGCAAAAAATCTCATTAAAACGTTCTAAGTCATCCGGATGAATCCTAGCCGAAATCAAATTAAGGTCCCAAACGAGGGACATTCTATCATCTTTTAACAGCTCTTTAATATTTTCTGAAAACTCCAGGGTGTTTGTCGCGTCGTTGTACGTCCAGGAGATGATGTTCGCTGCGCGAAAGAGTTGGTGCTGATGCTCCATTTTTTCCTGATAGCTGCTCAGTTGACGTGACAGGTCCTGCTTGTCAGCTTGTAGGTGTTCTTTTTCTTTTTGGAGACGCTGCACCAGCTCGCCTGAGCCGTTACCGTTTTTTCGCTTTAATTCATTAAGCTCTTTTCTGGCAGGAGAAAGTGCGCCGGAGAGGCTTTTACCTTCTAGAAGTTTGACATCTAGTGATTTTTTAGCCCGCAACAACTCTGCAGAAACGTCCTTGTACTTCTTGGCTTCTTCATGAGTCCGATCATTAAGGTTGACCAACCTCTTATTTTGATCGTTGCACCTCTTTTCCAGGTCCTGGTACTTTCCAGTAAGAGATTCTAAATGCTGCTCTAGTTCCTGGTTTTTCACCAGGGTGTCTGCGAGCAACAACTCCAAATTTTTCTCCAGTATGATATTTTTCGTTTTCATAATAATTCAGATTATTGGGCGAACATTTTAAAACCAAGAATCATAATATCATCTACCTGATGGGTAGATCCTCTCCATCTAGAAAGTTCATCTCCTAGCATTTCTTTTTGATTTTCAAAATCTTCTGTGTGTATTTGGCTCAACAGGTCATTGAAGCGTTTTGTATTAAATTTTTCCGTGCATGACGCATTGATTTGATCTTTGAATCCGTCCGAGAAAAGGTAAATACTTGAGATCTCCCGGGCGTCGAAGTTTTCCTGGTTTACGTTCTGATCTTCAGCGATGTAATTATCACCTAATGACAGCCTGTTGCCCCTTACGCGTATCCTTTCACCATTGATAAAATAGATCATGCTTGAATTGGCCCCGCAGTAACTTAGTTTTTGTGTATCCAGGTTGTAGAGAAGAATACACCCGTCCATGCCGTCATTCGTCTCTCCTTCGGAGTTGAGTACCTCGTGAAGTTTATTGTTGACTGCAATCAGCAATTGAGAAGGGCGGGAAACCTGACCAGTTACCAGGTTATCTAACGTAGAGCTGCCCAGCATACTCAAAATCGCTCCAGGGACACCGTGTCCGGTACAATCAAAAGCCGCAATGATCACTTTATTTCCAATGCGCTTGAAGAAATAAAAATCGCCGCTAACAATGTCCAGCGGCTTGTAAAAAATCATTACGTCCGAGAAGACATCTTTTAGAATTCTTCTGTCAGACAGAATGGATTTTTGTATTTTCTTGGCATACCGAAGGCCTTCAAAAAGCCTTTCATTGGTCGCTGCCAGTTCTTCTTTCCTTTTTGATACCTCAGACTCCAACTGGAAATTGTTGCTTTGGATTTGTTTGATCAGGTCGTCTTTTTCTTTTTTAAGCTCAAGCACCAAAATCTTACTGTCCAACTC
>JBCCXH010000254.1:0-7715 GCA_039192005.1 Bacteroidota bacterium
AAATATTTCACATAATGAAATAATGTAATAAATGAGAGATTAATATTTCAAGCGATTAAGCGTAAATTAATCTTACTTCTTCATGTTTACCTTTCTTACCCAAATCCGTGAAGAGAAAAGGCAAAAAATCATTTAGCTCCCTTTAGGCTGGGCACAATGCTATCAACTTAAGCAGGTTTTCTTTCTTCCTCTCCCTACCCCCTCTCAGAGGAGAGGGAAATAATAAGAGCTTAAGTTAACAATATTGAGGCCGGGCCACGTAGGCCGGGCCGACGTTCGATTGGGGTGGCCCACATCTGGTAGGTCAATGATTTTTTTAATGTCACAAAGTGAATTAATCACCCTCATAAATAACCGTCATATAACCTCTGTTAATGGCTGTATTGTCATACTGTGCATTGGTGTAGAAGCTTCCATCATCCCGCTTGAGCCTGATCACACCATTTGCTCGAATTTCGACTTTTATATTATCAGAAACTGTTCCTGTGTTACTTCGTCCTCCATTAAATTCATTCACAATACGTGCAGGAAAAGATGGGAAGTCATTGTAAATAATACCGGTCACACCTCTGATAGCGGAATAGGTAATGCCCGTTGTAAGATCAACAGAGTTATTAGCGACCATGTTCCAGACCCCAATTTCAATTACTTTTATCCTAATAGTGCCAAACGTACCGGTATTTCCTTCATTTAAAACGGCCTGCGAAACATTTACAGCATCTGAGGCGTCCACACCATTTTCAATACGTGTGATTCTGTGGTCATTCATGTTCAGGTTGCCCGTCATGGTATCCGTTCCATCCCTATCCAGGTTATTCGTATCTACTGTGTTCAGCTGGCCTCTGTTTACCGCGTCGTTGTTGTTGATGCCATCATCCAGGTTAACAATCTTTTTATTAACCCCTCCAACCTCCATGTTCAAATCAAAATTTGCCGTATTGGGAATCAATCGAATCCAATCACTGCCATCATAATAATTAAAAGCTTCCTGATCAGTATTGTAAATAATCAGACCTTTTGCCGGAGTTTTAATTAAGGAATTTCCCGCCATCCTTGGTATCAGCATCCCTTTTGTCTCAGACTTGACCTCCAGAATCGCACTTTCCTCCGGTTCATTGGTACCTATCCCGATAGCACCTTGTGAATAACCGGTAAAGTACATTAAGGCAGTAACGAAGACCATGAGGACTTGTATCATCAGCTTTTGTTTTTGTCGAACGGTCATGACATGTTGCATTAAGACATATAAAATATTACCCTCTGAGAAACAATGATAAAGACATTTTTGATCTAAGAAACCTACCTATATACTAAAACTGACCCATTTGTGATGAAGATTGACCTAAAATTGACATCAATTGATAATATCATTGCTTTACGATGTAAGAATGTTCCGTATGAAGCTCTCTTCATTCAATCTTATTCTCACACACCATTGAATTTAATTATGACTTTACAAAACCTGACTTTTTTTATGAAAGCTCATCTCTTGTTACCGATCCTGCTCCTCTCCTCCTTAAACACCCTGGCCCAGGGCGTGGGTATTGGTACCAATGAACCGGACGAAAGTGCCATGTTGGAAATTCATTCTCCTACCGGTAATAAAGGCTTATTAATACCCCGTACTACTGATAGAAATGAGGTCAAAGATGCCGCAAACGGGCTGATGATCGTAGATGAATCTGATAATAATTTTTACCAATACAATGCGGCTGTCAACTCATGGCAGGCGGTCTTTCCCAGGGGAGGCATTATCATGTGGTCGGGAGATCCTGATAACACTCCGAATGGATGGGCGCTTTGTGATGGCAGAGAAGTAGAGGGAGTTAAAACGCCCGATCTAAGTGGACGTTTTATTGCGTCTTATGCTGCAACCGGTGAATACAGTACGATAGCGGATACAGGAGGCGAAGACAAAGTGAGGATAAATACGGATCACCTACCCTCTCACCGGCATGAACTTAGTAGTCCTGATGCGTCCATTACGGCCAATGTGACGGTAGGAGATAACCTTCATCAACATACTATTAAATTCAACAGGAGGACCGTGGGAAGCAACGGAGGAGGCAAAGATGTTACAGGTCCATTAGATGAAACGAATAAAGGTCGTGAAATTAAGACGGAATCCGATATACATGGTCATGCAGCCACTGCCACGGCGACCATCTCGGGAGAAACAGGGAATGGTTCTTCTAAGGGGTTGGATAACGATTTATTGGAAAACCGGCCACGGTATTTTGTGTTGGCCTTCATCATGAAGTTGTAATCGATATGTTTATGCACCACGATACATTTTTTAATGTGTTTTTAAAAACCGTCGGTTTCTCCCCGGACATTAGAGGTCTGAAAATAAAAATGATAAGCAGTACGCTATTTCTTTTTGCCGGCCTTTTAAGCACTGCTCAACAGACCCCTATTTACAGCCAGTATTTTTTAAATCCTTTCCTGTTCAACCCCGCCAAAGCAGGAGCTTCCGGGCCTACCCGTGCCTTTTTCCTTTACAGAAACCAGTGGGCCGGGGTAGAAGGATCCCCGGAGACACAGGCCGTGACGATAGACGGCCGCTTAAAAAATGAGCAAATCGGGTTGGGCTTTACACTTTTCAACGATGTAACGAATGTCATCGGGCGCATTAACGGTTCCTTAACAGGAGCCTACCGCTTTCGTATCACGGACAACCAACGTGTATCTTTTGGTATGTCACTACAGTTAATTCAGAATCGTATCTTTTTTGACCGGATTGTGGCAGAAGACATCACGGATCCTAACCTGCTAAACCAAGTGGATCAGAAAACGTCATTTGACGCTAACTTTGGTTTCTCTTATCAATGGGAAAAGCTTGAATTCGGGCTGGCAGCGGACCAGCTGCTACAAAATGAAGTGAACTTTGAAAATGCCTCACAGTTTCAATCCATCAATTACACGTACGTGAGGCACTACATTGCCATGCTTTCTTATGAGCATGAGCTCAACGACCGGCTCAGTGTCAAGCCCATCCTGATCAATCGGTTGGTATCCGGGCGTTCTTCGCAGTTTGATGCAAATGTGGTCCTTACTTATGACAAAAAAGTATGGCTCAGCGGTGCCTACCGGCATGCAATAGGGGTCGGCGGATCGGTGGGCTTTCATTTTGATGATCAGTTTACCATAGGGTATGCTTATGAGTTTCCGAACTCCGACCTCAGCATTTTGGGTACGGGTACACACGAGTTTGTGTTTGGAATAAAGTTTAATAAAGGTGGCACAAGGAGCAGCACCAGCAACGCCACAGGGAGTAGTTTCAGAAGAAAGGATCTCAAAAGCATTCAGGATGAAAATCAGGAACAATTTGAGAAGATTAGCCAACTGGAACAAGATAAGGAACGAAGGAAAAATGATCAGGAGCAAACAGAAGCGCTCATTGACCGCCAGGAAATAGAGATCCTGAGGCTCAAGCAGACCATTCTGGAACTGCAAGGGGACATGGAAGAGTTGCAACAAGAAACGAACTACTTACCCACTAAAAAGTCCCGCCCCAACGACGAGGCCAACTATTACCTGGTGGTAGGTGCTTTCCGTGAGTTGGGAAATGCAAAAGCTTTCCAAAAAATCATCAAGCGTGAAGGAAAGCTTGACGCTAGGGTTATACAAAACCAACAGGCTACCTGGTACCTGATCTATACCGAAGAGCTACAGGAAAAAGACCTGAAAAGGATCAATGCTAAGATCAAAGCACTGGAAAAGGGGCCGATTGGAACGCTACTGGTAGGAACGCCATGGGTATTTGAAAAAAAAGCCGAATGAAGGGAAGAGCTAACTGACTGACCGTCTTTTTTGACCAATTGCCTATGAATAAATCGCTTACCCTTTTTTTATTGCTTGTAGCTGTACAACTCTGCGCTCAAGACCTGGAGACCCTCAACAAGCAAAAATTATTTGACTGGGGAGGCAGCATCGCTGTCACGACTACTTATTACGATGCCGTTGGAATCGCTAACAGGAGAGATCCTTTTTTCTGGCAGGTCAATGCGAACCTTAACCTCTCATTTTTAGGAGGTATTGTTCAGGCTCCGTTTTCGTTTGTCCTTAGTCAACAGAACAAGAACTTTGCGCAGCCACAGCCTTTCAATCAGTTTGGGCTCAGCCCCACTTATCGGGACTGGACCCTCCACCTGGGACATAACCGGTCCATGCGGTTTAGTGACTACACACTCGCCGGAAACATCTTTTATGGTGTGGGACTGGAATACGAATCCCCAAAAACACCCTGGCGGGCCAGTGCATTGTATGGGAGGCTGGCAAAAGCGGTGGAGCGTTCGGCCAGCGCAGGAGTCACCTTTGTGGAGCCCTCCTTCCGGAGACTCGGATATGGGGCAAAAGTAGGTTACAGTAAAAATAAGCAGGAAGTTGATTTTATTCTATTCCGGGCGTTTGATGATCCGAACTCCATTCCCAATAGCGATAGCCTCACCATCTCTCCCCAGGAAAATGTTGTACTGGGTTTGGTCAGTAAACTCAGGCTTTTTGAAAAACTTACTTTTAATATCGATTATGCCTACAGCTTGTTTTCACGGAACAGGGAGGCATCCGAAGTGCTTATTGATGAATACTCTTTTGTGAACAACCTGGGAGGCCTTTTCAAACCCACTAATTCCTCCAGCTACACCACGGCAATCACAACCGGTTTTTCTTACAACGGGAAAGGATTTCAGCTCAATGCAAAATACCGACGTGTCGACCCGGAGTTCACCACCATGGGTAGTGCCTTCCTTAATAATGACCTGGAGGACATCTCCGGTGGAGGATCGGTATCTCTGTTTAGTAACCGTGTAACCTTAAGCTCGAATGCAGGGGTACAACGAAACAACCTGGACAACCAATTGTCCGCGAATAACCGAAGGTTTATCTTTTCCAGTGCGGTGAACTGGATGGTGAGCGAGCGGCTCCAGGTCTCAACCAATTATGGAAACTTCAATACCAGCACGCGACAGGCCCAATTACGAACGAACGTATTGGTGGACAGCCTGGAATTTTTTCAGGTATCCAGAAACGGAAGCCTTAGTTTGAACTACAGCATCGGTAAAGAAAACCCTTACCTGCTCATGACCAGTGCAACGATTCAGGATGCAGAGGATAACAGTGGCAACGCTTCCACCTTCACTTCTTACAATGCAGGCATACAAAAAAGCATCGCCAAGGTTTGGAACCTCTCCTTGTCCATGACTGCCAATAATAACAAAACGCAAGCGTCTGAAAACCTGACAACAGGCCCGGGTTTTACTGCATCCAGATCTTTTAAGCAGGGAAAATACCGACTAAGCTGGTCTACTAACCTCCTTAATGTCTACAACGAGGGCGAGCTGACGAGTAGCGTAACCAATTTCAGAATGAATGGCAGTACGAGCATTGGAAAGCGCCATAACCTCTCTATCAGTTCTTTTTATGTGATACGTTCGGCTCAGGAAGAAGGCGGCTCAATCATCAAGGAGTTACGCGGAACCATGAATTATAACTTCAGGCTTTAAGCAGGTCTTACATAAATATTTGAAACATTTTTAAGAATAACTCTCTTCGAAGACATGATCAACAGTTGAGTACATTTAGCATACAACAAACGTATGTTTACCTATTTCAGTACGTAATTCACTTAATTTTCTATTTAACGGTTATACTTAGTATTTCAACCCCAAAAACATACCAATGGCCGATTTGACGTTCATGGAGGCGTATCATTCTTCTAGCTTTGTCATCAAATGATAAAAAGATGAAGGAAATTAGTGTTGATAACGAAGGAAACTTGTGCTACGAACAGCTTTACACCGGATTAGGACCGGTAGCCGTTCAGACCTATTTTGAAGATGCTGTTTACCAGGCCATTCTTAATGATCCTGCTTTGCAGTTATTCTCACATTTATCTGTTAACTAAATTGCTTGTTTAACGTGCATTTGATTTATCACATAGGTTATATCAATTCTCGTTCGTACCACATCTAGAGAGGAAGCACTCTCATCGGATGACCTACTTCTCTATTGTTGAGGCCCTCACATTAATTGATAGCACTTAGGCGTTTTCTATTATTTCATTTAAATAAGAAAAAAATTACGGGCAGATTGGATCACCTATAATGTTTTGAGCGACTGTTTTCGGAAGGTAGGATTCCCGTCAAGGAACCAGATATGTGCCTTTAAAAGAAACATACACATCAAGTTCATACTTTCTGGTCTCACTAACGCACAGCCTTTTCCCAGATATATAAAAGGCATCGATGATAGATGAGCCAGACAATTCAAATTTTCACAAAAGTATTGGATACGAGCAGCCTTCATGATTCTCACGGAGACAGACAAATCGCTTAGTTTGTGTACCCGTACAAGATTAAACTAATTTCACTCCTACTCTGTCGTATTCGGCATACCCTCTAAAATAACTGCTTCCGCTTTGTATATAAATGTCTCCTTATTCATCTGATTTATTTCTTCCTGACGCTGTGTAATCCAATCAAAAAGATAATTGACTCGGCGTTGAGTAAAACTTCCGCCCCAATTATCCCCATTTGTTTCCTCGCCGATTCCTATGCCTACCCCTATTTCATTATAAAATGCAGATAATAGTGGGATTCGCTCCTCTTCTGGTATAGACTGCTCCACTCCTTGCTTTATCCGCTCACGAGCTTGTCCTTGTCCATTGTTGTAGAAGATAACCACTTTGTCGTATTTCAAATTTTGTTTCTTGTGCTTCCTTTTACATTTCAACCCGTAGAATTTGGCAGATAGTACGTCCTGTCTCCAGTCTTGTACCTCCGCATCCCACCCATCCGCTATCCATTTTAAAAGCTGGCCGGCACGCTGCTGTGATGACACGTTGATGATCATACGTTCAGATGATTGCCTGTCATCATCATGGTTGGGGTTAGATACGAAGAAGTAATCGCCGAAATTCTTGAAATACTTTTTATTTAACTTAATCCTTCGCTTCTTTTCTTTGGCTGTCAGTTCACCGTATTTTTTTGAACCGTAGACTTTTTCCTGGGCAATAAACCTGTGGTCATTTAATAGCTTACTATCACCCCGCATCAACCGATAGTTTGGGTTTTCCTCCATACCGAAGATGAAGCTTACATACATGAGCCAATCATTTGGATCTTTGACGTCTTCATGGGTAATCACGTCATATACCCTGCCCAATTTTTCTCTATCCGCATCTACATTTCTAGCCAACTGGAAAACATGGGTAACTGTGGACGTCGGGTTTTTCATGGGTTGAGGAAGGGTAACGGTCCTTAGCCTCGTTTTTTCATATCCCGATCCTTCACTTCTTTTGGGTAGGAATAGCTTTGGAGATGGATGATGTGCGTTCATACGTTCCTGTAGCCTTCGTTGATAAATGGTAGTGGGACGGTCGTCAAGAAGGACAGATTTGCCAACTGTATCTGACCTGTCAGCAACTTCTTTCCTCCTTTTTAACTGTTGATTAAGCGTTTTGTAAAGACCGGTTTTCATCACGGCTCAAGTTAGGCGTTGCGACAAAAAAGAGGTCCGAAACGATCATTGATTTGTACCAATTGACCTTACATATAAAAAATAAAAATCATTTTATAGAATAAAACTGTACTGTTTACAAACAAATGGACACCTCTCTTCTATGACATTCAACCTGATCATTCTTTTTTTACCTCGGGTTAACGAATGCAACTATCTATTCTACCCTCCTAACGGCATCATAAACCAGATAACAG
>JBCCXH010000255.1:0-7696 GCA_039192005.1 Bacteroidota bacterium
ATCAGGAAGAAAAATACGATACAGCGCTACTCTATTATAATGAAGCGGAACCCATCCTAGACTCTATCGGCCTGGAAATTGGGGTAGCTTACACCATAGGAAATCGGGCCTTGGTCAAGTGGAAGACCGGAAACATTGTAGAGGCGATAGACGATCTCTATGTTGCCATCAAAATGCTTAAGCCTCGCGGTGACGAATATGGGATGGCCGATTATTATAATAAATTAGGAACCATCTATTATGAACGCGGAGAGCTAAAGAATGCGGCTCAAAACCTGGGGATTGGGGTTGAAATGGCGAAGGCGGTGGATCTAAAGGAACAGGTACGGGATGCCAGCCGGATGTTGAGTACCATTTATCGGGATCAAAAACAAACCGATAGCGCCTATTACTACTTGCACCAGTACCTGGCCATGCGGGACTCCATCGCCAGCGAGGAGATTACCCGGGAGTTGGCCAATCAGCGGGCAGACTTTGAAATCGGGCTGAAACAGGCGGAAGTAGACGTATTGGAAGCTAAACGAAAAAATCAACGCATCGTCATCTGGTCCATGATCGGGTTTGCTTCCATTTTACTCTTTCTCATCCTGCTGGTCTACCGGTTTTATCAGTCCAAAACACGAACCAATAAAATCCTTCGGGAGCAGGGGTCGCTGTTGAAATCACAGAAAGAGGAACTGGAGCGGCTCAACGGAACCAAAGACAAGTTTTTTTCCATCATCTCTCACGACCTGCGCGGACCGGTTAATTCGTTCATGGGCGTCAGCCGCATGATCCGTCACTTTGTCAAGTCAAAAAATACGGATCAGTTAATCGGCATCGCGGATGAGATGGAGACATCGGTCAGCCGCCTGTCTAACTTGCTGGACAACCTGCTCAATTGGGCCATGCAACAACAGGGGCATTTTCCCAATGTGCCTGAAAAAGTACGTGTCACTCAGGTCATAAGCGGGGTAATGGACACGTTCACCAACATGGCGGCAGGTAAGCACATCGCGCTTACCTCGAATGTTGAAGATGACGTGGAGGTCTGGGCGGACAGCAACATGGTACAAACCATTGTCCGGAATCTGGTCAACAACGCGTTAAAGTTTACCCCGGAAGAAGGAACAGTTTCGCTTCATTCGTTTATTCGAGAAAACCAGGCCGTCATTAAGATTTCTGATACGGGTGTGGGCATTCCCAAAGAAAAGCTGGACAGGCTTTTCAGGTTGTACGAAAAAAAATCCACCTATGGCACCACAGGAGAAAAAGGATTGGGTCTGGGGCTGCAACTGGTACACGAGTTTTTGGACCTGAACAAAGGGCGCATTCACGTCGAAAGCGTGGAAGGTCAGGGGACGACGTTTACCATTTTCCTGCCTCTTTTTGAAGCAGAGCGCGTGGCAGAGGGGCTGGTTGGGTAAGGACAAAGCGTGTTTTTGGTTAAGTATGGGGCAAAATGTTGACTTTCTCCATTTATTTGATGTGAAATTTCTACCAAAGGATTCCTGCGTTTTTGGATGAAATTCAAAAATGATATATACCTTTATCACATGATACATGGTGAGCTGTAGAGGCTTTCCGATGAAAACATTAATTACTGTACTTATGAGAAGATCGTTCACCATCGTCTTTCTTCTATCCCAATTTTTCACCTTTTCCCAGGATCAATCCGTTGCAGATAGTTTGATCCTTGCATTGAATGAGGAAGATCTTTCAGATAGCTTAAAGCTGCACCTGATAGTGGAAATCGCTCGAAACCACAATCATCCGAGTTTACGGGAAAAGTACGCAAAGATGTTGATCGAGGAAGGAACCCGACAGCATGACTTAAACATGGTCGGGATCGGTTACCTCCATGTGGGGCAATCACACCGAATGAGGGGAAATGTGGATTTGGCAATCGATGCGCTGATAAAATCACTCGATTTTGCCAAAAAGGCAGACAGCAGGTATGGCATTTACAATACACTTGGGGTACTTGGTGATACGTATTCCATCTCAGGTAGGCATCGTCATGCGATCAAAAGTTATCAGGAATGCATTGCGATGATTGGAGATCAGGACAGTACTACGCTGGCCATCGCGCTGAACAACCTGGGAGACACGTACTACACACTGGAGGTCTATGATTCGGCACTAATGTGTTTCCATCGCTCAAAACGTATTCGCGAATACCTGAAATACGATCCCTCTGGGATGGCTCACAATTTCGGTAACATTGGTTTAGGAGAGATCGCAACGGGTAAACTCGATAGCGCAGAGTATCACATTAAACTCGCCATCCAGTCTTTCGAAAAGCTGAAGAATCACAACGCAAGTGCCTCTTATCTGGGGGCTGCAGCAGACATCTATTACCGAAAAAGACACTTTGACAAGGCCATTGATTTCGCGGATTCGAGTCTGGCCATTGCCCGAAAATATGGGCTAAAAGCAGATATAAGGGATAATTTGCTTCGTTTAGCCAGTATTTATGAGGAAAAATCAAGATTTGATAAAGCCTATGCTTTCCATAAGCAGTACGTCACCATCAAAGACAGCATTGCGAGTGAAGACGTCCACACGCGCATTGAGAACATGGAGACGGAAATGAAACTGGCACAAAAACAATCGGAGATTGATGTCTTAACGCTCCAAAAGCACAAGCAACAGCTCTTTATCGTTGCCGTCAGCGTTGTATTGGTTATTCTTGGGGTGTTGTCGTATCTGCTCTATCGCTTCTATTTATCCAAATCGCGGATGAATACCATTTTAGAGGAGCAGAAATCGTCTCTGGAGCGGCTCAATGAGACAAAAGATAAGTTCTTTTCGATCATCTCGCATGACCTGCGCGGCCCGGTGACGTCATTTATGGGGGTAGGCCGGATGATCAAACAACTGGTCGCTACCAAAAATGTGGACCGGCTGATGGATGTGGCGGACGAGGTAGAAGTTTCCGTGGAGCGACTTTCATCACTTCTGGATCAGTTGCTCAATTGGTCCCTTCAGCAGCGAGGTCATTTTCCCAACGTGCCAGAAAAAGTAAGCCTGAACAACCTCGTGACGGACGTACTGGATACGTTCCTGACCATGGCTTCCGGTAAAAGAATCCGATTGGTAGCAAAAATCGATGAGAAAATCGACCTCTGGGTAGATAACAATATGATGGAAACGATCATTCGAAACCTGGTGAACAATGCCTTAAAATTTACCGATGAAGGAGGTTTGGTTACGGTATCGGCCCATCTCAATGGCGATCAGGCTGAAATACACATTTCGGATACGGGGGTAGGCATCTCCAAAAAACAATTAGATGGGCTCTTTAAGTTTTATGCAAAAAAACCGATGTATGGGACGGAGGGAGAAAAAGGGCTAGGATTGGGGCTGCAACTTGTTTATGAATTTCTTGCGCTTAACAACGGAGCGATCACCGTATCCAGCGAGGAAGGAAAAGGAACCACATTTACGCTTTATCTGCCGTTATTTGAAACGGTGACAGTCGATGCCGTAGCGAATTAGGGTCCTAGAAATTTATGTTAACAGCTACCCGCCTGGGGGTGTAGGAATAACTTGGATTTTGGCCAGACACCAGCAGTTATTTTAAATGAAAAAAGGATCAGAAAAGGAAAATTACTTTTCAAATCCTCCAGGCAGCTTTCGTTACCTTTCCGAAGGAGACAAAAAAGCATTTCCCTTTTCCTAGTATCCAATACTTGTTTATTTAACCTCAACAGCAACAAGAGATGCTCGAAGTACTTTTAGGTCACCCCCATTTGTAGTAAAATTAGTTGGAGTGACTAGTGTCCGTTCTTTCGCCATCTCAGATGCGACCAGGCCAAGGTTGGAGCCATGATTTCTTTCCAAATTCAGGAGCCTTTGATTGGCATGATCAAACGTCTCCCTGGAAGGAGCAGTGATGTAGCAAAATGTTTTTGTGCCAGCACTTGCCCATAAGATGGACCGGTCATCCTGATGCTGACCAACCGGCAGTGCTTTTATTTTTACATCATTGCAATTGTGATCCTCCTTAATGAACCTTGCTACACGTTTTGCATATCCTGCTAAAGGTTTTAAATGATGTTGTGCATCACATGTGACAAGTTCAACAACCTTAAGTTGCGGGTTCAATTTTTTCCAGGCCTTTATCAGTTTTCCAAATTCAACATCCAGCATCTCAGAAAACACCTCTGCATTACCATGCCCCCAAACGGTAAGTGTTGAATCCACACTATTGATGGGTTCAATTCCTGAACTGGAACGCGACAAGTTGGCTACTGCATGTGAATTCTCTCTGTATACCTGAGCTAAAGCTTCTGCTCTTTCTTTGTGTTCGTTTCCCCAAAGTATCATAACGATCTCTTAATTTTAATTAGCGTCTACGGTGTCACAGGAGCTTTTCTGACTTCCAATTAACCGTAAACAATCATTCCTACTCTATAAAAGCTTTTCGGATTCCGCCTTGCAATCAAAACCTGATCGTAGCTCCTTCATCGGATGCTTCTATTTTGATTACTAAAGCAAAAGTCCTCGAACGGAAACGTGATTCTTTGTACTAAACAAGCATCTGTATTGCTTTTCGTTTCAAAATCAAACGGAAGGTGGATGCAATCAATGCGTAATTAAAAAGTCGGACATTTTGAACCTGAATAATTCACAAACTTTCGTAACGAAAGTTCAAGAAGATCAGACAGTCCGTCGTATGAGATTTAGGATTGTTTTGGCGTGGAGTTCGGACCCAATGCTATAGACTTAAGCTCTTATGTTTCCCTCTCTTGGAGAGGGGTAGGGCCGCCCAGGCTGGGAGAGGAGGAGGGAAACCTGCTTCAGTTAATAGCATTGGGGTTTCACCAGACCATTTCACAGCCGTATTGTCTCCTGTAACTACGGGATCGCGGGGACTTCCTCCAGGAATATCTCTTAAGTCAACGGCATTAGGTAATTTGTGAATTATTCAGGTAAAAGGAAGATGTACAAAGATGAGGCTCTAACTGGAGCGCTTGCTACTTGTTCTCACCAACGATGGTCTCTTCTCTGTTTTTTACAGCGAGTAGTGTTTCAGGAGTCATTTTGAAATAGAACGTAGCAAAGTCACGAGCGACTTTTACTTCCGTACAGATGCCGTTCATGTACGTATACGTATTGAGTCCATCAGGAGACTCCAATTCGTAGACATGCTCATCGACTTTTTCAAAGGTCAGATACTTTCCAAATTGAGGAGAAAAAACTTTTTGGTCGGGTGTCGGCTCTACAAAATAAATAGAGGCCACGGAGTAAGTTATAGGGCCCTTTTCGATTGAAGTAACGTCACTAAGTGTATGAGAATAATCGTCTCCCTGTTTAATGATGGCAGATGCTTTTTGTGTGCTCCCATTGAGCTGACGAATGGTAGACTCTCTTTCCAAGACACCGTCTACGTATTTGGAGGAGGATTCAAAATCAATGGTAAATCGGAACAAAATGCGGAAAGAGACCTTACTTTCGATCCGATAATTGACTTCATTGTTGTACGCGTTTCGCGCCACTTTCATGTCGCCCAGCTTTTTGCTCCCTCGCACCACTTCATAGTTGAGTGTTTGTCCGCTCGCGGAGGTAACGAACAGAATAATACAGATTATTATCGGGCTAATTCTGGGCATGTTTTCAAAAAGGTTTAGTTTAAAGACGTTGTTTAAACAGACCTGTTTCCCAACAAGATAACTAAAACTGAACTAATCTCATGAGATTCGAGAAAATATCCTTTAAAAATGCCTCCGGAAACGACCTTTCGGGAAGAATTGATTTCCCTTTGGTCGGAAAACCCAGAGCGTATGTGCTCTTTGCACACTGTTTTACCTGCTCTAAAAATTTCAAATCAGTCGATTACATCTCTCAGGCTTTTACCCAAAATGGAATGGCGGTCTTACGGTTTGATTTTACCGGTCTAGGACAGAGTAAAGGGGATTTTTCCGATACCAATTTTAGTTCCAACCTGTCAGACCTTAAGGACGCGTACCATTACCTGGAAGAAAATCACGAAGCACCACAAATCATTGTCGGCCACTCACTAGGAGGCGCGGCGGTCTTGCACGTAGCCGGAGCACTTCCCGCGGTAAAAGCAGTGGCGACCATTGCTGCTCCGTCTACGCCCACACATGTGTCTCATTTGCTGGAAGCGGGCCGTGAAGAATTGGAAACAAAAGGAGAAGCAAAGATCAACATTGGCGGAAGGCCTTTCCGAATGAAAAAGCAGTTTTTAGATGATCTGGAAGCCAATGAAAACCAGGATGTTATCGGAGATTTAGGAAAATCATTGCTCATTTTGCACGCTCCACAAGACACCATCGTAGAAATCGATAGCGCACAGGAAATCTACCTCGCAGCAAAGCATCCTAAAAGTTTTATCTCCCTGGACGGAGCGGACCACTTATTGATGAATCCTGACGATGCCATCTACACGGGCACCATCATCGCCGGATGGGCGAAGAGGTACATCGAAGAAAGTGATAAAGAAGAGGCACCAGAGGGTGAGGTCTGGACACGAACCGGAGAAACGGGGTATACAACGGAAGTGACGGCAGGCAGGCACCAAATGATCGCCGATGAACCCCCCAGCGTAGGCGGTGACGACTTCGGACCCACTCCTTACGGATACCTGTTGGCAGCTTTGGGAGCCTGTACTTCGATGACACTACGAATGTATGCAGATTACAAAAAAATAGCCCTCAAAGAAGTAAAAGTGCACCTGACCCATGACAAGATTCATAAATCGGACGGTACGAACAGCGAAGATTCAAAAGGAAAAATTGATCAAATCAAGCGAATGATCTCTATCAAAGGAGACCTGACCGAAGAACAAAGAAAACGGCTGATAGAGATTGCAGATAGGTGTCCCGTGCATAAAACCCTGGAAGGAAAGCCCGAAATATTGACGGAAGAAGTGAAAGATTAATTTCTGTGCGCTATCCGGTAAGGGAGGTGACGACTCCATGTGTTGTCATTTGAAAATAGATGAAATTGGACAGATTAGTTACAACCATGGGTATCGGACTGATGCTTGTGTTAGTCATCAGAATACCGACAAGTGCACAGTGCGATTCCCACCTTAAAGATGACTCGTACGCTTTTTTACAAGTAGTTGAAACGTATTTTGATTTAATTGGCGAATCGTCTCCTCTTTACCGGGGCGTGATTTATTCAGATCGTTACCGTGCGGATAAACACCCTTTTCTTGAGGAGAATGAATGGACATTGGGTACGATTACCTACGACGGCGTGTACTATCCTAGTGTCTACCTAAAGTATGATTTGGTCAACCAACTAGTGATAACAACCTATGATTTTAACACCGTCTACCAACTCGAATCGGAAAAGATCAAGCAGTTTGAACTACGGGGCCTGACCTTTACTAAGATGGATCCTATGAAAACACCTGACAACAAAAACGTCTTTTATGAACTCGTGCATTGCAACCGTGCATCGTTTTTGGTATCGAGGAGGAAGTCGCTGAAAGAAGTAAAGGATTACCAATCCCTAAGCACCGAATACCCGGAAGAAGATCGGTACTACATCCTGAAAGACGATGTGCTACACAAAGTAGGCGGGAAGCGATCGGTTTTGACGGTATTGGAAGATCGCAAAAAAGAATTGAAGTCTTATGTAGCAAAAAACAACCTGTTATTTTCAGGTAACACAAAAGGTGCGATCCATCGCATGGTGTCCTATTACAATTCGCTTCCTTGAGCTGGGAGGTGACCAT
>JBCCXH010000256.1:0-7664 GCA_039192005.1 Bacteroidota bacterium
ATCGTGGATGGAAAGCTTTACCTGAATTACAACGATAAAATTCAATCCAAGTGGGAAGCGGACCAGTACGAATACATCATGTATGCCGATGACAACTGGCCAAAGGTGTTAGAGAAATGAAAAAGGGGCTAGGCCCTTTTTCCATCTTTTGGTGTTTTTCCTTTATTAAGAAAGTTACTCATTCCTCTTAGAAGGTGGTTTGAAGGATTGCCACTTCATCTTTACCAAGGCAAAACCGAATGGTAAAGAGCGATACATGAACCTTTTGTAACCTAACTTTTATTTACAGATGGTAGTGAATGACCATTGAGAAAATGAGATTATACTTTCTTTATGATTTTCTCTAGTTTACCTTTTTCTTATTTCTCAATTGCGTATAAGCCCATTTAACGATGACTAAGAAAAGGAGCGAATAAAATAAGAAAACAAAAATTTGCCAGATTACCATACTGATTGGTGGTTCAAGTGGTTCCATTTACTGATTATTTAAAATGATTAGGGTGCAAATATAGCTCCGTGATCCGTTTTGGTATTGGATGTTCTGTACTCTGATGTGCGTATAGAGCAGATTCCTTCGGTAAACAGCTGATTTTAATGACTACAATCCGTTTATGTTCCCCATTGAATAAAACACTTGCCAGAATAAGCACGTTCGTAACTAATTTTACTTCCAGATGTATGATGTGGCAATAATAGGTGGTGGGCTTGCGGGCTTGGTCAATTCGATTCTGCTCCGAAGGCATGGTTATCACGTGATCCTTTTTGAAGAGAAGAAGTACCCGTTTCATCGAGTCTGCGGCGAATACATTTCAAATGAGGTCATTCCTTTTTTAAAAAAACATGACATTTTTCCAGAAGACTTTGCCCCCACGGAAATCACACAGTTTCATCTGACTTCAAGTCGTGGAAAAAGTTTAAAAATGAAATTAGACCTGGGCGGGTTTGGCATCAGTCGATACGTATTTGATGAGTGGCTGGCTGACAAAGCCCGCTCCGAAGGTGTGGAAGTTCATGAAGGTGAACGAGTTACAGGTGTTGATTTTGAAGAAGATCAATTCTATTTGCGTTCTAAGCACGCAACTTATCAGGCACGTGTGACGATCGGGTCTTTTGGAAAGCGTACCCGGTTGGATAAAGATTTAAATAGAAACTTTATCCGTAAGAGTTCTCCTTACATTGGTGTAAAGTATCACATCAGGACCGAAGAGGTACCGGGAGATGCGATAGAACTTCACAATTTTAACCGGGGATATTGTGGGGTAAGCCGTATAAACGATGAGCTTTACAACCTATGCTACTTGTCTCACCGAGACAACTTACGCACAAATGGAGACATACCGACCATGGAAAGGGAAGTTGTATGGGAAAACCCCCACCTCAAACGAATCATGACTGGATCAGATTTTGTCTTTGAGAAGCCATTTGTCATCAATGAAGTCTCTTTTGAACCTAAAGAACCCGTTTTCGATCACGTTTTGATGTCAGGAGATTCTGCAGGTATGATCACTCCTCTCTGCGGAAATGGGATGGCCATGGCCATTCATTCGGCGAAAATCTTAAGCGAAGAGGTTCACCTCTTCCTAAAAGGCAAAATTCATCGCAGCCAGCTTGAGATTCGCTATGCTGATAAATGGAAAAAAACGTTTGCTATTCGACACTGGGCAGGCCGCAAAATCCAGCATTTATTTGGTTCGTCTAATTCGTCAGGACTGGCTGTAGGGTTCGGAAATGTTTTCCCTCCTTTCGCCAGGTACCTCATGAAACAAACGCACGGCTCTCCTTTCAGTTGATCCACCAAAAGATAAAAAACCCATTGAGAAAGATGGCAGAGATGAAGTTAAGCCTCATCGTGTACGTAAAATCTGCACTAACCAGATTTTTTCTGATGGACAAATACCAAATGGAAAAGTAAATCAGGACCGGACTTAAAAAGGCTGTAAAGTAAAGTCCATCCATAAATTGGTGGTACGTATTAAAGTAATAAAGAAAGCCTCCGGTCGTAATGGCAAAAACCACCGCTGTAAAATGAAACGTCCCCTTGATGCCAAGCAGCCTGCTCAGTGTCAGGTCCCCACGCCGACTATCTTCGTCATGCTGGTACACCTGGGTCATGGGATAAGATCCTAGTAATAACAGCGAGCTCAAGATGCCCGGCAGTTGAATCTCCCAAGAAAAAGATGCAATAAGCGCAACGTCTTTTACGGCGATGTAACTTAGTAAGTAGGTAAAATACCCTTGAAAAATTCCCGCTGCTAACCATCCGGAAATGGGTGACTTTTTTAACCTAACCGAAGGGTGGCTGTACGCTTTGGAAATTAATCCGTAGACAACTACCATTAATGTAAATTCTATTGAGATAAACAAACCTGCGATCAATCCGATCAAATCGAAGAGAAGTGCAGTCCAATATAGCTCTTTGGTCACCGGAGGAGGGTTTTTCAATCCACCAATACTTTCTTCGTCTTTGTCAAAATAGGAGTTGTACCCATTGCTTGCCGGATATACTAAAAAATGAAGGATAAAAAATGCGAGTCCAAAATTTTGCCAGTCGATGGTTTCAGCCACTGCACACGCCAGTAGGAATACGGGTAGCAAAAAAAAGGAGAAAGGGATTCTTAAATGCAATAGCGTGGACTTTTTCATTTGCTTTGTAATCTTATGGATCTAAAAGTTGTTTAATATTAGTCCGAAAAATTCGGGCGTTGTAAATTGAGATTATGAAACACATTGAATATAGGGTAGTCGATTTTTCATTATCTGCAAAACTATTCCCGTTTTCACGGGGGCTACGCTCCACTAAGACAAATTTAGAAATCAAAAATCAGCATGTCTGAATGCTACTATTAGATAAATCCATTACTTACAGTACATTCAACATTTTTTTCATGAATAATGGAAGTCAGGTAACATGGGTGAAATGACCGGTTATATACAAGCAATCGGAACCGCTTTGCCACCGTATGCGACAGAACAGCAGAAAATCGCGGATTTTATGATTCGGCACCTTAGGCTCAATGAATCGGAAGAAAAAGCGCTAAGGGTTTTGTACCGGGCCAGTGGGATTCAAAAACGGTATTCGGTACTGGAAGATTTCGGAAAAAACCTCAACGGTCAGCATTTTTTCAAAGAGCATATGGACTTTCCTACCGCCAAGCCTCGAATGGACGTCTACCAGAAGCATGCGATCCGGCTGGCGACTGTAGCCTGCTCTCATGCGCTGAGTCAATCTGGTACGTCAGCGGATCAAGTCACTCATCTCATTACGATAAGCTGTACGGGCATGTACGCTCCGGGTCTGGACATTGAACTAATCGAGGAGATGGGGTTGAAAACAGATGTCAAAAGAACCTCCATCAACTTCATGGGGTGTTATGCTTCTTTTAACGGGCTAAAGATGGCAGATCAGATCGTCCGATCCGACGCCTCCGCAAATGTTTTGATGGTCTCCGTAGAGCTTTGTAGCATTCATCTACAAGACAAGACGGATGAGGACAATTTACTGGCCAATTGTATATTTGGAGATGGAGCAGCGGCGGTTGTCATAGGCGCTACACCACAAAAAAACTCCCTCCAACTGAAAAACTTTTACAGCGACCTATCCCTGGATGGAAAGTCTGAAATGGGTTGGTACATCGGTGACTATGGCTTTGAAATGAAACTTTCTCATCGAGTTCCTGAGGTCATCAAAAATGGCATCGGCAGGTTGAGTAAACGTTTATTGGATCGTATCGATCTCTCCATTCAAGACATTGATTTTTATGCAATACACCCAGGAGGAAAGCGAATCCTGGAGGTCATTGAAGAAAAACTCGGAATCTCCAAGGAAGAAAACAAACCTGCCAGAGATGCACTAAAATCACACGGCAACATGTCATCTCCGACTGTTTTATTTGTCATCAAGTCCATCATGGATAACTTAACGGAGGAAGACGAAGGCAAACATTTATTGAGCTTTGCATTTGGCCCCGGGCTTACTCTTGAAAGTGCCGTCCTTAAAGTAACCCATCATGCTTGAACAACGATCTGAAGAAGTTGAAATAATGGACGACCTCGAAATCTCTGGCGAGGTGGTCGACCAAACGCTTAAAGAACTAGACATCATCAATCGTTTGTTAGGGGGCAATCAGATCAGCATCTCCGCGTTCAAAAAACTAGCCGCTTCTGTCAGTGAATGTTCATTTGTCGACCTGGGTTGTGGCAGTGGGGCCATTATGATCGCTATGGCAAAATGGTCCAGAAAGAAGCGTATAGAGGGGTCTTATACCGGAGTAGATGCCAATCCAAACATCATTCGCTACGCAGAAAAAAATACAAGTGACTACCCGGAAATACGCTTTATGACCGCCAACATTCTGGATGACGAATTTCAAAGACAAACATTCGATGTCATCCATTGCTGTTTGTTTTTGCATCATTTCAGTAATGATGAATTGGTTCTCTTACTTAAAAAGTTTAAAAATCAGGCAAGACTTGGTGTCATTATCAACGACCTGCACCGTCATCCCCTCGCCTATTGGAGCATCCGGTTGTTGACTCGTATTTTCTCAAAATCCAGTATGGTGAGAAACGATGCGGCTGTATCTGTAGCTCGTGGATTTAAAAGAAACGAACTCAGGCAAATCCTTTCCGAGGCTGGGATTGAACGTTATGAATTACGCTGGAAATGGGCTTTTCGATGGAAGTTGACTTTTTAAAGCTGAGCCCGATCGAAAAATGACACAAGAAACCTCCATTAGAAAAGTACAGCATCACGAATTTAACATATTGACGGATTTAGCCCGCAATACCTTCGTTCAATCTTTCGAGGAACAAAATACCAGGGAAGATATGAATGCGTACGTGAAGGTTGCATTTACGGAAAATCGGATAAGCGAGGAGTTGAGGCACCCCAACTCAAGGTTTTACTTTGCTTGCATGGATCAATCTCCCATCGGATATTTAAAGCTCAATGTGGATGAAGCGCAAACGGAACATCTGTTGATGGATTCGCTGGAAATAGAACGGATTTACGTCTTGCCAGCCTATCAAAACAGGAAGATTGGTCAAATGTTACTGGAATGGGCCATAAAAACAGCCATCGAAGAAGGGTTCAAATCTGTTTGGCTAGGCGTTTGGGACCAAAATGCCCGTGCGATTTCTTTTTACAAGCGAAACGGATTTGTTCCTTTTAGTTCTCATACATTTTACCTGGGAAGTGACAAACAAAATGACCTGTTAATGAAAAAAGAAATCACTTAACTCCACTCCCCGAAGATTCGGTTGCCCGGCGCATCTAAATTGTTGGACATAAAAAAGTTTCTGAGTCCATTGATCATTTCTTCGGAAGAAATAAACCCGTCATTGTTGGTATCCATTTCTCTAAACCCACGAGCACAATTTCCCTCCGAGATTTGATAAACGGTCAACATGTGGGTGTACTCCTCTTTCGAGATGAGTTGGTCCCTGTTGGCGTCAAACAAATCAAAAATGTGACGGCTTATGCGGTGAATGTAGTATTCGAGAATTCGATTACCCACATCTTTAATTAGTTGTAAACGAAAAAACTCGATCCAGTCATAAAGCGTCACGCTTAGCTCGGGATTGTCCGAGTCTGCCAGGAGTTGGATGTACAACTGATGTGATTTCACAAGGATTAGCTGGGCTCGTCTGGAGCTTGCATCTATCGATCTTGCTTCGATAATACGCCGACCTATGTTGACAAAGTCTTCGGGCTGCAAACAGCCGTTTTTATCAAAATCTAGGACATTAAAGAAGTGGTGAAACTTCCTTTTTTGGATTTCTGATATCATTTAAAGGGTGGTTAAGGTGATTTACAATTGCTAATTTATCATATTTTTCTTGTTATCAACGAAGAAACCATGCTTTAAATTTTTCTACCCGCACCCCTTTTATAGTTTTGTTTGGATATAAAAATCGACACACATGATCCAAATTTCTCAAGTCTTAAGTAAGCTGGAAATAGCCCCCTCCAACCCTGGTGCAGCCATTGGAAATCAGTGGATTAAAACCGCAGGAAGAACCGTTTCATCGATCTCTCCTGTTGATGGAGAAAAGATCGCAGAGGTAACCATGGCAGATGACGCGGCTTATGATCAGGTCATTCACGGAGCGCAGGAGGCGTTTGAAGAATGGCGTTTGCTCCCGGCACCAAAACGTGGAGAAATCATCCGGCAACTGGGAAATGAACTAAGAAATGTCAAAGATGAACTGGGTGCACTTGTGTCCTATGAAATGGGCAAATCCTTACAAGAGGGCTTAGGTGAGGTTCAGGAAATGATCGATATATGTGACTTTGCGGTAGGCTTGTCCAGGCAGCTTTATGGGCTCACCATGCACTCGGAAAGGCCTTCACACCGGATGTATGAGCAGTGGCATCCATTGGGTATTGTGGGAATTATTTCCGCTTTTAACTTTCCAGTAGCTGTGTGGTCATGGAATGCCGCAATTGCCTGGGTTTGTGGTGACGTTTGCGTTTGGAAACCGTCAGAAAAAGTCCCTTTGACAGCCATTGCCTGTCAGAAAATCGCACAGCGGGTTTTTGAAGCAAATCACATTCACCCTGGTGTCTCCGGTTTGATCATTGGAGATGCCGAAATTGGTAAACGACTAGCTTCTGACACGAGCGTCCCATTGATTTCCGCAACAGGTTCTACACGTATGGGTAAGGCGGTCGGAGCCGCTGTTGGAGCCAGATTAGGTAAACAAATCCTTGAGTTGGGTGGCAATAACGCCATCATTATTTCTGAACACGCAGATTTAAACATCGTCATTCCTGGTGCGGTGTTCGGAGCTGTAGGAACGGCAGGACAACGATGCACCAGTACAAGAAGGTTGATCATTCATGAAAGTAAATACGAGGAGGTAAAGCAACGACTTGTCAAAGCGTACGAACAATTAAGTATTGGCACCCCACTGGACGAGCATAACCACGTTGGTCCGCTCATCGATCAGGATGCGGTCAGCATGTATGAGTCTGCCATACAAAAGATCCATGAAGAAGGTGGTACGGCACTCGTAGCCGGAGAAGTTTTAACCGGTCAGGGGTATGAATCGGGTTGTTATGTAAAACCTGCGATCTACGAAGTGCAACACGATTATGATATGGTGTGCAATGAGACGTTCGCCCCTATTTTATACTTGATGAAGTACCAAACTATTGAAGAGGCCATCGAAATACAGAATAACGTCCCACAGGGATTGTCTTCCGCCATTATGACCACCAACATTCGAGAGTCCGAACTGTTTCTTTCACATGCCGGATCTGATTGTGGGATTGCAAATGTCAATATCGGAACTTCCGGAGCAGAAATCGGAGGCGCCTTTGGCGGCGAGAAAGAAACCGGTGGTGGCAGAGAGTCAGGTTCTGATGCGTGGAAAGCATACATGAGAAGACAAACGAATACGATCAACTATTCCACCGAACTGCCTTTGGCTCAGGGAATAAAGTTTGAGTTGTAGATTGGGTAGACGAATTTATCGGTGGGACGTCCGGAAATAGCTCAAACTCGCGTGTAGTTTTTCATCGTTTGGCAACCAATCTTGTTAAGCATGAGGGCTTAACACCTATAAAGATGCCTACGATTATGGTGGGTA
Organism: Bacteroidota bacterium; assembly: GCA_039192005.1. Classification (GTDB taxonomy): domain Bacteria; phylum Bacteroidota; class Bacteroidia; order Cytophagales; family Cyclobacteriaceae; genus Ekhidna. Next base: position 7,594 of record JBCCXH010000256.1, read on the forward strand.
TATGGATTCAATTGTTATTTTTGTAGGATAAGTTCTTTACTTAATTTCTTTATCAAATCGATAATGGTTTC
>JBCCXH010000257.1:0-7653 GCA_039192005.1 Bacteroidota bacterium
AAATAAAATATTATTTTAAAATCAGAATAAATAAATCCTGTTTATTTGTACAAATACAGCCACTGTTTTTGCTAATGTGAAGGCGAGTCTCTTTTTTTGCGCGCTTCTTATGTTTCACCAATTTATTATATCATGAAAAACAAGTTTTTTTATCTTATCACCTTTATTGTATTCTTATCTGGTTGTGGAAATGACAATGAGCTAAATGTAAACCTGAACACATCTGGTGGCGTAATTCTTTCATTTACGGATGAGGGAGGAGTCATTGCTGATGCGGAAATCAGGATTAAACGATTAACAAGTTTTACGTCTATAGCCACTAATTTTCAGTCCAATAATTCGTTTGAAGGAACGCTTGATGGGAACGGCGCAGTTGCTGTCGGTCCTTTAAATGAAGGGATCTATTACTTTAGGGTTGACCTTGGAAACAAAGGGTTCTTTATCGAATCATTTGAGATTATTTCCGGTACCTCTTTTACTCGCACCTTTGACCTGGAGGACTACTCCTCAAGAGTTGAGTTTAACCTGAATGGCTCGACTGCTACATCCGGCGGAGCGTTCTATCTCATTCCTTCATTTCTCGATCGGAACGACGACTTAGATGCCGATGAAGTTAGGCCTAATGCGATTTTAGGACAGGTTGACGAAGGAAAGATTGTCTTTGATAAAGTTGTGGTCGGCACTTACATTCTTACTATTCAGGCAAATGATGAGTTTATTAAATTGAGTTCTTTTCCATTAAGTGTAGAACGTGATTTTGATAACACTTCTTTAAATATTAGTCTTCCTGCAAGTTTAGAACTTCAGGGCAAAACCTGGAATATCCAGCAAACAACCGAAAGGTTTAGTAGCCAACGGGTAACGAATGTCGTTTCATCCGTTTCATTTTCTGCTTTTGAATACACCATAACGTTCGTTGATGGGAGTAGTCATATAGGAAGTTACAGTGCGTCAAGGTTATCTGATGGTTCCATCTCTTTGACATTGTCTTCTGTATTCACTCAAAATCCAGACGCTAGAAGGATTGATGATATGGACGTAAGCTCTTCTGGTGTACTTTCCGTAGAGTACGTTGACTCCAATGCTAATGATTTTATCGCTATCCTAAATTAATCAGGTGCTAATACGATGGTTTTGGGAGTTAAAATCCAAAACCATCGTCTTCTTCCTCATCCTCTTCAATTGTATCAAAGTTTTCGTCATCTTCGAGGTTCACATCGCCAGGAGAGACTAGGTTGTACGGTTCCTTCACTCCAAAATAGTTCAGGCGAAAACCGTTGATAAAGGTCAACGTTTCATTTTCATCTCCCAGGACAAAGACCGTCTCACCTGCTTTTGCTTTATTAATATTGGATTTGGAGTTAACTTCTTCATTAAATTTAGGATTGGAGGAAAACATCACCAATTGGCCTTCGGAGTAGCCAATGTAATACCAGACACCAGGTGCCGCCTGTAAGAAAAGGCTAAGTATATCGGCCCCGGTCTCATCTTTTCTGATTTCAATGAAACCATCTAGTTTGGCATTTAAATCATCCTTCATGATATTAGAAAGCCCGAGTTTTGTGGAATTATACCAGGCTCTTTGATCTTCTGACCAGTTCATTTTGGTTCCCGATATCACCATTGACTTTTCTAATTCTTTACTTACTGATACTAAAGAGACGTAATCTTTGAGGCTGGAAACCTCGTAATCTTTGGTGTCTTCGTCACCAATGATATTGGCAAGCTTGTACATCATTTCAATGGAAATATCATTGGCAGGAGGAGGTCCGATCCTTTCAATAATATCGATCAGATCCAATGCCATCAGGTCCAAAATGGAATTTGCCACTTTGAAATCCAGAACCATCATGACATCTGCATTGTACTCACCCGAAGTTCGGTTCCCTTTTCCCAACCCGGACGCCGTAATGCTCATTTCAGTGGTCTCAGGATCAAAAAACTGAACAGGTCCTTCAAAGATCAGGTCCTTTGATTTATCGTTATAAATCATGGTGTGCCCTTCGTAAGCTTCCCCTGTGGTTTTCAGATAGTTTTCAATTTTGTAGGTTTTCGAGGTGTCAGAATAAGTTAAAAGGCCGCTTGCGCGAAAAAAGTCCGTATCCGAATCTGTCTGACGTTGCTCCACAAAGGTCGTATACAAATCCCCTCTCAGATCGTTATGAATTCCCGAAATTGCCTGTCCCCCGCCTTCAAGTTCAGCATTATCAAACGGTAATTCTACGTTTGGCTTATCATCGGTACGTAAGAAATAGACCCAGTTATTGTGTGCTTCAAGCTCCAGCTGGACCAGCCCATCTAACTCCAACGCCTCTTTGTACGCATACATCGTCACACCACCTTTGTACTTAAATCCCGGAGAAATCACAAAGTTTTGCTTTTCCAATACCTCGCCACCGGAAACGGTCATCAACTGCGTTTGTAGCTTGCCTTTTTTGTTGGTGTCCCCAACGGGAACTTCCACCAGGTCAAAACTGTCGAAGCGAATATCAAACGTATCCATCCCTATGATTTGCTGATAATACGCACTTCCTTCAAACTTTTTAGAAGATATGATTCGAATAGAAGCCCTGTCTAAAAAGTGATATCCATTAAGCGTATCAATGATGATTTTTGCATTTTCAAACTGCTGAAGTACCGAGTTCGCCAATATAGTAGTCTCGTTATTTTCCGGTATAATCTTAGAGTCAGCAACAATGATGTAAGGAATTCCCTGAACATTCAACTCTTGAGTATTGATGTCGTAAACAGCTTTTTCTGCATTAAAAGCGAGCGAGTCCAAAAATTCTCTTGTAGAGAAAAAATAAGAGTCTTCTATTGGAACATTATCGGGTTTCGTCATTGTGACGGTAGAGTCTTCCAAATCCCAGATGGCTTCCGTAATGGACGTCTTCATTTGCGCATAGGGAAACGAAATGGCAGCTACTCCTCTTTTTTCCGGTCTCACCCTGGCCGTGTTGTTTCTCAAATCAAAGTCCAGTCGTATGTCTTCCCCTTCCATCGCAGGCTTTTTAGGGTTATCGGTTAGCACTTCAAAATCAGCGTGCCTTGCTCCGTAATCAAATTCCTGAAAAGTAAGCTCTTTCGATTCTGCTCTGGAACCTCGGGTAAGCATCGTGCCTGAACCAAATACCCCTTTTGTTGTAATGTTTGCCTCTCCATCAAGCGAAGCTGTTGAATTGTAAAATTTGAAAGGCTCACCAATGTTTCGAAGGTACATGCTATCTTTTCTTGGCAACCAATACATATCATAAGGTCCAAGCACAGCCTCCGGGTAGCTGGCCCCGTTTCTATTTCCCGGGCTGATGACTCCGCTGGTACCAACGGTGGTGACAGAGTCCGGGTAATAAATAAAATCATTTGAATAAATGGTGGTTGACAAGAAATCAATTTCTCCATACCCTCTCATTCCCTTATTGGAAAGCCGGATCTCTTCGTAGGTTTTAGCCTCCGTTCCATAAAGGTTATAGCCCCTATCCGGGATCTTGTGTTTAAAACCAAGAGACTGATCTTCCTGAACGTGCAAGGTCTCCGGAAATGTTGGAAAGATGCCCCCGGAGTTAAAGGTTCCTTCGAAGCTGATGCTTTCTCCATCTTCACGTTCAATACTATCCAGCCGGAATGGCGGAGCGATAAAAAAAACGGACTTGTCATAGGCACCACCTAAAATTTCGGGACCATCAAAATACACGATGGCTTCACTGTCTGACGCAAAGAATGGATAGTTGGAATTTTCATCTTTTCCTGACCGGTTCTTAGGCTTATCGATGTAAAGCGTACCCGAAGTGCTGGTCAGTTGGTTATCGAGTTCCGTTTCTTTAAAACCTTCGTTAATTTTTGTCGTGTCCTGTAAGGGGGCTGTGATCCTCATTGAGTCAACCTCGGGCATGTTAAACAAGAAAGCGTTGTAATCAAACTGATGGCCCCTTCCTTGAAAATCAAAGTCCCCGGCATGTATGTCGCCATTAAACTCAAAGTTTTTGCCTTCCAATAAAGTGACTGTGCTATCGAAGGGAGCCACATAAACCTTGAAATCGGTCGTAAGGTAAAAACGCTTTACACCCCTTACTTTCAACCTTCCGGTTTCGAGATTTAGGTAAGCATTTGGCCCGTCGGAGATGGTGGAGGGGACCATTAAGTTATCGTAATCGACTTTTTTTGCAGAAGCATCGTAGTAGTGAAATGCTTTGTCGTTTAATCGTATTTCTTCTGTTTCTCTGTTAAAATCAGCAAAACCATATTGTTCCAGAATCTTGGCTCCTCCAATAGCAAATCGCTTATCCAATTTGTATGCTTCAACCAATTCGTCAAGGTATATATTTCTCGTATTGTATCTCCTCGCATAATAGACTGCACTGGACACTGGGTGGAAGTTGAGAAAGCGCGCCAGCTTTTTGTATCTAAATTCATTGAAATAATTGTCAGATTCAAAAGTGGCCGGGATGAGGTCTTTACCATTTTGCACTTCCAACGCGATGGAATCCACCTCCATGTTCCATTTAATGAGGTCGAAATCCATAGTAAGGTCGAAGTAAGTAGAAAAATAGGGGGTGATGTTGGAGTTTCTTAAGACCATCAATGTTTTGGTATTCAAATCATATTTGGCTTTAACCTGAGCATGCGTAATGGAATCTCCTCCATGGATAATGGAGATAGAACCAGCATCCATACGAACGAGCGAATCGCCCAACTTGAATTCTTTTGACCTTAAGAGTACCTGATTCCCTCTTCCGTCGAGGATCGTCAATGTTCCCTTCTCACGTGACACAGATTTTCCCAACAGTTCATTTCCCTGAAGCGCTACCCCTCCTCTGTAAGAAAGTCGATCATCCTGAAGTTTTACTTTAACGTCATTTGCAAAAGAGGTAAACGTAGGGAACTTGCTCTTGGTGGATCGGGGTCTGTTAATGCTTCTGTACTCAAAAACACCTTCCACCTCGCCATCAAATAATTGTCCAAACCGGACCGTCGCATTGGGTGTCCAAAAGTCTGAACGGTCCTTTTTTAAATAAAAGTTTTTCAATTGAACAGTCGCCCCTCTGAACCGCTCATTTTCTCCCGGCCAGTCTATGGTTCCTTGCTTGCCGACCAGCGACCGATCCTGTAAGAGGAAGGTCCCATGCATGTTCTTTACTTGCAAGGAGTCCCGGGGTGTCAGAATTAGGAGTTGCGCATCTTTAATGTTGATCGCGGGGCCCTCCAATTCAGGTGGTACGTATTTGCTCTTTTTTGCCGCGACGTAGTCAAAAGAAGAAATAATAACGTCCGGTCGTTTTGGGGTATTGCTGGACGAAGATGGTGTTTGATCATCCCAGCCACTGTTGTTGTCCCAGTCCGAGTTCCCCCAATCGTCACCGCCAGATGCATTTCCCCAGTCGTCATTGGAGTTTGCCCACGGGTCACTGGTATTGTCCCAGTCTGAGGTGGTAGACCACGGATCGGCAGGTTGTGTATCCCATCCACCATCGTCTGAAGTTGCCTGGCCGTCTGACGAGGCCATTTGGGCAAACTCTTCTTCGATAAGATCATCTGAGTTGTCCGTTTCACTGGCGCCAGGAGGTTCGCTGGATTCAGAAGTACCATCTTCGCCAATGTTGTCAAAAGAATACGTGCCGCCTTCGGCTTGTACGACCAGTGTTTTTTCCAGGCTAAGGAAACGCCTGGCGAAATAGATATTAAGTCCAAAAACAAATTCTCTGTATTCGTTTTGTTTGAGCGAACCCAGTACCTGCTCATTTATCGTCAATAGCTTGTTAAGCTCGTCGCGCTGTAGGTTTTCCTGATTTACTGAATAAGCCAGATAAGCAAAATAATGATAAAAGGCAGGGTAGAATTTGAACCCCTTCTTTTGCATGGTCAATGCAATCTGGTGGACCCGGTCTTGCTGGTCAGATGTGAATTTACCATCCCATGCATTCTGAAAATCGAATGCTATTTTATTAGCAGCTTCAGTACCAATTGACCTCAATTTGGACACCGCTTGTGCTCTAAACTCGTCTTTGTTTTCAGAAAATCGTTGTCCGACAGAAAAAAAAACAATTCCTAAGAGCGCGATATAAAGTAAAAACGATCGCATTTATGTAGTTAAAGATATTTAATCGTAATCTTCCAAGGTGAAATTGATACGACTTTTAGACCAACTGTTTAGATAAAGCGAGCATTGCCCAGTTCTCCTTACTGTTTTCTTCTTGTTTTTTCAGGTTCCATTTTTCCCCTTCTGCTACCAGATCCTCGATATCCTCGATGTAAAACCCGCTTAATAAGAGCGTACCATCATCTTTCAACCTTTCAGCATAGTACCTAAGCTGAGACATGAGCACGTTTTTATTAATGTTTGCGATAATGATATGAAAGTCCTTATCGGCTATCAGGTCAATTTCCCCTTTAATCAATTCCACGTTTTCCACTTTATTCAACGCAAAATTTTCATGACTATTTTCAATACACCAATCATCTATGTCTGTTGCAACTAATTTAGACGCTCCTCTTTTGGACGCCATTATTGTTAAGATGCCCGTACCGGTCCCTACATCCAGCACCTTCTTTTCGTGATGATCAAGGATCATTTGGTGGGCTAAAATTTGGTAGGTAGTCGCATGATGCCCCGTTCCAAAAGACATTTTTGGATTGACTACAATCTCGTAGTCATAGGGTCTTTCGTCCTGATGGAAAGTAGCACGTACCAGGCATTTCTCATCAACGATGATGGGGTCATAGTTTTTTTCCCACTCCTCATTCCAGTTGATTTTGTCCTGTTCTTTTACCTCGAAAGAAACATCCGGGTAATTGTCTAGAACTTGTCTTACCTGCTCTTCCTGAAAAGATGATTCGGGACAGCTTCCTTCAAATCCATAGTCAAACTCCTGAAATGAGTCAAATCCTATTTCAAAAAGCGCTGAAATAATAAGCTCGACGTATACTTCAGCGCATTTGACAGAGATCGTAATAAAACTCACACCGTAACTTAACTAGAGGCTTTTATGATGTCAACGAAGTCCCTTGATTTAAGACTCGCACCTCCAATGAGTCCACCGTCTACGTCGGGCTTAGAGAAAATTTCCTGTGCATTTCCAGGTTTAACACTTCCGCCATATAAGATCGGTAACGACTGCCCGGTTGCCTCTGAAAACTGAGTGGAAAGCTCCTTACGGATGTATGCATGCATCTCCTGTGCCTGGTCAGCGGTCGCAGTTTTGCCGGTTCCTATCGCCCAGACTGGCTCGTAAGCGATGACTACTTTTCTAATTTCTTCATCCGTCAGGTTAAACAATGCGGCTTTAATTTGGTCCTTCACGATTTTTTCCTGTTCTCCGGCTTCTCTGCTTTCCAGTTTTTCGCCACAACAAAAAATAGGGGTTAAGCCTTGATCCAGCACCTTTTTTACTTTTTGAGCAAGAAGCTCGTCGGATTCCTCGAAATACTCTCTGCGCTCGCTATGGCCGATAATGACATAATCCACCTCGATTGACTTGAGCATAGCTGTTGATACCTCCCCTGTAAAAGCACCACTTTCGTTTTCATTGCAGTTTTGAGCACCTAAGTAAACCTTATCGGAATCACCAATAAGCGCTTTCAGGGTAGTTAAATGGATAAATGGAGGGTTTAAAATGACTTTTACATCGGAATTGACCTCCGTCGCTACCATATTGATTA
>JBCCXH010000258.1:0-7651 GCA_039192005.1 Bacteroidota bacterium
AGCCACACACATTTGTCATCCGCTCAAATCTCTCGCACAACCTAAGATGTCAAAAGAGTGTATCTCCCCTTACTTAATCGACTATTTTATTAAACCTGTTTGACTCATGATTTAGCGTAAAATGAATGGGCCAGTACTTTAGCATTTATAAAATTACGTTTTCATGATGAAAGGAACCTGACTTTTGGTATGATCGTGTGGTTAAAGCAGTGTGCGCGTTGATTTATTCAATACTACATTTAGGAAATTAATGCAACCTTTTTGAGGTAGGATCAGTTTGTAAGTGACAATACTACATTTAGGAATAATAAAAAGGTCTGGGTTCCTATAAGTGAATGGAAAGTACCAAACGTAAGCTATGAAAAAATACCAACTGGGTGAATTTGAAGAAATCGTGCTTTTGACGGTCGGTGTGCTGTACGATGAAGCATATGGTGTGGCGATCAAACAAGAAATCCAATCCAGGTTACAACGGAAGGTGAGCGTGGGGGCGTTGCAGTCTGCGCTCAGGCGCATGGAGACCAAGGGTTACCTCAAAAGCAGGGAGGGGGAGGCAACCAAAAAAAGAGGAGGAAAACCCAAACGTTTCTTTACGATTACGGCGTATGGAAAAGAGGCTTTGCAATACGCCAGAGACGTAAGAACCGAACTATGGAGCGCCATTCCTAAGGTAGCACTTGATCTGAAGTTTGCATGATCAAGTCCATTGCAGATCGCTTGTTTAAGTGGTTTTGTCATCCTGAATACTACCCGGACATCAAAGGGGATCTGGAAGAATTGTATTCAGGCCATTTAGATACCAATAGTAAAACGGCACCCGTCAGGTATTTGGTAGATGTACTGCTACTTTTTCGGATTTCCCTTCTCAGACCCTTATTTCAAAACTCAATACTAAAAGACACAGGCATGTTAAAAAATTATTTTAAAATCAGCATCAGAAGCTTGAGCAAGCACAAGCTGTTCACCACGATCAACGTCGTAGGCCTCGCAGTAGGTCTTGCAAGTTTTTTGTTGATCTACGAATACACACAGTTTGAGCGCAGTTATGATTCCTTTCACCCAAAAGCGGATCAACTTCATCGTGTTTCCTATGTCAGGATATCCAATGGAGAGATCATGGACAAGGATGCAATGAGTGCTTATCCTGCTGGGAAAATGTTGCAGGAGGGTATCCCGGAGGTGCAGTTGTACACGCTTTCTAAGCAATTTGATGAAGTAATGGTACGAATAGGCAATAGCCTCATCCGGGAACGAAGCGTGATTACGGCGGATGAAAATTTTCTCAAGCTTTTCGATTATGAAGTGCTGCAAGGTTCAAAAGAAGAAATGCTGAACGAGCCGAATGCGGTGGTCTTGACGAAGAGCAGGGCGAGGGCATATTTCGGAGATGAAAACCCTATTGGGAAGACACTGGAAACTACTGGTGATGTAGGGGGAACGTTGAAAGTGACCGGGGTGATTCAGGACATTCCCGATAATACCCACTATCGTTTTGATCTGATGATTTCAGATAAAACATTGGTAGGGTCAGATGATTATGACAGTTGGAACTACAATAACTACTACCTGTACATCCGGCTGGCGGAAGGAACAGACCTGAAGGAATTGACCAAAAAATCCAATGAGGTAGCCTATACGTCTTTGAATGGAGAAGACCGAAATCGTAAAAGTTTCAATCAACTGGACATTCACCCGGTTCAGGACATTCATTTAAATTCGGATTTCACCTACGAACCTCAACTTCACGGGAGCAAACGCGCGGTACGGTTCCTGATGATCGTTTCCATTTTCATTTTAGTGATCGCCTGGGTCAACTACGTCAACCTGTCCACCGCACGTGCTGCGGAGCGTGCAAAGGAAGTAGGCATTCGAAAAGTGATTGGAGCATTCAGGAAACAATTGATCATCCAGTTTTTATGTGAGGCATTACTGGTCAACCTCATCAGTGCGCTCGTCGCGTTGGCGCTTGCCGAGTGGTCGTTGCCATTTTTCAATCAGTTGGTAGGGAAAGAAGTGATCGGTCACGTATGGAACCATCCTCCCTTTTTGAAGGTCTTGCTTTTGTTTACCACACTCGGAACGTTTATTTCCGGTTTTTACCCGGCCATTGTTTTGTCTGGCTTCAAGCCTATGGAGGTACTCAAAGGAAAGTTTCAAAACTCTAACAAAGGCGTTTTTTTAAGAAAACTGTTGGTAGTGCTTCAGTTTGCTGCCTCTATGGTATTGATTGCTTCTACCTTGATCATCTACTTGCAGGTTCACTACATGCAATCCAAGGACAAGGGCATTTCACTTGATTATGTCATCAATGTCTACGTCCCGGATCATAATCTAGAAGGTAGCGATCAGCAGGAGGCCTTTGATGCCAAGCTTCAGTCCTTTAAAGAAAAGTTAAAAGGGCATCGTTCCATTCTTTCGGTAGGAGGAGCGTCCAACCTTCCTGGCGGAGAGTCCGCAGACATCAACTCCACTACCACGAATGTCGGTTTAGTCGGGTTGACTGAGCCTGTCAGTATGCTCACTTATGCTCAGTATAACGACGACGGGTTCATGGATGCCGTGGGCATGCAGTTAATCGCCGGAAGGAACTTTGACCGCACCATGAAATCAGATTCTAATGCCTTTATTGCCAACGAGTCGTTTATGAAGCGTTTCAACCTACCTGATATCGAATCGCTGGTGGGAGAGAAGTTGAAAATGTGGGGAAAGACCTTCCACATCATCGGCATTGTCAAAGACTTTAACCGGACCTCATTGAAATCACAGATTGAGCCGACGTTATACATGCCCTGGATGGAGGCCAATAACCTGGTCATCAAACTGGACCCTGTCAACTATCAGGAGGGCATCGACTATTTTGAAGAATCCTGGCAGGAATACTATCCGAATGAGGCCTTCGACATTGTGTTTTTAGACGAGCGGTTTGCGCAGTTGTACGATCAGGATAAAAAATTCGGAGATACGTTTCTGGTTTTTGCTTCACTGGCCATATTGGTGGCCATTTTAGGTTTGTATGGACTGGCTTCGTTTTTATCCGTCCAGCGATCCAAAGAAGTGGGCGTTCGAAAAGTGTTGGGTGCCTCGGTGTGGGAGATCGTTTTCCTTTTTTACAAAAACTTTCTGGTATTACTCGGCCTCTCAGCGATTCTGGGCTTTCCGTTGATTTATTACTTAATGAACGGTTGGTTAGATGGCTATGCGTTTCGGATTGATTTCCCATGGCAAGTATCACTCATCAGTTTGGGTGTAGTAGCAGTTTTTGCGCTTCTCACTGTTTCTTACCAAGTCCGTAAAGTAGCTGTTTTAAACCCCGCTAAAACCTTGAAATATGAATAGTCTATATAACGTTTTACTACGACCAGTCATCATCCTTGTATGTCTTGGTCCTTTTATTTCTCACGCACAGAAGAAACCTGTAAAAACCTTTGAGTATCTGTGGAAACTCTTTGATGAAAAGTACGCAAGCTTTGAGGAGAAGGGGATTGACTGGCAGGAAAGCTACGATACGTATCGTGGGCAGGTATCCGAAGAGACGACCGATGAGGAGCTTTTTGTTGTACTTACTCAAATGCTACGCCCGCTCAATGACGGCCACGTGAACCTAATAGTGAAGAAATTGGATACTGCTTTCAATGCGGAACGGGAATCCAGGATCATGGGTGTGTACGATAGCCTTGAAACAAAAAAGGGAAGTTTTGGGGCCATGTATGAAGCAACGTTAAAGAAGATCGGCTTTGATTCCCTAAAAGAAATTGGTCCAGCCTTCAGAGATATGAAGCTTTTTAGGTACACGGATAATGGGCGTATCGGGTACTTGCGTTTTTTCAGGTCTTTTAGCACACTCATAAAAATGGTGGGATTCTCGCTAGAGGCTCAGCTGGATGAGGTTTTCAACTCTTTTGAAGGGTTGGATGCACTCATTGTAGATGTCAGGTTTAACATTGGAGGAGACGATTATTTTTCTCAACGAGTCGTGGGACGGTTTATCGAGGAGGAAATGCTGGGATTTAAAAAACAAACGAGAAAGGACAAAGTATTTGGTGAGTTATCGGACAGGTACGTGAAACCAAGAGGAGGCAAGCCTTTTTTGAAACCGGTCGTCTTACTTACAAATGACCAGACCGTGAGTGCAGCGGACGTCCTGGCACTGATGATGGACCAGTTGCCCAATGTGACCATCATGGGAGAGCGATCCAATGGGTCATACTCTGATCTTTATGGAAGAAAGCTGCCGAACGGATGGAGGGTGACCTTAAGCAATCAGCGGTATTACTCCGTAGATATGGTGAACTATGAAGGAGTGGGGACACCTGTGGATATTGAAGCACTGAATAGGCGGAAAGATTTTGTAGAGAAAAACGACAGCGTTTTGTTGAAGGCGATGGAGTTTTTGGAAAACAGGAGCGAGGTAGCCGGTGAAATGAAAAAAGTAGGGGGGTAGGTTCGGTAGTAACGGACGCTTTTCATGTCCCCTAGCCGGGTAAAAAAATGGTACGTGGGATTTTATCTATTCAGATAAAATCCCACATACCAATAATGACCATTTAATCCGCTACATATGGATTATTCAATAATCAGTTTGGTGAAACTACTGATGTCTCCATTGAAGGTACGGACAATGTAGATGCCTGTTTCACTGAATAATGACCTTGAAAGGTTGTGGCTGCCAATGAGCTGTTCACTCGTTACAACGACCCGCCCGAGCATGTCGGTAATGGTCAGCGTATATGGCGTATTCAGGTCTTCGGGTTCGATGGTCAGCGTAGCATGATTTGCGCTCAAAGGATTGGGGTAGACGCCTGACAAATGGGTTTCGTGTACAGCCTCGCCTATGTCTACGTTTGTTACCTCTGTTGTTCGCGCATTGGATGCCGCCGGCCATGCTGCCCAAAAGTTTAGGTTCATGCCGTTTGAAACGACCTCAAATCTGATGACGTGCCGTCCCGCATTCAGGTTGACTGACTGAAATCTGGTCGTTGCATACGTCTGCCAGCCTCCGGTGTTGGGGACATTCTGAACTCCGATGAGTTCTGTTCCATCCAGCAGCACCCGGTATTGTCCCGCGCCGGTCTGAGAAGCCACTCGAAAATAGAAGTCATAGTTCTGGGTGCTGGTGACATTGACGGTATATTCCAGCCACTCACCGGCACTCATCCACCCAACGTTATACGTTCCAGTTCCATCTCCTGTCGGTTGGATGTCTACCCCGTTGCTTCGGTAATTTCCTCCATCATTTGTTACGGTATTATCAAAATAAGAAATGCCCCTACCGCCGTTGTCATAATCTTCTGCCTGTACCTGTCCCGGAATTGACCGCGCGACTCCTCCAAACGGAGTTTGTACGACGATGGCTAAATTTGGCTGTATATCCGTTACCCTATTGGTGGTATGATCTCTACCTACATCACGTAGTATCGCCCTTACTTCATAAGTAGTGTTACTCGTGGGCATACTGGCAGGATTTACCGTGACAGGAATCGTTCCTACGCCGGCACTGACTGTTTCCGTTTTAGCGCCCACCCAGGCACCATTTTCATAAATGGCCACGACGATGTCGCTGTTCTGTGCTGCTGCATACGAAACATCAAATGTATAGGTATCTGCAGGCTCCGTAGAAGCAGGAAAGTTGACCAACGAGATGCTCTCCGTTGCAATGGGTGATGCCAGCAACTGCACCTGAAGAATGGCGGAGCTTACGTGTCCTCCACCGTCGGGAAACCTCACATTGACGGTGTTGCGGCCGGCATTAAGCAGGCTCATTTCAACAGGGATCTCCAGCGTACCGAAAAAGCTTGATCGCGTACTTTGATCATACCCTCTAATAACATCTCCTCCGTAGTTCACAACGCTCCCGTTGATCCTGACCTCAGGAGATAAGTTAGCTCCCAAATCACGACCTACCCCCAGTCTTAAGGTGGCCTGACCCTGGCCGGTTTCTACCCCATTGATGATATAGGAAAGGTTCTGGTTTGCCGTAATAGGTTTCAGTGTCGAGGTAGCATAATGCTTCTTACTAAAAATGGAGTTGGTAAAGTTGATGGCCGAGTTGAAGTTGTACGTAAGTACAATGGTTTCAGCATAGTCTATGTTCAGGCTGGCAGGAGCGGATGTCACCGTGGATGTAGTAAGAGCAGGGACCCCATCAACAAATGTTTTCAGGCGCTTGATTTGCACGTTTTGCAACCCGGCCACATCGACCATGTCCAGGTTTACCGATTGCGTAAGGTCATTTAAATTATTCAGTACCACATAAAGTTGTCGGCCATTCACAAAAGCTTGCGTCTGGACATCGATGTTGGTCGAGTTGATGCGTACTCTTTTCCCTTTCACGTCTTTCCATATTTCAAAGAAAAACCTGCGCTCGGTGAGCTCAAACGTCCCGTCATCGTTTTGTACCCAAAGGCCGGCCCTGGAGTACTGATCAACGTATGGGTTTGATTTTCCAGTAGAAAAAGGGATGGAGTAAAGGATGTCGTCTCCGCGTTCGATAAAACTCATCACCATGTGTAGCTGAGAACGGATCGCCTGGGCGTTTTCTACCGGTTCATAATTAGAGACGCCGGCTCCGGGCCATCCTGGTTGGTTGACCACCAGGCGACCGTATTCGGTTATTGCCAGTGGTTTTACTTCATTCAGCCTTTCAAAGCTATAGGCTTCTATTAGGTCCATAATGGCTTCAGAGTTGGACCCGGACCTCCTTCCGCCGGAGTTATTGACACCCGTTCCATCATATAAGTGAACGGAAAATACATCCACGTCTTCCCCTGCAATGTCTATGAACTTTTTGAAGCGTTTATTCCAAAGCGTGAAATCATTGTTTTCGAATTGAGGAAAAGCGGATGCATACCCGACCATTTGCATATTTGTTAACTCAGGAAGCGCATGGATGGCCCTTCCCATGTCCCGATGAAATTCGCACATCTTGGTGATGATGATGTCACTTTGAGCGGTATTTCCCCCTTGAGGATAGAAAGTAGCAGCTTTTATCATGGGTTCGTTGAAAGGTTCGTAAAACCTTGGGACATCGTTCCATTGATCTTTGAAACTCTGAGCGACATACGCTGCTACATCAAGCGATCTTTCAGAAATATCTACCACTGTGTAGTCTACGCCTTCGTTGTGCATCAGCAGGCTTGCCGTCCCGGTAGCAACATCGTTCGTTACCTGCCTTACGCCATCAAATCTGTCAGCAACAGGTGGTATGGTCCCTGCTTCATCGTTATCAACAAAGTACATGGGATTCCAAAACCTTCTGGAACCTTTGTACTCCGAATCGATATCGTATCGGTTTTTGAAATTAGTAAATTCAGGATCGTCTAAATTATTTCCGAACCAGATGTGTGCGTTCATGAATTTACTTTTATCGAGTTCAGAAACGTCTCCAACAAATCGCTGGGTTTTATGATCGATTGTAATTCTACCTTGAGCTTTTGAAGATGGGGTATAAGCAAAAGATAGTAGCAAAAAACTACCAAACAAAAGAAGCTTCTGAAAGGAAATAGACCAGCCTTTCAAATACTGGTTTGATCTGTAATTATCGTGCATAACATTTATGGGTTTAATTAAATATGTTGTCAGTAGGAAAAGAACGAATCAGCTGAGAGCTAAAATCAAGGAAGGGGGTACAGTTCTGTCTCATTTAATGAGATGG
>JBCCXH010000259.1:0-7644 GCA_039192005.1 Bacteroidota bacterium
CACCTAAAAGGAAAGGATGGGTTGTATGAAGTGAGGGTTCAGGTTGGAAATAATATATTTAGAATCTTTTGTTTCTTCGACAAAGGTCAATTAGTCGTTTTAATGAATGGATTTCAAAAGAAGACGCAAAAGACACCTAAAAAAGAAATTGATAAAGCATTAAAAATCAAAAGAGAATATGAGCAAGAAAAGTAATATCATGAATCTTGATGAGTTCAAGAATAAGCATTTTGGAAAAGTAGGAACTTCTAAAAGAGATGAATTAGAAGAAGGATATGAGAACTTCAAAATTGGAGCTTTAATCCATGAAGCAAGGCTAGAAAAAGGGCTTACCCAAGAAGAGCTTGCTCAAAGAGTAGGCACGACTAAATCCTATATCTCCAAGATTGAAAACAACATCAAAGAAGTAAGGCTTTCGACACTTAAAAAGATAGTAGAACTAGGCCTGGGTGGTCAACTTGACCTGTCAATAAAACTCTAAAAGGAGGAGGAAAAGCACATAATAAACGCTGAAACACCATAAGCCAACAGAGCTACTTGCAAAAGGAATTGCAATCTTCTACATTAGGTTGGATTATTATGCGTTCAGTCTACGGTGTTAAGCTATGCGCTAGGATCCATGAAAAACTTAATGATGACTAAGATTGCTATTATTTTCTCCTTCCTCTTCATAACTCATTCTGGTTTTTGTGAAAATCCATGTGGAATAATGACCCCACGAACTTATGAAAATTGGGGTCACGGTTTGATCTTTATAGCCCAAGGTTCTGAAATCGAATTATATAATGAAGAGAAAAAAGTAATTGGTTATGTAAAACGTTCAGATGATTGGCATGCTCGACTGGAACTCAATGATTCAACTTTACCTAATGAAATAAATAGGAACGACCATATATGTGCTGGTCAAGGTGAAATACGCTTTTTGATCGTTTTTGATTACGGTGACAACATGTACAAAGTGCTAAGTAATAGTTTTGATAAAGACATATATATCAACCTTGAAGGCTTGGTGGGAGAATCAGTATTTGTTAGATACAATCAAATATTTGAAAAGAACGATAGTTATCCTGAAGAATTAAACAGAATGATCGGGGGTACTGAAATAGGAGTAAATGAAACCAAATTCTGTATGAACCTACGATCTGAACCAAATACTTCGTGTGAAGTTATAAAATGCATTTCCGCATTTGCAAGAGATGAATACACTCATTTTGATATACTAACTGTAAAAGGAAATTGGGCAAAAGTAAAATCAAACGTTTATACTAGATACCAAGTTCCAGAGGATGATTATCATGAATGTCCTTATAAATTAACAGATGAAAAAATAGGTTGGATCAATATTGTTGACCATAAGGGATTTCCGAATTTATGGTTCTCAGTATCTTCATATTAAGTGCCTGACAAATGCTCATGAATGAATGGACTTTAGTTGATTGGGATGGTTTCATGGAGAGTGGAAAGTCCGCGCGCCATGGGGGCCACAAATTTTAAATTTAATCAAGGTGTGGCTATGTGCGAGACGGGAGGTCGGTGTTTTCTAATCCCCACTCAATCGTAGCTGTTGGTTAGTGGTCATTGCTCCTATGAGAAAGATTTTCCTGTTTTTCCTAATCCCTTTACTAATTGGCTGTTTTGCAGGTAAGAAGCCAGGTCTAACCGGATCATACTACAGATGTCTAAGAGATGGTGAGTATCAGGAAACGAAAATCTCTCAGAACAGAATAATGTTCATCGGGTCTGACTTCCCAGATAATATTAACATCATGTACAATCAAATACAAGGAACCGAAATGATAGTAGCAGGATTGAACTTTGATCTCATGTTTGGAACTGACACTCTGAATGTGCTTAATGTAACTGACACTTTATTAACTCTTAGCAACAGATTTGGTGACTTTGAGCTGAAACGATTGAATACAGAAATTCCAGAGATAGATTCACTAAACCTTGAACAAACTATTAACGAACTGAAAACGGGATTTAAGAAACGATCATTAATAGCAAATTGTCCTGACCTTCGAACGGAAGAAGAAAGAAATCTGCCTGATCTAGGGGTAATTGAAGACGATTTTGAAGACATAATTGATTTAGATTCTATTCCCGACTAACTGAAAAGACGAATCGCCATTAATATGTATACGGCACGTGCTTTCGTACTTTCCACGATCTTCTGATCTTGGTGGTTTAACTTTCGAGAAACAATAGCACCTACCTGATACCTGCCTATGGAGACAGACTTTGAATGCACCCTACGCGGGTCGCCCTCTTGTCGGGTGTCGTCAAGATAAGCTTATTAAAAAAGTCCGAAGGTTTGTGCGGTATTTGAAGGTTAAGGTCTATTATCACCTAAGCATCTTATTTACTAACTTTAGCATATGAATAAGTCCAAAGTCATAGAAACTCTTGATCAACTTCCAAACGAATTTTCAACTGAAGAACTCATAGACAGACTACTGTTTGTAGAAAAGGTTGAACAGGGAATTAAGGATGCGCAGGAAGGAAAGGTCATTCCCTTACATGCTGCCAGGGAACGATTTCAAGCTAAATGGTCGAAATAGCATTATCGGAATCTGCATGGAACGATCTGGATTCCATAACCGATTACATAGCTAAAGACTCTCTAAGATATGCGCAAGAATTTGGTGAAAGAGTGTTTGACCGAATCGAGCAACTGAAAGATTTTCCTAACTCTGGTCGTATAGTTCCCGAATTTCAAAATGAAGAATTGAGGGAATTGATGATGAACAAATATAGAATTGTGTATCGCATTTATTCTCCTGAACTAATTGTGATTATAAGAATAATTCATGGATCCAAACTTCTGAATTAAATAAATTTTAACAGGCCCTAAAGCTGGCATACGCCAACACACTTCTAGAAGTTTTCTGAGGCTTTTGAAGGGCCAGCATCATGTCTTGTCATTACGTGAATATTATGAAATCAGATAGCTAATCAGCAATTGGCACAGTCGAAGTTTATATATCATTTTTTTGATCCATACCCTGGAATTAGCTTCCGAAGTTACTTATCGGAAATAGTACGCTTTTAGCCTTACTGTACCAAACAAAACCATCCACTACTTTAGCACAAGTGATTACTCTGGCACGGTAAACGTGCCAACGCCACCAGAGTGCAATCACTCCGGTACCCTTTACCGTATATTTACCAGATGTCAGCAAGTCAGATTTTTCTCGTGATCGTCAGTGGACTTGGTGTGATCCACGGCCTGTTTTTGGCAGCATTCCTATGGACAACATCAAAAGGCCATTTAGTGGCCAACCGATTGCTGGCCGTTTTGCTCATGGTGTTGTCGTTCCGTGTGGGCAAGTCCGTTTTTTTAGCATTCCTTCAGGATTTGGACGTCAAGTTTATTTTTATCGGACTGGGTACGCTCATGGCCATTGGACCGCTTTTCTATTTTTTCGCGAAAGCCAGTGTCGATTCGTCTTTCAAATGGACCAAAAAACAGTGGTTGCATTTTGTGCCTTGCTTTTTAGCGGTCTTGTTTGGTTTTTGGATTAAAGAAGAAGATACGGAAAACTTACCCAAGCTACTTTTTGTCGTCCTTTTTCTTAGCTACTACCTCCACTACCTGGTTTATCTCCTCAAAACCAGACGGTATGTATCTAAACAGCGTAGGACGGGTTTGCCCGACCATACCTACAGGCTGCTGACCCTACTCTTTTATGGCTTACTGGTTATTTGGGTCGCTTATGTCCTCAACTTGTTTGATGAATTAATTCCCTACGTGGTCGGGCCGGTGCTCTATTCTGCCGTTGCCTACGTCATCAGTTTTATTGTGATTTCCAGAGGGTACCTTCAAGAGGTCAAACAAGAAAAGTACAAAACCACGAGGGTTTCTGATGAACAAATGGACCAGCTTTTCTCCAAAGTCCATGCACTAATTGTAAGTGAAAAGCAATTCAAAGATTCTGAACTTACGCTCAAGTCATTAAGTGCGACGCTGAACGTCAGCCCACAGGTACTTTCGATGGTCATTAACCAGAAAAGTCAAAAAAATTTCAACGCGTTCGTCAATTACTACCGCATAGCCGAAGCCACCCGGTTGCTCATTGATCCCGACAACAGCAACCACACCATTTCCGCCATCGCCTACGAAGTAGGGTTTAATAGCATTTCCAGTTTCAATAGCGCATTCAAAAAGTACACCAGCAAAACGCCTCAAGCCTACCGACAACGTGTAACAGAATGATCTTTTGATCTTTCGAAATGATCATTTAGGCAGGTTGAGCATCACCTGCCTTGTTGATTTGCTCAAAAACAAAAGAATACTATGTCACGATTTAAGAAAATAGTAAAAAGATCATTGCTCGCGATAACAGGCCTTTTATTCCTGCTTTTCGCGTTTGGGTATTGGTTCATGCGCCTGATTCCGAAACCGGATGCCCGACACGAGCTAAGTCAAACAGAAGTGCAGGCGCTGCCTTATTTGAGCGACCATAAAATGGAAAATAGAGGCAGGGTCCTTGCCGTTGTCACCAGCACGAAACGTATGGGGCCAGAAGGTAAAGCCACAGGCTATGAGCTCACAGAACTGTCCCGGGCGTATTATGTCTTCCAGGCAAACGGGTTTGAAGTAGACATAGCCAGCCCCAAAGGCGGACAGCCACCAGTGGTTATTGATGACGAAGACATGGGCAAGTACGATTTCGCCTTTCTCAATGACACGATTGCTCAGCAAAAGGTAAAAAACACACTGGCCTTATCCGATGTGGATGCCTCCCTGTATTCTGCCATCTATTTTGTTGGGGGAAAAGGAGCGATGTACGATTTTCCGAACAATACGCACATACAATCCATCGTGAGTTCCTTCCATCAATCGGGAAAAGTCATCGGTGCCGTATGCCACGGCCCTGCCGCGCTGGTGAATGTAAAATTGGAGGACGGTCGTCCGTTAGTCGCAAAAAGGTCCGTATGCAGCTTTACCAACGAAGAAGAATTGCTGTTGATTCCCGATGCCAGGCACGTTTTTCCCTTCCTTCTGGAAGACAAGCTAATAGAAAATGGGGCCAGTTTCAAAGAAGGTAATGTGTACCTCGAAAACGTAGTGCATGATCAAAACCTGATCACAGGACAAAACCCATGGTCTACCTGGAAAGTGGCAGAAATGATGATCAGCCAAATGGGGTATCAGCCAAAAATGCGACCCCCAACCTCTGAAGAAAATGCGATTCAAATACTAGCCATTTACCAACAGCAGGGGTACCAGTCAGCCAAAAAAAGGATCTCTGAAATGGCCATGAACAGGATAGCCATGAGCCGGATTTTACTGGCAAAACATGGTATCGTAGCAGGGATGCAATGGAACCTGACAAAATCTTTTAAGTTGGTTGGGTTGCTGAAACATGCAAAAAATCAATACGAAGAGGTAGCATTTCCAAAGGAATAGTGAAACCAACCAGCTCAAAACCATGCAATCAACGATCGGGCAAATAGCACTTGTTTTTCAACTGACAAGGTAGGGTCAATCAAAAGAAGCACGTTTTATAACCATCGCATAATTATTTGCACATAAAACATGAGAAAAATGAGATTATTCAAAAATGTACTTTTAGCGTTAACCCTCGCCGGCACGGTCCTTTTTTCAACCTCTTGTGAAGAAGAGCCAATCGCTGCTGACGATGAAATAGCCGAAACAAGCGAAGAACAAGCAAGTAGTGACACAAACTCCGATGATGAAGAGGATACGAGTGATGGTGCGGGCACGGATGGAGACACAGGAAAGAATGAAAACTCAGACAACGACGGAAATTCCGATAATAACCATGGGAACGATGGCGAAGAAGATACCGACACTGATGGCAACACAGACGAAGAAGAAGATGACGGTAGCGACGATAACGCAGACAATGGAGGCGGCACAGAAGAAGAAGGTAATGGAGGCGGAACTACCACAGTAGACTGTGGTAAGTTCAAAGGAGTAGAGCATGTAGTTTCCCTATCCAGGCATTTTGCGTACGTTTCAACTGTAGGGCTTGATATGGATGAATCAACAATTGTCTGGTCTGTCAATGGGACACAGGTCACGCCACGTCGCCCGAAATTCATCGTCCTTGGAGATCACGTGTCTCAATCGGGAGCTGTAGAAGTTTGCTACAAAGGGGTTTCGAAGTACTGCGGACTGCTGGAAGGGTGTGCGACCATCAACTTCGAAAGATAGTCCGATAATTTCACAGGAGTATTTCGGGTGGCTTTTCACTACAAAATGACCGTTGCCATTGCTTCTTCCTTTGCTTTCTTCCAAAAGGAGAGGCAACGTGTCATTTTTGAATGAAAAAACAGGTTAACCCATATCCCTGTAGAATAAAAACAAAACAAAGCCCGGGCGTTGAGCTCCGGGCTTTTTTGCCTTCCTATGAAGATCATGTAAGTAAATAAGGCTTAGGTCAATAGCCCTCCCGCGTTATCATGATCTTCATCAAACTTTTTGTGAAATCTGCTCATATCCATCTCAGTAGGTTTATTCCTTCCTTCTGAAGAACCAGAGTCTGAGTCTCTATCATCGGTCGGGTTGTTAAATGCCTCCAGGTTCATAAAGGCAGGTTGCCCCGTTATTTCACTGATCGCCAGACCCATTGCCCAATGGATGTACCATCTTGCATCATCCGATAAGTTTTCATCGATTATTCCAGCGGCCATTTGGTTATTGATCATGTCTGAGAATATGTTTCCATAACTCGTAACATTATCAGTCGCCATCTCAAGAGCTTCATCCAACTGTTCGTGAAAATCCTCGCTCGTTCGATCATCTACCCCCTTTACCGTACTGCCAATGGAGTTTCTGATTATTTCCACAAAACCCGGTGTCCACAAATCCCTGATTTGTCTTTCTACAGGCGGGATTTCAACTTGTTTTTTTAATTTCATAGATGCCTTAGCCCCGTCACGGAAAGTATCTTTATATTCTTCACCATTTTCCTTCAATCCGGCATTTCGGATCAGTTCATTGAGGCCTGCTGTTTTTAATGATTTTAGTTTCTTTCTTCTAATCACCCTTCCTACGTTTTGAAGCTTTATTCGTAGATTTGCTCTTCCCCTTTCCATCGTTTTTTTGTTCACCCATTTAGTGTTTATTTCCTCTGCTGCTGCTGTCCTTTCCATGATTACCCTGACCAATGTCTCCATGAATGGCTCTCCCTCTATCGGGTCTACCCTGTAGGTATTGTCATCGATTACATTTGGATTTCTTCTTCCATTTCGCTCTCCATTTCCTCTTTCATTCTCTTCTCTGTCTTCTCTTGCAAACTGAAATACGCCACGAACATTTTTTGCCTCTGATCCAGGAGCGCTGCCCGGGTTTTGATGTACATTAGAAGAATACGCATTCATCTGTTGGATAAGCTTTCGCTGTAAGATGCGCTCTGGTCGATGGTCTGCTATCACTACCTTTTCCTGGTGTTCAGATCCTCTGGGAAATGATCTTTTTTTCGGTGTCTTGTGGTACGTTTTCATTGCTCTGTGTTACACCACTAAGTTAGTTTAACGTGAGTTCGGCACTAAATCTTAGAAAAGTTCAATTGTTTTTTTGTTATTATAGGCCTTAATTGCCGGCTTAAGATCAAAGAACTGATAAGCGACTATAGCAGACATCATGTTGTTGAAACAATTGTCGACACTTCG
>JBCCXH010000260.1:0-7618 GCA_039192005.1 Bacteroidota bacterium
AATAAGAATAATGAACCAACTTTTTATCGAAAGATAGATGATCAGTTGAAGCTAAACAGGCGTATTCTTAAAGAATACAATAAAGCAGGAAAGTCAGTGGTTCGGTGCGAGACTTTACTCAATAAAGGCTTCGATCCAAATTTTTTCACTCATTATTGGAAGAATTCAAAAGGAAGTGTCTATCTGTTTTGCTATGAGTTTGGTTTTATGAAAATAGAAGATCGTAACAAGTCCAAATACTTACTCATACAATGGCAGTCATATATGACTAAGTAATACCTATTCCTTAGTCAACGGGATAATCACTAATTCCTTAAAGTAATCTCATTACTTCCTTATTCTTTCTGTACTGTTCATTTAACCAAATCGATTTGGCCGGGCTAAAAATCGTACTTACTATACGTTTCGCTCAGTTCCACACGGTGTTCGATCCCGTTTAACCCACCATTGATTCTTCTTGTTAGCTTTTCGATGGTGCCTCTGTCCAGCCCTTCGTCACAAATGGGCCACAAGTTATTTTCATCAAAAAAGAATACGGCGCTTTCGAAAGCGTACCGCTCAGCGACTAGGTCAGGATCGCTTAGCACCTTCGGTTCGCTGATCGACTCTGAAAAAGTTTGGTAGTTATTTTTTCCGGTGAGTTGCAACGCGCCTCGACCCCGGTATTTCCATCCGTCTCCCGATGCCTCTGCCCCATTGCCCATGCGGTCTGCATAGACTCTATTGGCTATTCGCTCTGGCTTACGCTCGTATTCCTGGGCCACTTCATCGGTTGGAAAATACTTTCTGAAAACCTGTCTCAGCGCGGTAGCAGAGTAATTGAGGTTTTCTGAAAACCGCTTGAAATCTCCGGTCTCATGGCCGGTCTGGGCAAAAAAGTGTACGCAGCGAGCATGGCTGGTGATGCCCAGGTAGGCTCCCGTCGTTTTGAAGGTATTGGGTCCAAAATGCCCATCCGGGGTGGCTCCGGATACCTCTTGTAATTTCTTTAGACTCATAACTTAAATAATTCGAGAATTCGTCGTTAAGATAGGTAACTGTCTGATCAAGAGAAACCTCAAATCAAAAATAAAATTCACATGTAATGCCGTTGACTCAAGCTTTAATACAACCGCGCGGAGAAGTACCTCTTAAGTCAACGGCTTTAAATTCATGTTAAATCATTTCTCTTTTAGTCGCATACCAGTTCATCGAAGCGATTGCTTCGATACTGGACAGTTTTTTGCCATGAAACCTGCATGGCATGCTCTTATTAACAACCTACCTCTTTTGAACGAGTACACTACTCGTTCAAAAACCACCTACACCTCCACCAAAAGCTACAATTTCAACGTATAATCATGTGCTCCCGGCGCAAAATTACTTCGATGTACTTTGGTACCAAGTGGCCTGGGGCCTTTCCCCCAGTTGACTTCTGCCCGATCATCTCCCAATACGATGTTGACTAATTTTTCCTTCATCTGCATGGCCACCTTTTTGTACTTCTTATCAAAGGCCAGGTTATTGATTTCGTGCGGATCGGTAGGCATGTGGTAAAGTGCAGGGTCGAGGTCTGCATAATTGGCCGTCAATGCCCACTCCATGTTTTCACCTCGTTTCTTATTGGGACGGGTCTGCATAGAGAAAACGTAATCCTTGGTCCTTATAAATGCCCTGGGACCCGTTACGGCATGGCTTTCACCAATGACATAGTCTCTTTCCGGTGCCTTTCTCGCCACCACCTGAGCTAAATCAAATCCATCCAAGTAGTCAAAATCCGAGGATTCAATGTCTGCTCCGGCAGCAGCTAGTATGGTCGGTGCAATGTCCACAAACTCCGAAAAGTTTTTTACCACCTTGCCAGCGGGAAACGCTTTTTTGTCTGAAGACACCACCACAATGGGGTTGTGCGCGTCAATGTCCCAGGGAGTGAACTTCGAGTACGCCCCGTGATCGTTTAGCTTCCACCCATGGTCACCATTCACATAGACAATCAGCCAGGGTTGATTCTTTGCTTCACTGTATTCAACAAATGCATCTACAGAGCGCCCTACCAGATCATCTCCATAAGCACAAAACGCAAAGTAGTCTTGCACCATCGTCTGCTTCTGAGCTTCTGTGAATTCATTGGAGTAAGCCATACCTACCTGCTTCTTCATTTGCTTCGCCATGGTAGACCATTCTTTATCGGTCAATTCCGGCACGTCGTATTTGTATTGCTGGAAGCGCTTCCGATAATCAGCCGGAGGTAAAACAGGCGTGTGTGGGAAATCATATCCGATGTGACAAAACAGAGGTTTGGACGGGTCCACCCCTTCAAATGAAAGGGTACCCACCTGGAATGTCTTACTTTCGTTTTCCAAAAATTGCTCAAAGGCAGATGTATAGTAGCCGTCCCGTGTTTTGCCCGAAGGACGTGGGCTTACACCTCCTAAAATGCCCTTGTTAAAAATGGTTTCCGGCTTTTTATTGGTGTGTTTGAGAAGCAAGTCAAATTTATCATAGGCCTCCTGTGCCATACCGGCAAACTGAGGGTTCTGTTCCTCAAGTTCCTTATCGATGTAATAGTACTTTCCCTCTTCTGTTTTAAGGTAGGTGATATTCCGAAATGGTTTGACAAGCTTTTGCCCGTCTATTTCCGTAAGCTTTGACATTTTGCCCCATTCTGCCAGCCCTTCGTTAGCAAGCATTCTGAAACTTATATCTGTTTGGTAAATCTGCGGCGTGCGGATTTTCCCATTCTCTATGGTCCTGAGGCGAACCCCAAGCTTGCCAATGTGTACGGTTTGATAGCCCAACTTCTCCATTTGCTCTGGTAAATGGGGATAAGAGTTGTCGGTGTTGTTATTATGATACTCAAACTCGTAGATACCAGACCGGAAGGGGTAGCGTCCGTAATGCATCGAGGCTCGTGATGGTGCACAGCCCTGTGCCTGCGAGTATGCATTGATAAACGTCGTCCCTTGTTCCGTCAAGCGATCTATATTGGGAGATGCTACATACCCCAACTCGCTCATTTCTCTTCCGTGCAGCATCTTATTAAAAGCCCGAACGGCGTCGTAACGGTGATCATCCGTCAAAACCCATAAGACATTGGGTGGTGTCTGGTTGGTACGATCTTCAGAATCTTTTCCTTGATTTCTTTGAAAGAAGCCAAACAGCCCTAAAACAGGGAGCAAAAAAAACAGGTAAAAAAAAGAGTTTACTTTCATGAGTTGAGGTTTATTGACGAGTTTAAAAAAAATGATTCCATGGTGTAGATTCCTACTTTTTTATTCATAAACCTTATCTGCTTTGCTTTTTCGGCTGTACCAAGGCCTCTTTTTGGGCTGTTTCGAGATGCCCGGAGCATTGTACGCGTCGTAATACAAGTCATATTTAGGAAGCACGCTGAGCAAGTCCTCTTTTTCTTGTTTATACGCATCCGAAGTAGTTTCCCAGATCTTAATGGGCTGATAGCTCGTAAGGTCATCCGGATTATTGGTCACGTCCCACCACTTATCGGTTCCATCTTTCAGCAGTTTTGCGCTTCTCACCAATTGCTCCGGACCGCGGTAGGTATACAACCACTGACGATGTGTTTGCGCCTCTCCAAAAAGATACGGAGCCAGACTGATTCCATCCAGTTTGTAGTCATCCGGAAACTGAAAGCCCATGACTTCCGCAAGCGTTGGAACAATATCCGCAAGGCTGACCAGTATGTCCTGTTCACCTTGTTTTGTTAGACCAGGGGCGTAAATGATCAGAGGCACATGACTGCCTCTTTGCTGGATGCCCTTATTTTTTCCGTATCCGCTGGTGCCGTTGTCCGCGCTAAAAATAAAGATGGTGTTGTCTTCAATATTCAGTTCTTCAAACTTTTGTTGATACAACCAAACCTGGTAATCAAGGTAATTGATATGGTGGTGAATGCCCGGATCTGTCACCGTGCCGTGTGTCTCATACTGACCATTATCTCCGGTGATTTTAGGTGTAATGCGCTTGTACTGTTTCCCGTCCCAGGTGACGATCGGGGTATTGGGCCATTTGGATTTTTTCCATTTTTTGTACTCCGGATCCAACCAGTTAAAAGCGTCATGACCTAAGTGAGACGTATGGTAAATCAAAAAGGGTTGGCCCTCATCGTGCTTACGCTCCATAAAGTCAAACACAAAATCGAGCTCTACGTCCGGCCCGTACGTAGCTGCCCCAAAGCTTTTCTTTGATTCAGGTGTATTGGGCCACCAGACAATCTCATTGGGAGCAGATGGGTGATTCATCAGTTTCACATGAGGGTACCAGTACCATCCATGTTGTAAATACGTATCGCAAGGTTGTTGGGTATCCGCGTTAAGCATGACCCGCTTCCCATCAACTTTTTTATAAATATGCTTGAAGTCTGTATAGGGGTTGTCTTTATCTTTCAACCCACCCGGAGTGAGGCAACCTTCATCAAAACCGTGCTTTTCCCAACTACCGGCCATTTGGGTCTTTCCTGCCCAAAACGTAGCATAACCGGACTCCTGGGCGATCTTCCCCATCAATAGCGGAGAGCTCATATATACCGGCCACGTACCAATCTGTCCATTTTCGTCAGGTCCAAACCCTTTGTCTTTGTTGTTCCACCATTTAGTTTGGTAGGCATACCTTCCGGTCATCATCATCGCCCGGCTGGGATTACATACAGTCGCCGCCCAGGGATTGGTCACCCAGCATCCTCGTTGAGCGAGGTCATCTAATGCAGGTGTTTTTGCACGATAGTTAACATCTGATGTTGTCTCTGATGAAGGGGCGGTCCATACGGTGGACCCATAAATAGGTAGTTCTCGTGCGCTGATGTCGTCAGCGAACAGGATGACAATGTTTGGCTTATCCGATTTTTCTTGAGCGTTTAACAGGTTGATAGCTGAAAGCAGCCATAACAGGATGTTAAAAATGTTTTTCATTTTGTTTCGTTAAATACAATTTACTTTTATAGTACATCCGGTTGTTCAGTTCGTTTATGATGTGTAAAGTACGACCTCTCCTGTCGTTAGTCAAACCAGCTGATCCTTCTTATCCCTGATCATTTTGTATTGGAAAAACTTCATGGATCGTTTCTATCGCACTACACTAAAGTAAAATAGCTACAATCTCTCAATCAGGTAAATCGTTTGCGGAAGATCCATGTTAAAAAACCGCAGAGTGTAGCATTTGCCCACCCTTCTTTAGCATGCGTCAATTCTTTAATTTGATTTTTTCTCCGAATCACAGGCATTCAACCCATCGAAACCCTCTAACCTGAACTTGATTAAGTCAAGTACAAGAATGTCATCATCGCATGATAAGAAGGAATTCCCGATCATTTATTAACACATTGAATCTTTTCTGAAAAATACATGTATATACATCTATTACAACACTAAATCAATGAACAATTCAAAAGGATTAAGAATCGCAGCTACAGTAGTGCGGTATCTTTTAGGCGTCATCTTTGTCGTATTCGGGCTGAACGGCTTTCTTAATTTCATTCCAGCTCCTGAAATGTCAGGGGCGGCCGGTGCTTTCATGGGCGGACTCTTTCAGTCTGGTTACTTCTTTCCCATGGTGAAAGCACTGGAGATCATCGCAGGTGTACTGTTATTGATTGGAGCGTATGTCCCACTCGGCACCGCTATTTTGGGTCCCATTACGTTAAATATCTTTCTGTTTCATGCAGCTCTTGAGCCCAGCAGCCTACCGATTGGTGCAGTCGTCTTTTTAGGTAACATCTTTCTGGCCTGGACGTATCGGGAACACTTCAAAGGAGTATTTGCGAAATAATTAGAATCCAGCCAAAAATCTAAAAACCCACGTTAATCCGTGGGTTTTTTTATGGATCAAAAAAAATTAAATCATTCCCTGAAAATAAACACATGTATGTAGGAACACACAATGCCTTTTTGGGGTTATTTGACGTATAAATCATTAACAAAACAAAACCAATGAGTACAGAATCAATGAAACTCTTAGAGGGCTTCAAACTTGGAGAAATCTCCCTGAAAAATAAGGCCGTGATGGCACCTATGACGCGTTCCAGAGCGACTGCAGATCATGTCCCCACAGCGATTATGGCAGACTATTACGGACAGAGGGCAGAAGCAGGTCTCATCATCACAGAAGGTACGTCACCTTCTCCCAACGGGGATGGTTATGCAAGGATACCTGGACTTTATAACGAGAAGCAGGTACAAGCGTGGAAAGAAATCACCAGCAAAGTCCATGAAAAAGAAGGGAAGATCTTCGTTCAACTGATGCATACCGGAAGGGTATCTCACCCATTGAATATGGCTGAAAACACCCGTGTTTTAGGCCCTTCGCCCATTGCCGTGACCAGCACCGAGATGTATACCGACCAGGAAGGAAACCAGAAACTACCGGTCCCGGAAGAAATGAGCAAAGAAGACATTCAGGAAGCCATTGTAGAGTACGTCAACGCTTCTAAAAATGCCATTGCAGCAGGATTTGACGGAGTGGAGTTACATGGAGCTAATGGGTATTTGATTGAACAGTTTATCAACCCTGGCGCTAACCAGCGATCCGATGAATATGGCGGGTCGGTAGAAAACCGGGCGCGATTTGTTTTAGAGGTAGCAGAAAAAGTAGTCGCAGCCATAGGAAAAGAAAAAGTAGGCATCCGGTTATCTCCCGGCGGGGCTTTTAACGACGTCGTCCCTTTCGACGGTCAGGAGGAAACGTTTTCTTACCTCGCTGAAAAGCTTGGTAAACTGGGTCTGGTATACATCCACCTCGTAGATCACTCATCCATGGGAACTCCAAATGTCCCGGATGAAATCAAGAAGACCATAAAAGAACAATTTGGAGGGACCATTATCTTATCGGGAGGGTACGATAAAGAAAGAGCTGAAGCGGACCTTTCGAGTGAGTTGGGCGACCTGATCGCTTTTGGCAGGCCTTACATCGCCAACCCTGATCTGTTAAGTCGTTTTCAGTCAGATGCCGAATTAAATCAGCCCAATTTTGATACGTTTTATACGCCTGGTGAAATCGGCTATACGGACTATCCTACTTTGTAAACCTGAGTTCAATTAAAAATCTTGCCTCAGTTTGACAGCGACGGCGTACCGTTTAATTTTGAGTAGAAATTTTGCCAAAGTCTTGAAGGAATATCGGGATATTTCAATGGGCATTGGTGGAATTTATGCCGAAATCAGCGGTTTTCGTCACACGATCAAATCTTTTCAAGACAATTCATCTTCATGTCATTTTTGCTTCAAAAATTTATCAAAAGGATTCATCATTCTTCAAAATTTTCAAAAAAAACATGCCATAAATATGAATTGCTGAGGTTAAGATTTTTAATCTAGCTCATATTTGTAACGGATAAAAAGGAGAAAAGACATCTTCTTTTTTGATGAAGATGGCTTTTTGTTTTATAAAAGCGTGGCAAGCGCCATGCTTTCCTTTTTTACATCATAAAACTCTTTGTGAATGTTAAATGGCTCTTCCGCATGGTCAATTGCCTGACTATACGAACCATCCTCATTCATCACGTAAGCATTTACGTTATCCTTCATATTATAATAAAGAATATTGACCAATTGTTGCTTTAAAAGCGGATCTTTTACGATAAATAATGATTCAAGTCGTCGGTCAAAAGACCGCACCATCATATCTGCAC
>JBCCXH010000261.1:0-7549 GCA_039192005.1 Bacteroidota bacterium
CTGGACGAATATCTCTCAGAACGAAGGGTTGCCAGGAGGTGCCTGGGGCATCTCAGGCGTCACGGTCTCTTCTGTTAATCCCAATCGGGTCTGGCTCCTATTGGAAAACAAAAAAGGAGGCGTCTACCGGTCAGACGATGCGGGAAAGACCTGGAGCCTGATCAACAAAGAACGCAAGCTCCGTCAGCGAGCCTGGTACTACACCCGAATTTATGCAGATACGCAGGATGAAAATACCGTTTACGTGATGAACGTCCAGTACCACCGAAGTAAAGACGGAGGAAAAACGTATGAAACCTTCAATGCGCCCCACGGAGACCATCACGATTTATGGATCGCTCCGGAAGACAACCAGCGAATGATTATCGGTGACGATGGAGGAGGTCAGGTATCTTTTGATGGCGGTGAAAACTGGTCTACCTACCTCAATCAGCCTACTGCACAATTCTATCGGGTGACGACAGACGATTCTTTCCCATACCGTATCTATGGGGCACAACAGGACAATTCTACCATCCGGATCAAGCACCGGGCCTCCGGGACCTTTGTTGGTGAGAGTAGCTGGGAACGGACAGCGGGTGGCGAGAGTGCCCACATCGCTCCCGATCCTGACAACAACGAAATCGTATACGGAGGAAGCTACGACGGCTTCCTGACGAGGGTAAACCATGAGACGGACGAGATAAGGGCGGTCAACGTCTGGCCGGACAATCCAATGGGTCACGGAGCCGAAGGCATGAAATACCGGTTTCAGTGGAACTTTCCCATTTTCTTTTCCCCTCATAACAAGAAAAGGATCTACACCGCATCCAACCACCTGCACGTCTCCGAAGACGAAGGGCAATCCTGGGAAATCATCAGCCCGGACTTAACCCGAAATGACCCCACGAAGCTGGGCTCATCGGGCGGACCGATCACGCAGGACAATACCAGTGTAGAATACTACTGTACCATTTTCGCTGCGGTGGCGTCTTATCATGAAGAAGGCGTACTGTGGACAGGCTCTGACGATGGATTAATACACCTCACGAAAGATGAAGGCAAAAACTGGCAAAACGTCACTCCGCCCAACCTACCGGAATGGACCATGATCAATAGCCTGGAGATCGATCCATTCAATAAGGGCGGACTTTATGTGGCCGGGACACGGTACAAGCTGGGTGACTTCACCCCCTACCTCTACAAAACGGAAGACTACGGGCAGACGTGGAAGAAAATCACCAACGGCATTGCCAAAGAAGATTTCACCAGAGTCGTACGAGCAGACCCGAAAAGAAAGGGGCTGCTTTATGCAGGAACAGAAAACGGAATGTACGTTTCATTTGATACCGGCAGCAGCTGGCAACCTCTTCAGATGAACCTCCCGATCGTTCCCATCACTGATCTTGCCGTAAAGGATAACAACCTGATTGCGGCTACTCAGGGAAGAAGCTTTTGGATCATCGATGACGTATCTCCTTTACAGCAACTAAACAGCACGGTGGCGTCGAGTCCTTTCCACCTATTCAAACCACTGGATGCCTACCGAATGGGTGGTGGCAATGGAAGAACATCCAGAACTGCAGGCACCAATCACCCGGGTGGGGTTTTGGTCAATTTTTATGTTCAGGATACCACCAAATCCGACACCATCACCATCAGCTTCCACGAACCAGACGGAGACCTGATCAAACTTTTCTCTACGCACGCAGACAAAAAAGAAAACGAAGGAAAGCTAGCGGTGACACCTGGTTTCAATACGATGAACTGGAACATGAAATACAATGGAGCCAAAAAGTTTGACGGCATGATCCTTTGGTGGGCGACTACGGAAGGGCCAATGGCCACTCCGGGAAACTATACGGTGAAGATGCGTATCAATGGCGAAAAGGAAACGACTCAGACTTTTAACCTACTAAAAGACCCGAGAAGCAGTGCCTCGCAAAGTGACTTGCAGGCGCAGTTTGACTTCCTGTTGCGTGTACGGGATAAGCTAAGTGAAACACATGAGGGAATCATCAACATCCGCAAGGCAAAGGCTCAAATCAACGATGTGCTGAGTAAATCCGATTCAAACGAAGCATTGACCCAACTCGGAAAGGAAATCATCGAAGAAATGGAGACCATTGAAAAGGCATTGTATCAAACAAAAAACGAAAGCCGACAAGACCCATTGAACTTCCCCATCCGACTGAACAATAAGCTGGGACACCTCGCATCACTGTCAGGAATTGGTGATTTCAAACCTACGGATTCCGCTTTGGCTTTCTATGAAGAAGTCACCGGAAAAATAGATGAACAACTTTCGCAGCTCAACAAAATCTTCGAGAATCGAATTGCTGCATTTAACCAAAAGGTAAGGGAAGTTGATATTGACGCCGTAAAATTGACGAATTGAAAAAAAATAGGTAAGCCGGTTGCCCAGAGGGCAACCGGCTTATTATTGGAATTAATTAATCCGACTTTGTAATGTTTACCTTTCTTACCCGAATCCCTAAAGGGGAAAGGCAAAAAAATCAATTTAGCTCCCTTTAGGGTAGGGGTAAATCAATGATTTTTTTAATATGACACAGTAGAGTCAATATTTATATAATCGAATGGTGGCAACGATGTTACCTTCCGTATCTACAAATTCCGCAATGTAAACACCACGTCTTAGCTTAGACATATCGATTCTTCTCGCAGCCGCATATTGATTGATTTCCTTGCCAGCCGCGTTTCTGATCACGACCTTGTCCAACTGTACGGACCACGAATAATTTTTCAAGTACAAGTACCGATAGACCGGGTTTGGATAAGCTTTTAACCAATATGGAAGTCTACCCGGTCGGTTGTAATTGACCTTTCTTTCTACTTTGACTTCCGAAGTGGAACCATCAGCAGCAGCTGGTAACGCCTGAATCTTGACCGTATACTCCCTAAAGGGTGTGATTCGTATTCTTCCGTGGTCGTAATACCTGGAAAAAAAGTAGCTCGTTGCTTCACCATCAATGGTCGCTACCAAAAAGTCTTTTTGGGTTCGCGGGTGGACAATGAATACATTGATGGCCGTGGCATTTTCCACTTTATCCCACGACACCGTAAAGCTTCTGACTCCTCTGTCAACGCTTAAACCTGTAGGAGCGGCTGGAAGCGGCGTTGGGGTACTAAGTTCCAATTCTGCAAACCCATTAAAATCCGCATCTGGCAACGCCTGAATCTTCGCACGATAACGCGTGCCTCCCACAATGGTCAACGAACCTTCGGTGCCGCTGTAGGCATAGCTCGTTGCATCGCCGGGTAAGGTCGTCAAATACACGTCCCCACTGCCATTCGTCTCGTCTACTAAAAATACATTCACGCCCGAAGCATCTACCAGTGCGTCCCAACTCAAAATAAAACTGCTATCTGTCACATCGGTAATCATCAGGTTTTGTGGCGCTTCCTGCTCAACTTCGGTGGGCAACGTTTCTACTGAAGTTTCTGCAAACCCATTAAAATCCGCATCTGGCAACGCCTGAATCTTTGCACGGTAGCGCGTGCCTCCCACAATGGTCAACGAACCTTCGGTGCCGGCGTAGGCATAGCTCGTTGCATCGCCGGGCAAAGTGGTCAAATACACGTCCCCACTGCCACCATCTACCTCGGCAAGGAAGACATTCACCCCTGTTGCTCCGACAAGTGGGTCCCAGCTTAACATAAAGCTGCTATCCGTTACGTCGGTAATGGTCAGGTTTTGAGGGGCGACCTGATCAATGACCTCATCCAATGTCTGTACCGCGATCTCGGCAAAGGCATTGAAATCCGCGTCTGGTAATGCCTGGACTTTTGCTACATAGCGATTTCCACCCGTTATGGTCACAGATCCTTCTGTTCCGCTGTAAGCGTAGCTCGTTGCCTCACCGGATAAGGTCGTCAAATACACATCACCGCTGACGTTGGTCTCATCTACCAAAAATACATTCACCCCCGAAGCACCCACTAGTGGGTCCCATGTCAAAACAAAGCTGCTATCCGTCACATCACTGATTTGTAAGTTTTGAGGGGCCACTTGTTCGGTAATTGGTGGTAGCGTCTCCACCGCAGCCTCGGCAAAGGCATTGAAATCTGCATCCGGCAATGCCTGAACCTTCGCCAGATACCGATTACTGCCCACAATGGTCACAGACCCTTCGGTACCACTGAAGGAATAGCTCGTCGCATCGCCGGGCAAAGTGGTTAAATACACGTCCCCGCTGCCGTTGGTCTCGTCCACCAAAAACACGTTCACGCCCGATGCACCAACCAGCGGATCCCATGTTAACTGAAAACTGTTCTCCGTTACATTGCCGATCTGTAAGTTTTGAGGAGCGACCTGCTCTGTGATCGGAGGCAGGGTAGTGACAGAAACTTCTGCAAACGCATTAAAGTTTTCGTCTGGCAATGCCTGGATCTTCGCACGGTAGCGCGTGCCCCCGACAATAGTCAATGAACCTTCAGTACCGCTGTAGGAATAGCTTGTTGCATCACCGGGCAAAGTGGTCAAATACACGTCTCCACTGCCACCGTCTACCTCCGCAAGGAACACGTTCACTCCCGACGCACCAACCAATGGGTCCCATGTAAGCAAAAAGCTGGTACGGGTCACATTGGAAGTCGCGAGGTTTTGAGGGGCATTCTGATCAACAATTGGAGCGACAGTCCTTACTGAAATACCTGCAAAAGCATTAAAATCCGCATCCGGCAACGCCTGAACCTTTGCCGTGTAGTCATTTTCTCCAACGATGGTCAATGAACCTTCGGTGCCACTGTACGCGTAACTGGTCGCATCGCCGGGAAGCGTAGTTAAATACACATCGCCACTGCCGCTGGTCTCGTCCACCAGAAACACATTGATACCTGAAGCGCCCGTTAACGGTGTCCAACTCAACACAAAACTGGAATCCGTCACATCGGCTATGGCCAAATTAGTGGGTGCGCTTTGTTCCAGGATTTCCCTTCCGGCAATGACCGAAACCGCGGTAAAGGCATTAAAATCCTGATCGGGAAGTGCCTGAATTTTTGCTTCGTATTCATTTCCAGGTGTAACCGTCACGTTTCCGTACGTCCCACTGTAATCAAAAAAGGTAGCGCTGGCAGGAAGGGTCGTAATGTAGGTGTCTCCTCCCCCATTGGTCACATCGACGATAAAAACATTTACACCTGATGTACCTGTTAAAGGGTCCCAGCTTAGCCTGAATCCCTCATCCGTACGGTTGGTAATTTGGAGGTTTTGAGGCGGTGCCGTCTGTTCTACTGACTGTGTCGTCACCGAGGCGGACGCATACGCATTAAAGTCATCATCCGGCAACGCCTGAACTTTCGCCGTATAGCTGTTCCCTTCTGTTAGGGTAATGGACCCCTCTACTCCACTATACGCATAGTTGGTCGCATCGCCGGGAAGCGTGGTTAGGTACACATCGCCACTGCCATTGGTGTCGTCAACCAAAAACACATTCACACCTGAAGCGCCTACGAGTGGGTCCCATGTTAAGTGAAAACTGGTCGCCGTTACATTGGAGATCACCAGATTTTGAGGAGCGATCTGTTCGACAATCTCCGGAAAAACCAGATCCGGTCGGATAGATGCTAAATAATTGGTTGCCTCATAAATCACACTGGACTGGCCGAAGAAATCGTTTTCCTGTCCGTTTCGCCATGCAGTGATTCCCGCAAAGCCATTGGAGAGAACGGCCTCGTAGGTATCGTTCAGGTCTATGCTAAAATCACAAACACCCGGCGTAGCACACGTACAGCCACAATCGTTGTTGGGTAAATCCAACCCTGGAAATTCGGTGATAACGATGGGCTTTGTCACATTGGGAAACAATGCGACTGCCGTTTCTATGAAAGGTGCCCCTGTACTTTGCCATTGATACCAGTGCATGGAGTAAAAATCCAGAAACGCATCTGCATCGTTGAACTGGGCCTGAAGGTCCTGATCAGAGAAATTGTCTCCCGCAAAAGGAATTCCTCCAAAGCCGATGTATCGGTCGCTGTTGTAGACGCTCCATTTGGACCCAACCGTCACCAGGTTTTGATTCCCGGAAGCTTCATGAATCTTCGCGGCACACCTGGCAATAAACGCAATCACCTGATCTCTTGAAACCGCACCGTCTACCAGGTCATTGGCATTTTCCCAGATATGTTCAGGTTCATTGATGATGTCATATCCCAGGATGTACGGGTTGTCTTTGTAGCGATCCACCACAGGCGCTAAAAAGTTACTGACGTAGCTTATGGTCTTATTCACATCCGTCATGGTCGCCCGGTGTGCTGAAAAGAAGTCGCTACCGGGTTGTCCATTTCCTTGTTTGAGCAACATGTCAAACGACCACATGGTGACCAGCACGTAGATTTCCTTCTCCGCAGCCAAATCGATCACGGCATCCATGTGATCGTAAAACTGTGTCGTTGGTGACAAGACAAATCCATTTGGATCGTAAGCCGGCGTATGGTTGCCTCGGCCATGTACCCATATCCTCACGGTATTCACATTATTGGCAGCCATGTTGTCAAACTCGTTTTGCCAATAGGCCAGATCAAAATGATCGGTACCGAGAAAATCAATTCGAAATTGATCATCGTTTTGCCATGGCGAATTGATGCCACTTAGAAAAAGCGTCTGGCTCTCTTTCTTAAACTGGCTTCCATCTACCGTTACGCGTTGCGCAAACGTCAGATTTACTTTTACCATGAGTAATACTAAGAGCGGTAGTAAAAGTCTATTATTCATTGGTTAAGAACTAATTGGTTGAAAAATTATACTTAGCCAAGATTAGAAACTTATCTTTTGATAAGTTGATACTTTGATTTTGAAAACTGATACTTATATGAATGCGCCTGCCTAAAAGGGCACTTTTCGACGAAACTACCTGAGCCTTATCACCGCTTTTTACCTGGATAGGACGAGCTTCTTCCGGAGTTTAGTCGAAAGCTTTGTTTCATGATCCCGACCAATTGCTCCTGAATTAATCATGGGTTCCACTACGAAATGTGGAGTTATGTGAGACCCTGTTTTGTCCGTAATTCTGTCCTTACAAATTAGACAGCTCATAATTGAGAATAATTATGGTGTTAAGGCCTAACTAAGCTCTGCCGGCTCAGCCTTTCAAATATCTCAAAACATCGGATTCAAGCTCCCTTTGCAAACAACTATATATAAGCCGATTGGGCTTAGTGCTTGTAGCATTCGTTATTCACCTATTCCTTTAAGTATTGCTTCTTCAATTTCTTTATAATGATAGGCTACAAAGTATGCCCTGCTTGTCAATAAATAAATTTTATTATTTACTTGCCACCACATCATGCCACCTTTATTAACACAAGACCAAACCTTCCCCTTGTGAAGGTTATTTAAAATAACGTGAATATCGGATAAGGAAAGGGGTACTATTTTCTTGGTTTTGTCTATTGAAAAAGGCTGTTTTTGAGTATATTAAAGTGTTGATATTCAATATTTTAACTACAAAAACAGCCAAAAATGTTAAGAAATAAAGTTACTGAATTTTTCGTAGAAGTTGATGACTTCTGTCTGGAGTTTGAGGAGGAAATAAAGAGGCATTTGATCGAA
>JBCCXH010000262.1:0-7532 GCA_039192005.1 Bacteroidota bacterium
GGGAGGAGAAGGAAAAGGATGGGTCAAAAAATTTGAATACGAAGCCAATCGTTTCAATAATCAGAAAATTTACTCAGCTGAGCGTATCAATGGAGGTGCGGAGCTTGCTCGTTACTCTATAGGAGGAGGGCTGCGAATTAAAAGTATCCGGTATCAGTTCAATGAGGTTGAGCGGGTACCTTATAAGCAAACCGACTTTATTTATGAAGAAGAAGATGGAACGACAAGCGGGGTCTTATTAAGTCCGGTCAATTACGTCAGAAAGCATGACGTTAGAGGCCCCGATTTACGTACCGTTTACACCATGCATGGAGATCCTGTTGGTAAGGTTGTTTTTGCCCCGCTTGTAGGCTATAGGCGAGTCAAAACAGTCAATCGTCGCTTTGTTTACAACAATACGAATGGGAATTATGAGGTTGTTCCCAATGATTCGGATGGGGAAGTCATTCGGGAATTCCACTGTCAGGAACCTGGAAAAGTACATGCAGAAGACCATCCCGGTTTTGAAGCACTAAAGGGGTGGTTGCCTTCCTTCGACCTTCCTATGAACGGACGATTAAAAAGAAAAATAACCAGGGCAAGAAACGGATCATTTATTTCGGAAAACACCTATGAATACGAAGTGGCAGCATTTGAAAGTTATAATTCGGTAGCTACCGAAAATATGACATGGTACGAAGACTGCGACTCGGAGTTACCGGATATAGGGAGGTTTTATCATAGGGTAGGATATTATCCATTGGATACATGGCGTATACTGCCCATAGGTGAAACTTCCAGTATTTATGACGATATCAATCGACCGTTTACTACCAGAATTAGCAGGTCATATACGAGTAAAGGGTTGCTCAGGTCTTCTACTACCTACCAATCTGACGGGAACGAATTGACCACCCTTTACCGATACCCGTTTGATCCGGACGCGATGTTTACCAATCCTTCTTTGTCTCCTGAAGCTGCCGAAACAAAATCAAAGATGGCAAATACAGCACATCATTGGGAACGTAATGTTTTGGAGGTGCAATCATTTAGAAATGCCCGATTAACTAAAAGAAGTCGGATAGACTACGGTTCAAACTACCTGCTCAACTCAGACGGTACGCCACAACCTAACCTTTATTTCTATCCAAAAACCACCTGGTCAGCAGTCGGAAATACCCCGTTACGAAAGGGTTTTGAGGTTTCTGTCATTGACCCCCATACGGGAGCCGTCTTAGAAAGTGGGAGTGGAAGGGCCTCTGCAAGTGTCAGTACCCGGTTGTTTTCTTACAACAACAGCCGACTCGTTGCTTCTTTACCTCGTAGCACGTTTCAATCCGCAACTGCTGCGTTGGGAACATCATATGACACATTTAAGAACTATACGGATGAAACGCAAATTTCTCAAAAGTTAGCAAGCTTAAGATCTCATTTAGCAGACGACGTCCCGGTTACTACCCAGTTATACGATCTTAGGTATGGGATTAAAGAAGTAATCCCACCCGGTGGAGAAAAACAAACATTTGAGTTTGATGAATCCGGTAGGTTGAGAGTAACGCGTGATGAGGATGGGAACATCACACAGAGAAACCGGTACAATTATGGAGGTCGAAAACGCTTATCAACAGCGTTTTCAGTTAGTGGGCAATTGGATGTGTTGGGGACTCCGATCACTTTTGGGTGGTTAGGTACCGATCAGGAGTTTGTAAGAGATTTGAGTTTCCACTGGGATTTTGGAGATGGGACCACCGTGGTTTCCGGACCTACTGTTCAGCATACCTATCAAACACCGGGTGATTACGAAGTCTCACTATCCATTCGGTCACAACATACCAGTTTTTATGGTCCGACGACAAAGAAAAGCATAGGCATCGCGATATTAGAGACGAGTATCTGCATTTCGGATGGTCCCTTCCTGATCAATGCTTTCAATGATGAAATTATTGCCAAAGGAAACTGTGCGCCGGCTACGACGAATGCTGTCAATCCTACCTTTACTGCCACAACGACCAAGGGCTGCCCTCCATATACGTACAAGTGGTTTCATAAAGTGGACGGAGGAGATTGGGTAGAAGACACACAAATTTCTTCCTCATCAGCATCGTATACCTTTCAGATGCCCTCATTTCCAATTTCCTGGGATGGGTACCCGCTAACGAGCCGAACCGTACATCAGGTGAGGTGTGAGGTGACCGATCGTTGCGGTGCAACGCATAGAGACGAACTGGATTGCAGTCAGGTATACATAATTGAATGATGCGATCGATTCTAATGGCAAGACAAGTCCATCTAAAAAACCAGAAACCTTTCACCAATTCAAATAAAACCATGAATACATCAATTAAAAAGGTGCTAACACCATGCATCGGGTTCTTCGCACTTTTGTCTACTTCATTTTGTATCGCACAGGAAGCGGATGCAACCATCCTGCCAAGTACCTATGAGCATTTTACGCTGCAGGAAATCACACGAGTACCAGGGATTATACAGGAAAATCAACTGGATGAACTGGATGAAAATAACGTGACCCGGTCCATCACTTATAGAGACGTCTTCGGGAGAACCACCCAGGAAACCCTTGTAAAGGGAACGCCGGATCACGAAGACTATGTTCAGCTATACCGTCACAATAGGGATGAATATACCTCAGGGACCGATATCGATTTCAATTTCGAGCAAAAAGCGTATTTACCTATTACAGGTGCATTTAACGGGAAGTGGCTTTATGGACAAAACGAGGTGCAGGAC
The DNA here is from genome assembly GCA_039192005.1 of Bacteroidota bacterium. GTDB lineage: Bacteria > Bacteroidota > Bacteroidia > Cytophagales > Cyclobacteriaceae > Ekhidna. Next base: position 2,728 of record JBCCXH010000262.1, read on the forward strand.
TATTATGATCCGGAAATAGACTGTGACCCAAATGGCGATATCCCCTGCGATAAGCGACCATTTGCTACGATCACGCAACAGGAGAGCCCCGTACGAAGGACCATAAAGCAGCTAGGGGCAGGAAGCGCATGGGAAGAAAATGAGACATGGCTTAGACGAATGGTACTGGAGGAAAGCGAACGCATCCCTGTTTTTTCCTTAAACGAAAACGGGCTACCGGTGTATCAAGGAAGAGACTATCCATCAGCAGGCTTGTTGGTCAATGAAGAGGTCACCTACCCGTATGAAACTAACCCTCCGCAACTGCACCGAATGCGGACATACACCAATAAAGAAGGAAGGCGAATCGGCTCCAAAATACAGGCGATTCAACGCCATGAGGACTACACGCATACCGAAGCGTATCGGTTTACCTATCAGGTGTACAATGACTTGGGTAAGGTGGCCTACGTCTTCCCTCCCCACCTGATGCACCTGCTCAATGAGCCGGGAGGTTGGCGGTCCCCGACCGAGCAAGAGCTCAAAGCCTACGCCTATCACTACGTGTACGATGGATACAACCGGTTAGTAGCGCGTACCGTGCCTGGCGGATATACCGAATACACCCTTTACGACATTTGGGACCGTCCCGTCCTGACACAAAACGAAAAAGACCGGGCAGCTTCTCCGCCCCGGTGGTCCTTCGTAAAATACGACGACCTGGATCGGTCGGTCGTTAGCGGAAAGTTACTGACAACACAGACACGTGAGCAGTTGCAACACGCATTAGCTAATGCGACGGTCCGTTTTGAATTGGCTACCCATACCGGAAGTAACCATGGGTATACCGATGCCTCCTTTCCTACATCCGCTCATGGAACACGGGAAGTACATAGCGTCGTATATTACGACAACTATCACTTTCTCAGCCAGCCATACTTTCCCTTTCAGTCCGGCTATACCCTGGCTCAGGTCTACTACGAAGGCTCCGGTCACGGATATCAGGTAGCTGCTACGACACTTGGTGCCGTTACCGGCTTGAAGACCAAAGTCCTCGGTCAGGATACCTATTTATATGGCATTGCACTCTACAACGACGATGAGCGTCTGGTACAGGTCACCAGCGACAACCTGTTGGGGCATACCAACCACATGAATGTGAAATACAACGACTTCACAGGAGAAGTAACCGAAACCATCAATTTGTACGACGTAGAGGGAGAGTCCTTTCGGGTAAAAGAAGCATTTACCTACGATCACGTAGGGCGCCCCCTCACGCATACCCATCAGATTGGGGCTGCGGAAGTGGTCACACTGGCCCGCAACGAATACAACGAGTTGGGCCAGTTGGTTGACCTGAAACTGCACAGCCCGGATGAAAACACCTTTGCCCAGTCCATCGACTACCGGTACGACATCCGTGGCCAGCTCGCCTCGATCAATAACCCCGACCTGGACGATGGCGAAGAGGACGCCTTCAGCATGCAGATCCATCGCAAAGCAGGTGGCAGAGGCGGGTTCTTCAAACGACTGGACGGGCTGATCACCTCCGTCAACTGGAAGCATAAGGGGCAGGACCACCATCAGTTCGATTATGATTACGATCCGTTGGGCCAGTTAAATAAGGCATGGTTCTATAGCCTGACCAACGGAACTAAAGGTTTTGATTTTTCGGTAGGAGGCACCGGAAGATCGGGAAACATCGAGTATGACCTTAGCGGAAACATTCAGTCGCTTTCCAGGAAAAGCCTTAGCAATATCGTAGATGACCTTGAGTATACCTACGAGCCAGGAAGCCATCGACTATTGGCTGTCACCGATCATGCAGCGGAGTCAGATAAGGTCATGTTGTTCGATGACCAAAACACCACTCCGGACGATTATACGTATGACGAGTCCGGCAACCTGATCTCGGACAAAAACAAAGGCATTACGGCCATCCGCTACAACGACCTGGGTTTTACCGATCAGGTAACGTTTGAAAACGGTATGAATATACGGTATACCTACGATGCCTCCGGGGCCAAGCTTCGGGAGGTCGTCACCCGGTCCGATGGCAGCACCAAACAGACCGACTACGTTGGCAATACCCAGTACGAAAACGGGACGCTTTCCAAACTTTTCCATCCGTATGGACAAATCAAGGACCCGACGTCCCTGACTCCCGACTACCACTACTTTATTCATGACCATTTGGGAAGCGTACGTTCAGTGGTTTCAAAAATGAACCAGCCTAAAAACATCGTAACCCGTAGGTTTAGCGGAGAGGCCGGTGAGGCAGAACCCGATGTGCTCAATGCAGAAGTTATTTCTTCAAATGAGGAGGAGCGGGAAAATTACTATGAGATCACTCCTCGTACAAGTTCTGAAATTGCTCTATACATAGATGTACCTAAAGAAGGGACATTAACCCTAGAGGCTTGGACTTGGATAAAAGGTGAAGAAAGGTTTGGCCTTGAATTTTACGATAACAATTCAGATCTAGAGTGGCGTGGTTATAGCGGTCCTTTAGATACTTGGCAAAAAATAAGTTTTAGCACTACTGTTGAGGGTTCTTCTGTTGGGACCTACACAATCAAGTTCGGCACTGCATATAGCCTGGGAATTCCTAGTGGGAAAATTCAGCTAGACGACGTATCCATTACCTTGACACCTTTTGATGGCAGTGAACCCATTAACTATTTCTTTGGGGCGGAACCTTGGGATACGGTTACCCCGGACCTAAGAGGGGCAGTCATCGAGGTCAATTCCATCAACCCGCAAGAGGGTACCCATTTCGTTCGTCTTCTTGGTGAAGAAGGTGATGAGGTGCGTTTCCACTTTGAAGCACCCGAAGACGGTGACCTGGCCATCGCATCATGGGTGCGGGGAGCCTCCAACCTATCGCTGGAAATTGATCGTGAAGTGGGTGAAAACGAACAGCAGACGTATCAGGTACCGGAACACCATTGGAGAAAGATCGCCAAAACCCTGCGAATGAAACGCTCGGAGCGCGTCACGGTCACCTTTTCCCCACACACTTCCGATCGTCTCTTCCTGGACGACATCACCCTGGCGTTTTTCGTCCCTGACCCAAGTCAATCCGTAACCGACGTCATTGACCGAAGGGACTACTACCCGTTTGGTGGAGAAATGGATACCTCCATACCGGCCACACTTACCTTCCTTGCCACGATGGAGCAAGCCGAAGCGGCAACCGAAGAGGGCATCTTTGAAGGCATCGCGCAAGCGCGTACCGTCTCACTGGCGGCCAACCATACGGAGGATGGCAATCAGGCCGCCCTCGTTGATACGGAACATCCGATGGGACCGTCCCTGACGCTCTATGTCAAGGCGGGAGACACCGTAAGCATGGAGGCGTATGCTTATTATGAGCACGGGGCAGCGGCTTCTCAGTCCGCTATTGCTGCCGCTTCCCTGTCCGATGCGTTGTCCCATACCCTCTCCCGGTCCGTACCCTCCCTGGATGGCCTGTCGATGGCAGGGTCGGCTTCTGGCAATGCCGCCCCCCTTTTCCAGCTGCTGGGCAACAGCGGCAACCGGCCGCCGGCGGCTTACCTGAACTACATCCTGTTTGACATGGATGGAAACGTGACAACGGAGGGCTTTGTTGAAACCACTGAGGCCGCCAACTTTGATCAGGAACGCTTACATTTGGACTCCATGGTTGTTGAAGCAGAAGGCTATTTATTCGTGTACCTTAGCAACGAAACGTCCGGTGACCCTGTCTTTTTTGACGACCTGATGGTGACTCAGCATACCCAGGTGGCCCGGAGCCGGCTGGCTGCCGTTCAGGACCTGGCCACCAGCGTGGCCGTGGACAACCGCTACTTGTTTAACGGAAAAGAATACGTGAAAGAGCTCGGCCTTTACGACTACGGCTACCGGATGTACGACCCCTGGATCGGACGCTGGGGCACCATGGACCCACTGGCAAGCATCACGAATGCGCTCTCACCGTATCATTTTTCAATGAACAACCCGCTGTACTTTGTAGACCCTGATGGCAGGTCTGGCTGTGGTTCCTACAAGGACCCGCAAACGGGCTTATATCATCATTGGTGTACTGCACCGGATGGCGCTGATGAGACAAATAATCCCTGTGCCGGAGTGGACCTGGTGACGTGTTACGAAGATTCAGGAGGGGAGGTAAATGAGGTTGGTATACAGGAACTGGAAGAATACTTTGGTGAATTTGGAGTGACGTTAGATGAAAGCATCGAGCTGTTAAATTTAGCATATGACGGAATCTTCCTGGAAGACGTGGTTATCAATGGTGAGCGGGAACGGTCTGGTGAAAGTCAGGAGGGACGAGCAATACCAATTCCTGCACCGATGTTACTGCCTATAATAGAAGGTCTAGGACTAGGAGCAATCGCTGAAGCAATTGATCGTGCGATGGAATCAGCAGATCGAGATATTGCTAATGGGGTTCAATATACATTGAGGGTTAGAGATACTAGGCCAATGCCTCGGTTGGAATGGGGAAAGAGAGCTCCCACAGGATCTGTCCAAATGAACGCTGGAGATGTTTGGAAAATTGGAGAAACTACACAGTGGGATTCTTCTACTCAAACACAGTATAGATACTCCGATCAATGGCTACGAGATAACAATTTGATCTTTATTCGAGAATATGAAGGAAATGTATTTCAGATTAAAAGTGTTGAAAAACTCAAGTTAATCCAATATTCAATCTCGAATTTTGATTTACCACCTGGAAATAAAATATTCAGATAAATTATATGAAACTTTCTTTCTTATCAGAAGTTCCTTTTGACTTATTTAAAAAATTCCAACAGTTGAATGACCTATCAAGGTATGTA
>JBCCXH010000263.1:0-7505 GCA_039192005.1 Bacteroidota bacterium
AATACTTATCTCCATCCTTCTTGTTTTGCAAAGCGTAAAGAAAGGCAGCTAAATTTCCACCATCTTTCATCAAGTATTCATTTTGATGAATGTACCCTTTATTTCTTATTCGTGATTCTTTTGATGTATCATGAAATTGATAGTACTGACATTTTCTTAAAATCGAATAGATGATCTTGTTGGTTTTCGCTCCCGGATCCTTCGTACTTGAAAATAAACCTGATTCTTTTGCGCCTGGGTCCAATGCAAAAAGGTAGGGTTCACTATGCTTGAGTTTATTGTGATAACTAAGCGACTCTTTTGTAAAGATTAATATATCTCCAGCAGCATGCGCAAGCGTGAATTCATAATCATCGACTTCTTCATTATTTGAAAAATTAAGTTTTATGGTGAATCTGGTTGTTTTTTTTGCACCATAATATAAAAAGGATTCTGCAGAGCCATTTTGAGCAATATAGGTTTGCAGCGCTCCGGTCATCATGTAGTTTAACATATGAAATAACGATACGACGTTACTTTTACCTGACCCATTTGCACCAAGCAAAACGGTTATGTCACGTATATGTATTTCATGTGATGAATTGTCAAATGATTTGTAGCCTGTTAGCTTTATTGAACTTAGTGTAACTTTTTTTCGTCCCGTTTTGCTCCCTGAGCCATGTTGATTTTCCACAAAGTAAAGTTACGCTTTTGCATCATGAGTGCCGGATAAATTTCTTCTTAAAGGATCTAACCTATTTAATACCCATACTTCTCCTTCCATCGGGCGCGTAAAAACCTTCGGAGTTCTTCTTCCCGGGCGCTATTTCCGGGTGAGTAGAACGTCGTTTCTTTGATTTCCTCAGGTAAAAACTCCATGTTGACAAAGTTCATGTCGTAGTCATGGGCGTATTGGTAGCCTTTCCCGTACCCCTTTTCTTTCATGAGCTTGGTAGGAGCGTTTCGCATAGCCATCGGTACAGGGAGGTCTCCTGTTTTTGATACGACAGATTGTGCCTTTTTTAAGGCCATGTAGCTGGCATTGCTTTTCGGCGAAGAGGCCAGGTAGGTCACGCACTGGGAAAGGATGATGCTCGCCTCAGGATAGCCAATGAGATTGACCGCCTGGAAAGCGTTTGTTGCTAAAACCAGTGCCGTTGGGTTTGCATTTCCGATGTCTTCAGAGGCCAGGATCACTAACCTTCTCGCAATGAACTTAACATCTTCTCCCCCCTCAATCATCCGGGTCAGGTAATAAACTGCAGCATTGGGGTCGCTCCCACGAATTGACTTGATAAAGGCAGAAATGATGTCGTAATGCATCTCTCCCTTTTTGTCATAAAGGACCGTCTTCCGTTGGGCCAACTCGATTACCTTTTCATCCGTCACCTCCCGCACATCCCCCGTGTCACTTTTGACGACCAATTCCAACAGGTTTAGGAGTTTCCTCGCGTCGCCACCAGATAGGTTGAAAAGGGCTTGCGTCTCTTTCAGGTCTACTTTCAGTTTTTTCAGGTCATGATCCTCTTCCAGTGCCTTTTGAACAATACGTAGCAGGTCGTCTTTGCCAAGTGCATTGAGCGTATATACCTGCGACCTGGACAGCAAGGCCGCGTTCACTTCAAAACTTGGATTTTCCGTTGTCGCACCGATTAGCGTAATCGTACCTTTCTCTACTGCTCCAAGTAATGCATCTTGCTGCGCTTTGTTAAAACGATGGATCTCGTCTATGAACAGGATCGATTTTCTGCCGCCTCCTGCCTTTTGGATAACTTCTCGTACCTCTTTCACACCCGCGCTGATGGCACTCAACGTATAAAACGGCATTTTTACCTCGTTCGCGATGATGTTTGCGATGGTGGTTTTACCTGTCCCGGGGGGACCCCATAAGATGATAGAGGGCACTTGACCTGAATTGATCGATTTTCTAAGCACACCATTTTCACCGACCAAATGTTCCTGCCCTACCAAATCGGAGAGGCTGGATGGTCGCATTCGTTCGGCTAGCGGGGAGACGTCTTGAAACATTCCATAAAAGTACGATCGTTCTATTTTTTTAGAACAATAATGTTTCCTCCAATAATAAGTAAAATTCCGGCGACAACCTGCCAGCCTAAATCGTACCCTTCGAAAAGTATGGATAAGGTAACGGCTATGACAGGAAGTACGACCAGGACATACGCCGCCCGATCCGCTCCAATTTGTCCCACCAGTGTCAGATACGTACTAAAAGCGAAAATAGAACCAAAAACAGCCAGGTACAGGAGAGACAGTAAGTAAGAAGCACTGGTATCAAAAGATGGGGTAAGTCCTGAAAATGAAGCAATTAAGGCCATAATAATCCCTCCGTAAATCATCCCAAATGCATTCGTTTGGATCACTGGAAGTCCGTTTGCCTGATTTCGCGCTGAGGTGATGTTTCCAAACGATGCAATGAGTACCGAAAGGAAACAAACAACTAAATGAAAAACGGGAAAGTCATCTGTTTCGATGGCTCCTAATTGCCTTTGAAAGAGCAAAACAGTACCCAAAACTCCCATAATCGCACCGATGAAAACTTTTCGGTTTATGGGTTTGCCCAAGAATAATTTTCCGAAAAGTATATTCATAAAGATGATACTTGAAAAGGCTACTGCGACCAGGGCACTGATCAGTACCTCTTCTGCTGTGTAGGCCAGCCAGTAATTGAGTCCAAAAAGAAAAGATCCTTGCAGGAGCATCCAACCGTGTTGCCGAACACGGAACTTAAGGTTCAGCCCTTTTATTCTGGCATAAGAAAGCAACATGAGCCCGGCAAGAATGAATCGGTAACTGACAGACCACCCTGGCTCAACACTCCCCAATTGGAATTTAATCACGTAAAAAGTAGAACCCCATATCAGTGCCGGAATGGCGAACAAAGAAGCGGCATTTAATCTCATGGGCCGAAACTAGTCAATTTGATCCTCTTACGAGATGACGGTAGCTTGAAGAATTCTAATCATGTGAATGCAAAATTTGAATGTCATCATTTATCGTACTCACTCACCTTACATTTGCTTTGTGAACAGGCAAAGCATTAAGGTTTTTGGAGCACTTACGCTGGTAAGTATTTTATACGGAGCAAACTACAGCATCCTCAAGGTAGCTACGCCGGACTACGTCAAACCTTACGGGTTTATTGTCATTCGAGTCATTAGTGCCTGCTGTTTTTTTTGGCTCTTTTATGCTTTCATTAGAGAAAAAGTCGATTGGAAAGCGGATGGATTGAGAATCCTTCTTTGTTCAATCACTGGCGTTTCTACCAACCAACTCCTTTTTTTCAAGGGGATCAGCATGACCTCTGCAGTCAATGGCTCTATCATCATGACGCTCACGCCTGTTGCTGTCTTAGTCTGGTCGTATTTTCTTACAAAAGAAAAGATCACTCCACGAAAAGTTGCGGGGATTCTTTTGGGATTGATCGGAGCGGTCATTATTATCTACAAAGGTGACGCTTATCGATCTGGGAACTGGATAGGCGATGTCCTTATTTTACTGAATGGACTTTTGTATGGCTGTTACCTCGTGTTAGTCAAACCACTAATGACAAAATATCAACCTCTGACGGTAGTCACCTGGATTTTTACGGTTGGCATCGTGCTTGTCTTACCTATTGGCTGGAATGAGGCCGTGCAAGTATTTCAAGCTCCTATTCCGGCAAAGGTCTGGTGGAGTATGGGATATGCCATTCTTGGCGTGACCGTTGTTGCCTACTTCCTGAATATCTGGTCACTCATTCGTGTAAATGCCTCCGTAGTAGGTTCTTTTATTTACTTACAGCCCATTTTTGCCACCATAAATGCCATTCTTTTCTTTGGAGAAGTGCTTTTATTCAAACATGTCATTGCTTCATTATTTGTATTTTCCGGTGTGTGGTTAGTTACTAAGAAATAGCTTTTAACTTATCTCTTAACAAATCCAGTTGATCGTCATCAAAATTCAAATGGGTAACGAAACGCACCAGACGTTTCCCAAAAGCTACTGCTAAAACCCCTTCTTGTTTTAACTGAGTTAAAAACCACTGCTCATCGTATTCTTCACTTAACTGCGCAATGACAATGTTGGTATCAACAGGCATCACCTCTTCAATAAAATGGCACTCTTTGAGCATCTCTGCAATTTGACCGGCCCTGGCATGGTCTTCTTTCAGGCGATCCACATGATGATCCAATGCATAAATACAGGCTGCCGCTAGATATCCCGCCTGCCTCATGCCTCCACCTAGTGCTTTTCGTACCCTTCGGGCCTGCTTTATTACCTCTTTGTTTCCAATGAGCACAGACCCTACCGGAGCGCCCAGACCTTTGGAAAAACAAAGCGAAATGGTATCAAATAACCTCCCATACTCGGATGGAGCATCACCCGTCTCGACGATCGCGTTAAAAAGTCTGGCCCCATCCAGATGAAGTTTCAATTTTTTCTCGTCGCAAACCTCTCTGACGCTTTTTATTTCATCTAAATGATACACGCTACCGCCACCTTTGTTCATCGTATTTTCCAGAACTACCAGTTGGGTATGGGGAAAATGAACATCATCCGGATTGACACTTTCTGCGATTTGAGCTGCAGTAATCTTCCCTCGATTTCCATCCAGCAGTTTTGGGGAAAGCATCGAGTTATACATCATCCCTCCCCCTTCGTATAAATATACGTGAGAGAATTTATGACAAATCACTTCATCTTGCGGCCGTGTCACCACCCGCATGGCTATCTGGTTGGTCATGGTACCTGAGGGACAATAAATAGCCGCGTCCATTCCAAACATCTCTGCTACCTTTTCCTGAAGCCCATTGATGGTTGGGTCATCTCCAAAGACGTCGTCCCCAACTTCCGCGGTCATCATAGCTTCCAACATTTCTTTTGTTGGTTTGGTGATCGTATCGCTTCTTAAATCAATCATGTTACTCGTGGTATAAAACCCAGCTTGAATGTTTCCACCGATCCCATGGAATGCTTGCCAAATCCACTTCCGAATCTATTAATTTTTTACTTGGTGCACCGTTCAGCGAAATGCTGGAGCGGGCGTAAACCGCCACATCTTTTCCCTCTTCCGCAAATTTTGCTTTTACCCGCTGTGCATAGGACCAGATCATGTCTGGCTGACCAATGATTGACCCACGTTGATTGAGGGTTAAGTAATTCTTGTTTTTAATCCTGGTTCTCTCTCCGGTCGATTTATCCTCTACTACTAATATCAAACTACCGGACTTAGAACGTAACATCATGCGCCAGGAAAGTCGGTGCCCCTCCTCTGTAAAACTTGCATCGCCAGGAAAGAGATGATGCCGTAGCGGGAGTAACACACTGATCAGGAAATAAATACCAAACGCCCGCGTCCACTTTTTGTCCCACGCTTGCACTACAGGTTCCGGTTGCTTTTTCTGTCGATAAAACAGGTTTCGGATTGTTTTACCAGGAAAGAAAAACAAGCTTAAAGCGATCATCAGGTAGGGAAAAATACCGATCTGAAACACAAAAGAATTGAACAGGTTGAAAAACAATGAAAGTCCGAAAGCTAGTTTTCGGGTAGGCTTGTATAGAAAAAGGAATACAATCAGGCCATCATAAATCACTCCTCCCCAGGCTACTCCATATTGGACCCATTTTTCTTGTAGCAAGGTCCCGATCAGCCAGTAGTTTGCTTTGTATTTAAACCATATCCCGATAGGCTTTGCCATAAACCAGTCCAGATGCATTTTATTAATACTGGCATAGACATACACCACCATCATCTGAAGGATAAAATACCAGATACACGCACGTACGCATGTTTCTGATTTGGTTGTGAAATTAAAACGTACGTCGAGTGACTTATCTTTATTGGCAGGCATGATCGTCATGATTGCACTCATCACCATTAGCAAATAGTAGTGATTATTGTAATGTGACTTCTGTGCCAGATAAACACCCGCCCACATAATAAAAAACGTAAACATTGATACCCGGTAGAAGAGGCCAAGCATGATCAACAGCCCCATAACTCCCATGATACTAAAGTAGAAGTACATTCCCTCTCCATGGAGCATGTTCAACCACTCAAACCCAATAAATGTAAACGTGAATTGCGGCTCAATAAATGTTTCATGAACCCATCCGGTAAGAATCGCTCCAAAGGATTCGGCTGCGCATAAAAAACCAAAGAAAATTCTAAAAACTACCAATGGGCTATTATCCACTTTGGTGCCCAAGAACTCTTGAATTTTGATCATGAAACGTAATTTTTTTGGAAAAATAAGCTTTTGGATACATTTCTTAATAACCAATCCAACAGATTTCATTTTTTGCTTCATTCATGACAACTCATGAGAATTGGTTTTGCGTGACCCAAATAAAAAAGGAGCCCGAGAGCTCCTTTTTCAAACCTAAGTAAATATGAAGAGGATTTATACTTACAAAAATTCTTAACGTAAATGAATCCAGTGAGTTTTAGAGATTAACGTTCTTTAACGATTACATACCCCTACTCATCGAAAGGTTAACACGTTATTAATTTGGCGAAATAATAAACCAAAATCATGCCAATTACTTTAATGATTCGATGAATTATATTAAATATTTAAAGAAACCAGGCACTTTCTTTTGAGGGTTTCTTCTACATTTTCCACCTTATCTTTGCCGACCTTATAAACAGATGAAGATTTCAGCTTCCCTATATTCTAGCAAAGAACGCCCGATGAATCAGCTCGTCGAGGAGTTGGACCGGTGTCATATCGATTATTTTCACATAGACTGTAACGATGATCCGGCCGTATTTGAAGACATCAAAGAAATTAAGAAGATCAGCAAGACTCCGGTGGACCTACATATCATTACGGATACCCCCGAAAAATATTTTGATCTGATCACCGAGGTGAAACCTGACCTAGTCACCTACCAATACGAAAACCTGGATGGTAGAACAAACTTCCCGCAGGTAGATGGAGTGACGTACGGTTTGTCCATCATATCGGATACTCCGGTAGATGTTTTCGAGGAGTATAAAGATCAATGCGATTTTATCTTAATCATGACCACCACTCCGGGGCAAAGTGGTGGCAAGTTCAGAAAAGATAATTTCAAACGAATTAGAAAGTTCAGAAACCAATTTCCGGGAAAAGGAATCCATGTAGACGGTGGCGTAAATGATGAAACCGGTTTTATCCTAAGACTGCTGGGCGTGCACTCTGTAGTCTCCGGTTCTTTTCTGGTCAATCATGAATCACTCGGGGAGGCATTGTTACACCTTAGGTCTTCCGTCATTCATTCTGACTTTCAGGTGAAAGACTTTATGATTGAGGAGGAGGATGCTCCTACCTTACTTGAAGGTGAATTTGAGGTAAAGGACGCCATCAAAAAGATCGATGATGGAAATTTGGGGTTTGCCATTGTAAAGGATAAAGACAATAAGCTTACCGGTCTTTCAAGCAATGCTGACGTTCGGAAGGGATTATTAAAAAACCTGGAAGATTTAAACAACATCTCTTTACCTGACATTATCAATACTGATCCAGTCTCAATACATGAGG
>JBCCXH010000264.1:0-7499 GCA_039192005.1 Bacteroidota bacterium
CAGACAGGACTTTACCTGCTAGGATACGAAGAGGTGTTTCTTTACACTATTTATCTATACGCCATAGTGTCTGTCCCCACCTCATGGACTTTGCACGGCGCGATATCCTGAAAAATTCAGGTGTTATTTATTGAGAATATGCCTGTTTGCCGGCAAAGGCAGGTAATGCTCTGACTATGAGCCGCAATGGAATTGGTAATTGATTTTTGTTTCATTAAAAATCGTTCCGCTCCACGTCGGCCCAAATTTGGGAAATCAAAAAACTTTAAAATTGATTTATAAGACATTATAAATCAATTACTTATGCCAACTTGAGCGTTTATCTCATGAATTAAGCGGGTTATATCTTGGTGGATGTTTTACTCATGAATAAGCAGGCGAAGACAAATCTTACTCACAAAAAAATGAAATATTGATTTTTTACAATTCAGATTACAGCAGGACACGTCCCATATCTTTAAAAAAATGACTGAATAAAAAATTAGTACCTATCAACCGAGAGGTTTCATTTTCCCAGTTTCGTTACTCAAAAATGTTGATCAAACGCTTGTAAACTTTAGCATATTTATCACGAGCCATTGATCGGACAAAATCCATTAGGTAATGTGACAATTCTGATATAATACTTGAACTAATCCTAGCCAAAAAGAGCAGGTATATTAAAGGTATAGGAAAAAAGAAGCGTTATCAGTAATTAAAAGGTACAATGACCTTTTTTACGGATCTTCCCTTTACATAGGATAGGGTAGCCTGAAAGGTTCCTGATTCTATTTCTGTTTTGATTGAGCGTTGGCCGTCGCACGTTTCTTCTTTTTTATCCCATGAAAACGTATAGGTACTACCCGGAGCGACTTTTATTTCTTCAGGCGGATTAGGACAGTTATAGCTACACATGCAGTATCCCAAAGAAAGTTTTCTCCAGTTCCCGCTTTCCTCTTGTTCTACGTATTTATAAAGTGGGTTTAACACAGTCAGTGTCTCATCACTATTGTTCGTGATGGTAAATTGTACAAAGCGCTCATCTTTATATGAATCCAAAACATCAATAAGCCAATCATCATTTACTAAGTCCTGATTATCTGGCTCAATCGTAGATGTTCTTATATTCTTCTGAATACATGCTGTAGAAGCAAATACCACATACAGCAACACCAATATTCGGTTAGTTTTCATAACAGGTAAAATTAAAAAAGAGGATGTCTAAAAAACAGTATAAAAGAGGCGAGTTTTTCATGTCTGGGAGTTTCTGACATGACTCAAATAAAAAGAGGCTGGCCGCAAAGTCAGGCCAGCCTCTTATTTGCAATTTATTAAGGTTGCTTAATTAATGTGATTTGCCTTTGGATGTCCCCTCTGATCAAGTTGATGATAAACGTTCCATCCGGTTGGTCTGATAAATCAATGTATCTTCCTGAAAGATCTTCGAAGCTTAACGATTTGATTTCCCTTCCGGCAATTGTGTAGACCTTGGCACTTAATGGCATTCCTGGAATTCGTTGGTAATCAACATAAAACCTTCCTTCATTACTCGGATTTGGATATAGGTTGATACCACCTACCAATTCGTCAACACCTAGTGGCTTTTCTATTGAGACCTCAATGGTATTCGAAGATGCTGATGGCCCTGAAGCATTCAGTGCCCGCACTCTATATACGTAATCACCTTCTTCTAATTCTGTCACTTCAATAGAAGTACCCTCTACTTCTTTACTATCAAAACCTGCGACAAACGTTTCAAAACCATCCTGAGAGACATCTACTTCAAATGCAGTTGCACCATCCGTAACTGTCCAATTTGCCTGAAATGAATCCCCGGTCAGGTTAGAAGCTGCTTCAGCAGTTGGTGCATTAAACAATGTCGTTACTACCAAAACCTCACTTTCGACAGAGCTTCCCGACTCGTTGACCGACCTTACACGTACTTCATATGTCGTATTAGCATTTAGCTCGGTAATGCTCACCGAAGTACCACTTACTGATACATCCTCTTGTACAAAAGTCGTAAACCCATCCGTTGACAGATCAAAGCTAAACTCATTCGCCTCGTCATCACTTGTCCAGGTTAGATCAAATGCATCTACCTTGATGTTGCTCGATAAAAGTGATACCGGAGCAACCGGCAAGGTTGTCACTTCTAAAACTTCGCTTTCTATGGAGTTCCCTACTTCATTTACTGATCTCAAGCGTACCTCGTAGGTGACATTTGAGCTTAAGCCTGAGATACTCGCGGATGTTTCAACAAGAGGTAAATTTTCAAATACGAACGTAGAAAAACCATCTGTTGATACGTCAAGTCTGAATGATGATGCTCCGTCTTCGCTTGCCCAAGTCAGGTCAAAACGATCAGTAGCTATGTTCGAAGATACTAACGACGTAGGTGCTGAAGGTAAGGTTGTCACTTCCAAGACTTCACTTTCCACAGAGCTGCCTGTCGCGTTTACTGCTTGTATACGAACCTGATATTCCTGATTTGGATCTAAACCGTCTACGGACAGATTATTACCGGCTATGTCCTGGTCCTCACGAACAAATGTTGCGAAGTTGTCAGTAGATACATCTACTTTAAAATCCAGCGTACCATTCACGCTGACCCAGCTTAGTTCAAAAGAATCTTCACCTACGTTGGGAGAAGCCAGCGAAATAGGAGGTTCCGGAAGTGTAAGCTGAGAGTCAGTATTAGAAAAACCGGAAGAATTACTTGCTCCCAATGCATACACTCGGTAAGTATATTCCACGTTGGAAGTAATGGGACTCACCGTGTTGCTTACTGATGAATAGGTGGTTCCTGCTGTGCGACCTACCTCTTCAAATACTCCACCATTTGCACTCCGTTCTATGACGAATTCAATTTCATTATCTGAATTATCTGTCCAGGATAGGGAAATGTCACTTCCATCGTATGAAATATCCAGGTCTGAAGGAGTTAGCGGCGCGTTGCTTGTCTCCCCTCTTACCGAAAAGATCATTGCCGAATTGTTTCCACTTGCACCCCATGTATTTGGAAACCCTCCCCCTAATAATTGATTTACATCCTGTATTGCATAATCGTTTCCTACTGCCGGAGAAGTCCGCTGCCAAAACCATTGATTTGCAGTGCTGCCATCAAAAGGTTGGACAACCTGAACAGAAACCCAATAGGTTCCGGCATTTAAACTTGCCACATTTGGTGATGTCAATCGAAAATCTGTGTCATCGTCGGTAAGCGTAGGAACCAACACACCACTAAAGAAAATAATATCCCCTGGTACTCCTCCATTATCTTCGTAGATAATAAAAAATGCCTGATCTGGTGATCTACGATCGCCTGCTACGGCTACCTGTCTGATATCCCAAACCTCTCCATCTGTTACCACGAAGTCGTCAGCAGTTTCTAATGCAGCGTTACCAAAATCCGTAAAAACCTGTGAAGGAGATGATCCATCAGCAACGCCTGTTTGCTCGTACACTAAGTCGAAAAGAACGTTTACCTCAAAACGCTCCTCAACCACTAGTCCATTTGACGTAGCCCTAAGCGTAACCACAGATGAACCTCCTTGATCTGCTGTAATCGTCAACCTTAGCTCATCACTTACTAATTCTGTACTTAAAAGATCCTCGTTTGTGTTTCCGACAATCTCCACGACAATGGCATCATCGTCATGATCCGGATCTGTAAAAACATTGCTGATATCAATCACCTGGACACCAATATTGGCGCTATACTCCACATCGTCAATGGCATTCGCTACTTCAGGAGCGAAGTCAAAAATATCTCTTTCGCCATCGACCGTAAACAACATAGCGTCATCTCCGGCTTCATAGTTTCCATCCGCATTCACGAAAAATGAGTTTCCACCATCAGGACTGACAAACCAAACGTAGACCGCATCAAAACTACCATCGGCATTCCGTGAATCGTTACCAAACGTTGGGAAGATACTTATCCAATAGGTGCCGGGCGTTAAATCAATTGGGGTGTTCAACCTGACTGTCAATCCAGGACTTGTTGCTTCTCCACCAATTAACTGACCATTTCCCGTTAACACAGTTTGTGTTGCAATCACATTTGATTCGTCGGGTGTACCACTATCATCGGCATAAACCACTACTTCTACTGATTGTAAGTCTAGCGGATTACTTCCTAAATAAAATGCTTCCGTGGTTACTGTTGTAATGCTCCAATTTTGTCCTCCGGTCACGACAAAGTCATCCGCATTTCTGAACGTTGTACCCTCAGTATACGCGCCTTCCAACCTGCCATTGTTATCAGCTCCTGTCTGAACAAATAGTTTTTCAGCTATACTGTTCACTTCAATAATGAAGGAATCTTCAACTTCTTTGCCATTAGATGTACCCTTTATCGTAACCGCTGCCAACCCAATTGCATCTGTTACAGGGGTGATCGTTAGGTCATTATCCGTAATCGATAACTGAACTACCTCTTCTGCACTGTTGGATACAATTTCTTTTACAATGGCAAGGTTATCGTTATCCTGATCATCAAAAACATTGGTTAGATCCAGTACGATTGGAGCACTCCCTTCTTCCAAACTTTGATTGGAGATTGGCACCAGGACAGTCGGAAGCAAATCGCCATCAAATGTCGTGAAGCTCCAGGTATCGTTTCCGGATATTCCACTGAAAGGGTTCCCCAGGTTATCTTCAAATGCGCCAGGAGCTACTTCGATGTAATAGGAAGTGTTTGGGTTTAATAAGGAGGAGAGCGTGATGGTAGCCGTCAACCCGGTGGTAACGACCTGACCTCCTGTAACAGCGATGGTTTCGACAATGTCGTCGTTATCAAGTAGCTTGAGTGTGATGTCTCCTGAACCCAAGGTAACCGTTTCATTAAACTGTATTTCCAACGCTGCATCCAAAAACTGCACATCCACTTCTTCATGAGCAGGTGTAAAGCTAAAGGCCACCGGACCCGTTTCATCTTGTGTTGCCGAGAAAATATTGGTGGTGAAAATGCCTCTACCATGCGTAGCCACTACCACTAATCCGTCACTTTCCCGGTACTGCAACATGTCGCATTTCACATTGGCCAACCCTTCATTGCTAGGCTCCCAACCAGGATTAGAAGCAGTAATATTATTGGTAGACCATACACCTAATTCGGTTGCAATCATTACCTGAGACGGGTTCAATGGATTGAATAGTGCCCACCTGATGGGAATATCCGGTAGTCCATGGGCCGCCTCATCTTTGCTTACCCAGTTGTCCCCGCCGTCTGTCGTATACCAGATGGAGGTGACGCCAAAATTTGAATAGGTAACGATCAGTTCATCATCTGAAGAACCAATGTCTATGGAAGATACGTTTCCTACAGTGGTGATATTCGAAGTAATATTCGTTGACTCGGGATCATCGTGGGCATTATCTACTCTCAGAACCAGCCCTCCTTCTGTACCGATAAATATTCGGTTGTCTTCGTTTGCATTTGCCCGGATCGCCGATACCTGACGCCCACCCAGATTAATATCTATCACCACTTCATCCGTAGGAGTTGTCGTTTTCAGCCCGGTTATTCGAGCATATTGATCATCTAATTTGGCACTGTACAAAATTCCATGGGTATTGTCATAATCTGTCTGATTGATGAAATTACCTCCATTTTGCGTCCCACCATTAACTGTATTTAATCTGGTAAATGATATGCCCCCATTTGTTGAATGCCGGGCAGCGCCAAATTGTGAGGAACCCACCTGAAAGGTTCTGTCCTGCTGATCTACGTGACAGAAAGCACCGTCTCCGCCAAACACTTCTACGGCTATCCCAGCTGACCCTGTTTCTAATTTTAACGTCCCGTTGTCCTGAGCTCCTGCGATGAAATACTCCGAACCAGCTACGTTGTCGGTGGCAACGGCATAGAATTGTGTGACTGAATAGTTTTTATTTCGTGGTTCAAACGAAGGGGTTTCGGCAATTCCGGCATTTGGAGAATAGTACACTCCCCCATCGGTACCAAAAAGTGCTGCTCCCGAGTTGTCGGGACGAAAAACGATTTGATGCTGATCCGCATGAACATTTTCTATTGCGCTGCAATCAAGCCACTCGGAAATCTGAGTCCAGGTTGCGCCTCCGTCGCTCGTCCTAGCTAAATCAATCCCTCCGGCAATGACCACGTCTTCGTTGTTAGGATCTACTGCTAAAATCAGATCGTACCAGGCTTGCGTTCTAGCCAAACCTGTTGCTGTAGCCGCACATCCATCATTGTGTGTGGGAATCGTCATATTCACCCAGTTAGCACCACCATCTATTGATTTTCGTACCCAGTCGATATTGTTAGTTACACTATCTTGCGCCATCGCATACACGACTTCCGAGTTACTCGGAGCTGTGGCCAGCTCAATTCTAAATGCTAGACTAACTGGGTCTGCGTCGGGGGTAATGCTTGTCCAGGTATTTCCTCCATCTTCTGATTTATCTACCATGCCGGGAGTAAATATCCCTCTGGTAACATAGATGTCTCCATTTGAAGCTATCTCAATATCTGAGCCGTTTCCTGCTAATTTTTCATCCCATGTATCTCCACCGTCCTCTGATAAATAAACTCCACCGCCAAGATCGCGTGGAGCACCTGTTCCTCTAGTAGTAGCCAGGACTGCTCCTGTGTTAGTCACAACAATCTTCTGAACATAAGCAAAATCATCAATCTCTGTGCTGGGCAGAACGCTCCAGGTGTCTCCACCATCTGTCGACTTAAAAATACCTGCTCCTCTTACCATGCCACCACCGAAGTATCCTTCTCCTGTACCTGCATAGATTACGTCAGAGTTGGTGGGGTCTGCAGCGAGTGTCACTACAGCCAAATTTCCCAGGAAATCATTAATAGCTACCCAGGAAGAATTAGGGTCCAACACGTTTGAATTGTGCCATATCCCACCTGCTACACCCGCAGCAAAAACAGCTCTGTTTGTAGGATCGTTCGGGTCCCAAAGGATTGCCCGGGTACGACCACCTATGTTGTTGGGGCCCTGCTCTTCCCAAACTACTTCCCTGCCACCTACGGTAATTGCTTCGGGTTTATCCAAAAACGGTACGCTTTGGAAGCTCGTTCCTGCGTCTTTTCTTAAAATCATTCCGGGCTTAAACGGCCCTGGATTAAGATTTTGTTTTATCTGCTTACTTATGGCCAGACGGTTTTTTGTGTATTCATAAGCCTCACCCATCCGATGATACGGCACGGTCAGTGTATTTGGATCTAACATCGACAAGTAATTCTGACGGGCGGCTAAGTCAGGTCGATCGTATTTGGGCATTGCCAACCATTCTTCTTCAGAGAAGGATTGGGAGTATGGGTGATTGTCAACAAATTGATTGTATCTGTGACTAATGCTTTCTTTATTTCCTTTCTTCTCAGTCAGATCTTCCAGCGTAAAAAAAGAAATAGTTAATACTAACCCGAGACATAAAAAGAACAGACCTCTGGCTCTTTTTATCCATTTGTTTTTGTGAATCATACAGTTAACTAAAGTGTTAAAAATGAAAATATCTAGGTATTGTCTCTCAACATA
>JBCCXH010000265.1:0-7490 GCA_039192005.1 Bacteroidota bacterium
AAATGATGAACTAATTGAGGAGGAATTTAAAGATTTAGGCACTTTTGATTATAGTGAGTTTAATGGTCCTGTTTTGGTTACACTGAGGCATTTTAATGAATTCGATTACACACTGAGTTTTCGTTTTTACACGAAAAAGATCGATAAGCGGGAATTTTCAAAAAGATCATATTATCTAGCTGGAAAAGAAGTAAATGAGGAGGTATTATTTCTATTCAAACCAGACGAAATTGTATTAAAACCTATTTTCACTTCTTATAGCTATTCACCGAATATTGAAATCTTTGTCAAAAAAAGCGATCATCCAATAATCAAATATTATGAAAGTGAGGGTGGAATATTTTATGAAAATATACTGTATCCTCATGGTAAAATTCCAAAGATTATACCCAATACAATAAATAGTTTAGAGTTTATTGATAAATGGAATAGTGGTGATACACTTATTCCTGTTTTGGTTCTAAGCACATTTAAATCCAGTAGTAACGATAGGGAAGCAATTAGTTTATCTTATGATATTGAAACTCCTGAAGTCAAATTCGTTAAAATTGGGAATCAAGTGCTTACTATTGAAGCGCTTGAATTAGAGAAGATTAACCTGGAAGAAGATTATGACCTGATAAAAACAGTTTTTGGAAAAGAGGCAGTCGATGAATTTGGTCATTCTTTCTATTCTCAGGGAGTTGGCATTTATGAGTTAAAATAAGTTGGAGGTAAGTGAGTCTACTCTAACGGTACTCACCGATCAACCAACAAGCATTCACTTCATATAAACATGCCTTGATAAAGAGCCAGTCCGCTGGCTCTTTATCATTTTTTAAAGCCTGGAAAAATTATCACGATACCTCTTCGTGGGATTAATACCTGTATTTTTCTACAACGACACCCCTCTTTTCCAGGGAATGAAGTCATAATGCCTCATTTGTACCGCTTTGGAGCTGACCTCTCCACTGGCAATGCGGATGACGTGCTCCAACATTTCTTCTCCCATTTCCTGAATTGTTTTCGCTCCTTCGATGACCGGGCCGGTGTTGATGTCAATGATGTCCGGCATTCGTTCTGCCAGCTTCGAATTGGAAGAAACCTTTAAAATGGGAGCGACAGGATTACCGGTTGGTGTGCCTAACCCCGTGGTAAACAGGACAATGTTAGCACCTGATCCTACCAAGCCTGTGGTAGACTCTACGTCATTTCCAGGCGTACAAAGAAGGTTCAGTCCGGCGTTTTTTGCGTATTCGGTGTAATCCAGTACATCTACAACAGGGGAGGTGCCTCCTTTTTTTGCTGCTCCGGCAGATTTCATGGCGTCTGTGATCAATCCGTCTTTGATGTTTCCCGGCGAAGGGTTCATGTCAAAGCCAGAGCCACTATCTTCAGCCGCTTTTTCGTAAGCCCTCATCAGGTCCGTAAATTTTACGGCCATTTCTCTATTGGGCATTCGGTCGATCAGTTCCTGCTCCACGCCACATAATTCTGGAAACTCAGATAAAATGGCTTTTCCTCCCAGGGCGGCAATCAGGTCAGAGACGTGCCCCACAGACGGGTTGGCCGAAATCCCGGAAAACCCATCCGATCCTCCACATTCCAACCCAATGGTCAGCTTGCTCAAAGGCATGGGCTCTCGAACGATTTTCTCCGCTTCCATCATGCCCTTAAAGGTTTCTTTAATGGCTGTACTGATGAGGTCTTTTTCTTTTCCCGTTTTCTGATGGTCCAGAATGATCAAGGGTTTTTTGAATTCCTTATTGATGCTTTCAACGGCGTTTTGAAAGATGCTGATTTCCGCATTTTGGCATCCTAAACTCAAAACAGTGGCACCAGCCACGTTCGGGTTGTTCATGTAGCCGGCCAGTAACCGACATAAGGTCTCTGAATCTTGCCGAATGCCTCCACATCCTCCCTGGTGCGTGATAAACCGAACCTTTACATTTTTAAAGATGGGAGCCTGTCCATTAGCGGTTCCCTCTCCCGGCGTGATCGTGTTGATGACCTGCTCGTCGAGTGTCTTGTTTTCATAGTGGCCCACCAACGTGTGCACCATGTCTTCATAAGGATCTCTTTTCGAATAGCCAAGTGCCTGCTCAAAAGCCTTTCTCAACACTTCGATGTTTCGGTTTTCACAGAATACAAGCGGGAATACCAGCCAGACGTTGTCCGTTCCCACTTGCCCGTCGGCACGAGGGTATCCCATAAAGGTCCTTCCTTCGAAACGAGCCGTATCGGGTTTTTCCCATTGGAAAGTCGAGGGTTTATCCAGGTCGTAACCGGAAGCTTTGTGCGTTACGTTGGCCGTCGTAATGGCTTCACCTTTTGCGATGGGTTGGTTCGCAGTACCAACAATCAATCCGTACATGAACAGTTCGGATCCTGTTGGAAAATCCGCTAACGCAAATTTGTGTTTTGCAGAAATGTCTTGTGTCAACGTCACGGAGCGTTCACCAATGGTGATTGTTTCACCCTGGCTCAAATCAGTGAGTGCCACCCCAAGGTTGTCCGTAGGGTTTATCGTAATTGCTTTCATTCTTTCTTTATGGTTCCCTTACGTTATAAGTCGTTTAGCACTTCGACAAGGTCTTTTGTTGCTAATTGGTCTAAGTAGCTAACAAGTAAACTGGTTAATCCGGGGATTTGGTTCAGATCTTCTCCCCAGAAGGCCGATTTACTCAAAATGTTATGGGTAATTTCGTTGGACGTGTGGTTTTGAGCCTTCAATTCTTTGAAAAAATCAGTAACCTCCTGGTCGTCATTGATGGAAAACTCGTCCCACAGGTAAAGCTTGATCAGACAAGCGAATGAAAAAATGAGTCGTTTGGGGAGCGTCTCGTTCTTTTCGAAGAAATCTTTAATGGTAGGAAGTACCCTTACTTTGAATTTAGAAATGGAATTAAGCGAAATGCTTTTTAACTCGTGGCGGATGAAGGGATTTTTAAACCGTTCAATCACCTCGTTAGAAAACGCATTTAATTCGTCCTGGGGTAACTCGATGGTTGTGGCAATTTCTTCCGCTATTGCAGCTTGAATGAACGCACCGACGTTTTTGTCTTCTACAGATTCTCTTACCGTAGGAATCCCTGCAAGTAAGCCGACCGGTACCATACAGGTATGTGCACCATTTAGGATTCGTACTTTTCGTGTCCGATAGGGAACCAGGTCTGCCACGAACTTAACATTGAGACCTGCCTGGTCCGCAGGAAAAGCGTCCTGAACTTCTTTCGGCCCTTCAATCACCCACAAGTGAAAAACTTCGGAGGAAACGACCAACTGGTCGTCATATCCAAGTTCTGATCTGATTTCGTCGATCTCATCTTTTGGAAATCCAGGCACAATTCGGTCTACCAGCGTATTAGCAAAGAAGTTATGCGTGGTAATCCAGCTTTTAAATGCGTCACCCAGGCTCCATAAATCTGCATAATCCAGGATGGCTTTTTTCAATGCTTCACCGTTTTTTTCGATGAGTTCGCACGGAATAAATACGAGGCCGGATGCGGCAGAACCTTCGAAATGATCGAATCGTTTCTTTAGCAGTTGCGTGAGCTTACCGGGAAATGTTTTGGCAAGCTGATCGGCTTCCGGAAGGTCGGTGTCATCAAACTGAATGCCTGCTTCGGTGGTATTGGAGATTATCAGTTTTAAGTCTTCTGAGTGGGCATGTTTGAAATAGGCAGCGGCATCTTTAAACGGGTCGATGGCTTCGTTGATGCAGGAAATGAGTCGGTTTTCTTTTACTTCTTTTCCATTTTTCAGCCCCCTGATCAGGTGGTGGTAGAGGTTGTCCTGATCGTTTAGCATGCTGGTCATGCCCCTTTCAATGGGCTGAACGATTGCAACGCCGGCATCAAATCCAATGTTGGCATTCATCGCGTCAATGCACCAGTCCGCAAACGCACGTAAAAAATTTCCTTCTCCGAATTGAATGACTTTGGTTGGATAATGACCAGCGATGTCCGCGTTTTCTTTAGTCAGTGGTTTGATCATGAAAATTGAATGATTTTATAATGACAAAAGTCGTCATTTTAAAGGACTTACCGTCATACAATCGTTTGCTCAACAGGGGGTATTTTCTTCTGATTTTTCACTAGTTGAGGGGATATTTTCGTCGCGTATCTAGCTAATCAGTCTCAAAATAGCCCCTCATTTTAAAGATAAATTCTCCCTTTGCGTGGTGCTACTGGTTTTACTTTTGTAAGTTTCATACTCAAAGTCGTACGCATGATAAGAGGCAGAGTAAAAATCACAGATATCGCACATGAGTTAGGGGTATCAACGTCTACCGTATCCAGGGCATTAAGCAACGAAGGAAGAATTAGCGAAAAGACCCGTACGTCAGTGGTGGAGTTGGCAAAGAAATGGGGGTATAAGCCCAATCCTTTCGCGATCAACCTGTTGAAAAAACAGTCAAAAAACATTGGGCTGGTCCTTCCGGAGTTTACGCATCATTACTTTTCTAAAGTGTTAAGCGGAATCAATAAAGTAATGGATGAGAAGGGGTACCATTTGTTTGTCAACGTACACGAAGGAAGGTTAGAGCAAGAGGTAAAAGCTGTGAACATTCTGAATGACATGCGCGTGGACGGCATCATTGCTTCTCATGCGCGGGCCACCTCCGATTTTTCTCATTACCTGGACCTGATCGAAGACGACGTGCCGGTGGTTTTTTTGGATCGTATCTGTGAAGATTTGGATACCTCCTATGTGGTGACCGATGATTTTCCCGGATGCCTCAAAGCCATTGACCACTTGGTGGAAACGGGGCATCGGAAGATTGCGCATGTGGCCGGTCCGGAAGGGTTGTCTACCGGTTTTGTCCGACTAACGGGATACAAAGAAGGACTCAAGGTGCACGGGTTGGAATTTGAAGAGCGCCGGGTGCTTGCATCAGAAAGTGCAGAATGGAAGGAAAAACTTAGCGCGTTGATGCATGCCGAAGAAGTAGATGCGGTGTTTTGCTTCAATGATTACCTGGCTTTTGAAACGGTAGAGGTGATCAAGTCTTGCGGGAAACGCATTCCTGATGAAGTGGCCGTGGTAGGTTTCGCTGATGAGCCGGTGGCGACGTTCATGACGCCCAAGCTGACCACCATCATGCAGCCGGCCGAACAGATGGGTAGGAGGGCAGCCGAAATGCTGATCTGGCACATCGAAAATCCGGATGAAATGGATTTTTTGTGTGAGTCACTTCCCACGGAGCTGGTGATGAGGGAGTCGACAAGAAAGTGGGTACACTAAAAAGGTAAGCGCGTCCGTCTCAATCTAAATAAAGAATCACATCCTTGTTTAACAAAGAAAAAGCCCGGTTTTAATCATTAAAACCGGGCTTTTTTAGTGTGCTTCTATTCTTAAGATTTTATCAAGGAATTTCTGTGATTTTGATATCGTCAAAATAAACAGTGACTGATTCCCCTCCATCGTTTGCAGAAGCTTTGCCAATAAGTTGAATGGTCACCGTGCCATCATTTACAGTTGCAGCTACAGGTAGCGAGCCACTACCAGTTTTAACGAAATTATTGATAGTATTCTTTTGTCGCCAAAAACCCGTAGCTCCTCCATCTCCTGATATAAAAACTTTCTGCTCTGGTTCTGGATTAGCTCCATTAGCGTTTTTTAATCGAATCGTCGCTTCTGCAAATCCGGGTTTCCCCACTATCTTATACCACATGTCAACCTCATATGTTTTTCCCGCTTCAAGGGTAATGATATTGTTTGTTAGAATGAAAAAGTTATTTTTATTCGTTCCTGTCAAGTCTGTATTTTCGTTCATTACGACTTTTAATGCACCAGTTCCATTCCGACCACCAGTTGGGTCGTGGCTTACTGTTACACCTCTTGCTTGATCATTGTCTGGATCATTATCAGGGTCATGTTTAATGACATCTGTTCTCCACCCTTCGATTCCAGTGTCAAAGTTACCGGAAGCACCACCAGCGGTTAATATTCCTCCATCAAAATAGGTATTGGGAATTATCTCATCATCCATAGGGGTTACACCTCCTCCATTGGTGGTGGTGATGCTATTCGGGTCGAAATCAATGGAAATTTCCTGACTTACAGCTACCACATTATCGAGGGTAACTTCAACAGTAGTGTTGTCTCCTGTAGCCAGTGCCAAAGAAGAGATACCAACTGGTCCGCCACCTACCGATACAAGCATGTTTGCCTGTTCGCCAGAAGGGTCATTTAATGGTTGATCAAACTTTAAAGAAATTACTTTACCGGTTACAGAAATAAAACCAGTTTGGAACTCTGCTGGTGGTAAAACGGTGATAAAGTCTTCCATTTTCTTTGTCGTAGAGGTACCGTCTTTAGTAGCAATGAGCGTTACATCCCAGGTGCCTGCGGTTTCATACGTTACCTCCACTTCGGCTTCTGTGGAAGTTTCGGGATCTCCTCCTTCAAAGGCCCATTCCAGCGTGGCTCCATCTGTACTTTTATTGGTAAAAGTGACGCTGGTTCCTTTCTGAATAGTTGTTGAGCTGGCAGAGAAATCTGCCGTGACCGTTTCCACAACTACGGCATTTACCGTAACGTAATCTGCGCTTTCTTTTGTGTCCGAGACACCGTCTTTGGTGGCAACTAAGGTAACGTCCCAGTTACCTGCCGTTTCGTAGGTTACTTTTACCTCGGCAGCTGTAGAAGTACCTGGTGTCCCCCCTTCAAACGTCCATGCGAGTGTGGCACCATCCGTACTGCTGCTGGTATAGGTGACCACTCCGTTTTCTTCTACCACTTTCACGTCAGAGGTAAAAGAAGCCAATACGTCACCGGCTGCTAATGCTTCTACCGTAACGGCGTTTTCCAGCGAAGCCTCAAATGTTTTTTCATCGGCGGAACGGGTGACAACCAGGCTGGCTCCGTAGGTTCCTGCCTCGCTGTACGTCACGACAGGTTCGGGATCGGTAGAGGTGGCAGGTTCGCCTCCCGCAAAGGCCCAGGCATAACTAATGCCCTCAGGGTCTAACCCTTCGATGGCGTACGTCACGTTATCGCCGGCTTTGATGGTGCCCTCGGATACTTCAAGGCTGATTTCTAAATCCGACAGTGCTTCGTCCTGACTGATTTCTTCATCGTCATTACAAGCGGATAGGAAAGCAAAAGATCCCAGAATCATGGCCCAGTAAAATAACTTGGTAAACGTTGAGTTTTTCATTTTACGTTTTTTTAATAAATAAGTCTGCAATGTTTTTAAAAAGTAAATGTTGATTTATCGAAAGATAAATTCAGGTAAGATTTTGATGGAAGTTTGCGAGTATCCGAACCATAAAAGAAAGGTGAAATCGATGTATCCCGTTAGTAAAAGATATGAGTCCGTTTTTCTTTCATTATCGTGCAAACGGCTATCAAAAGGTCATGAATTTTATCACTTGATAAATTGTTTCTTCGAATTTACTTTAGATAAGTGAATTATAATAGTGATATGAAAAAAAAATGATCTTTTTGTATTAATCAAAGTGGCTGGGGTGAAAAATGTCTTAACTACCGTTTTTGAATCAGGC
>JBCCXH010000266.1:0-7424 GCA_039192005.1 Bacteroidota bacterium
ATATTGTGTCTTTACAATAGAACTTTAATAATAAATAACAATTAACGTATTTTAATCGCAAGAATTTAACTAAACACTTATTATGAGATTAATTGGAAAACTCTTAGCCATTGGGTCATTCATTTATGTTGGCTTGTTTGTCACCAGTTGCGGAGACGATGAAACCATCTTTACGCCTGTAGATACAACTGCCACTTTTGATGTAGAAATCGTAAATGATGGATTAACGGATACAACAGCAACTATAGTTGCATCCAACTTTGCTGGAATGAATACCGTTAGCGCACTTATTGATTTTACCTCAACCGACGGGAACATGCGAAGAATTTACGTCACCAGAGATGAATTTGGTACCGGCGACGAACCTTTCGATTTATCTGAGCAATTGAATTTGAGTAATCAGGACGTAAAAGCAGATGGCTCGTTGGATTTACCTAACAGCTTAAGAAACGAATTGAAAGTGGAATTTAACCTTCCTATTGAGTCATCAGGTGAAGGAACGGTTATTTACAAGTTTTGGGCGACATCGGGAAAAGGAGATTTTAGAGATCCTACCAAACGAGTGGTGGTAGGAGTAAATACGGTTGTGATTAACTACAATGGCGATAACCCTGATCCGGCTGTCGTATCTGAAACAGGTATTACCTTGATGGCTCCTCTGGCAGATTTATCTTCTAATACATTTGTTTCGACGGATGATGGAGAGATTTATTTATTGAGTGATCCGGAAAATGTAGACTTTTGGGATTTTGGATTTTATTTCTTGAACTCTGTAGGAATTTCACTAGCATCAACAGCAGATTATCCCGCTTTATTTGATGAAGATAACAATTCTAGTACTGCATTAGTGGCCATTGCAGGTTTAACGGGCCAGGAACAAAGTGAACTAAATGTCGTTTACTTTGAAGAAACCTCGTTAAGTGATACCGACTTTGATGCGATATCAAACTCAAGTGACTTGGATAATCTAACCGTTTCAGCTTCTGATGGTCAAAGAGTAAATAACTTGGCAGTTGGCGATATTGTAGCGTTCCTAGATCAATATGGTAAAAAAGGATTGATTGAAGTAACTGCGGTGAATGCGAGTGTAGGAACAGATGGTTCCATTACATTTGACATGAAAGTCCAACCTTAAATAAGGTTGATAAACTAATAAAAAAAGCCCCGTTTGGATTTCCAAACGGGGCTTTTTTGCATTTAAAGCATCTTTCTTATCCAACCCACCCTCACGCCACAATCAATCTCACCCAAGTTCTGTGACACACAGAACTTTTCCGTAGCTATTCTTTTCAAGAGTAGATAGTTGGTCGATAGGCCAAGGAAGACCACAGGAAGGAAGCCCTACCTCTTGTAAGCACCGTAGTGAAAGCCAACCGTTTAGGAAGCTCTCTTTTCTCTAAGACACTCAGATCAATTCAATCATCCAATCTGCTCAATTTACAATCGAAAAAATCTACAATCCAGACAATCCAACACCAGGCCACGACTTCGCTTCTCCCGTACCTACGCAATCACAATGACGGTAGTAAAAAGCGACCATCTTTCCATCTTCCACCCCAAACCCTACAATCCCTAATCCACCAATCTCCAATCGGCTCAATCGAAAGCATCTACAATCTGCAAATCCACTACCCTTTCATAAGATTGCTTCAGTCGTGCCCCCCTTGCAAAGACGCAAGAAAGAAAAGTAATCAACTAATTTTCAAATGGACTCATTAACACAATCCCTAATCAGGATAACCTACTATTACTTCAATCGAACCAAAATCAGCTCAATCGAAAGATCTCCAAATCGACTCAATCTAAAATCAGAAAATCTCCAAATCGAAAAAATCCACTAGTCTCTTCCCAGGAAGATCATCACGTAATACAACAACGTAGCCAATGCTCCCAGCGCAGCCACCAAATAAGTAGACGCAGCCGCATTCAGCGCATCCTTGGCCATTGCATGCTCCCGGGCATCCACGATGTTACGGTCTTGTATCCAGGCCAATGCCCGCTTGCTAGCGTCATATTCTACCGGTAAGGTGACAAATGCGAAAAGCGTGAACACCGAGTAACATCCGATGATGACCAACAATGCCAGGTCGTAAGGAATGACGTTGGGCAACAGGAACGCGCCAAAAAACATGGCCATGAAAATGATGTTAATCACTCGTGCGCTTACATTTTGTACGGGTACCATCGCAGAGCGAAACTCCAAAAAGCGATAAGCAGTTGCATGCTGCACGGCGTGACCGCATTCGTGTGCTGCAACAGCAGCAGCCGCCGCTGAGCGTCCGTTATATACGTCCGGGCTTAAGTTGACGGTTTTGTTGGCCGGGTTGTAGTGGTCAGTCAGCTGACCTTCCACACACGTCACCGACACGTCGTAGATGCCATTGTCTCTGAGCATCAACTCAGCGATTTCCCTTCCGGACAGACCGGAACCCAGTGCAACTTGCGAATACTTCTTAAACTTGTTTTTTAACCTTGCGCTTACTGCCCAGCTCAAGATCATAAAGGTGATTATAATTATTAATAGCATGACTTTTACTCTTTTATTTTTTCAATAATGTTCGTAGTGGAAAATCCATCGACCAACTCAATCGTTTCTACCTTTCCACCATGTTCGATTACGATATCTGCCCCTACGATGTTACTCACATCGTAATCTTTTCCTTTGACCAGGATGTCTGGCTTTAAATAAGAAATCAATTCAAGCGGCGTATCTTCTCCGAAGAAAACAACCAAATCGATAAACTGGAGAGACGCTAAAATACGTGCGCGTGCCTGCTCGTGGTTAATAGGGCGGCTTTCCCCTTTCAGTCGCCTGACCGAGTCGTCAGCGTTCAGTCCCAGTACCAGTTTGTCCCCCAAGCCTCTGGCTTTTTCTAAATAGTCCACATGGCCCAGATGCAAGATGTCGAAACACCCGTTGGTAAAGACGACTTCCAGCCCCTGGTTTTTCCACTGAGCTACTTTTTCAAAAGCGTTTTCTTTGTCTAAAATCTTATGCTGTGACGGAGTCATCGTTGTTTTTTCTACGTATTAAAAAGGATATTATCAGTGCAATGGTTCCAAAAAGCGCGATGGTCACGATTTGGGAAGTATGCAGTACAGTTGCCAGAAAAATGCCCGTATTATGGTCCACTCCGTAAAGCAGTAACATGCCTGCCACCATCCCGTGATACGTGCCAAATCCACTTTGTACAGGCAAAGACAGCGCAATCCCTCCCGTGATTAACAACATCAACCCCGCTCCCAGTCCGAGATCAGCCGTTTCAGGCAGTGAAAACACAATCACGTAGGACATCAAAAAGTAAACCACCCAAATCACCAACGTGGATACGAAAAACCCAACCGGGTTTTGGATGTCTTTTAATGAAACAATGCCTGAGACAAACCCTTTGATCAATTCAGCAAACCTACCTTTCAGGCGATGCTGGTTTTTGATAAACAAGACAAGAACAATTATTCCTGCAATCACCAGAAACAGACCAGCCCAGATGACCCAACTCGGAACGTTCAGGTCCTGATAGGCAGTAGATAGGAATTCGGTTAGTCGTTCGGCTTCCACCAGAAAGCTCAGGCCCATCAAAAGAAATAAGAAAATCAAGTCAACAAACCGATCGACGAATACCGTACCAAAGGCCACGGGAACAGGTACCTTGTCGTTGCGGTAGAGCACACTGCACCGTACCACCTCTCCCAGGCGAGGGATGGCCAGGTTGGCCAGGTAGCCAACCAGTACAGCAAGTGTCGTTCGCGAAGTTTTTAAGTCGTACCCGAGCGGTTTGAGCATAATGTTCCATCGAAAAGCACGTGCAAAGTAGGCAATAACCGATAGCAGGACAGAAACGACGATCCAGGCATAATTAAGCGTTTCTGCCTTTCCCCAAAACTCGTCCCAGTCCACATCTTTGAAAACCAGGTTAAGCAAAAAGGCAGACAAGCCAATGCTAAGGACGAGCTTGAGTAACTGTTTTAGACGTTTGGACATGAATGTTAAGAAGCCAATTGATTGTGTGGTCCGGGAAAGATCACAACGGGTTCGTGAGATTGCGCTTCTTCCGCATCGATGGAACAATAAGAGATGATAATGATGATGTCGCCGACTTGTACCCTTCTGGCAGCCGGACCGTTCATGCAAATTTCCCCGGTGCCGCGCTTTCCTTTAATAACGTACGTTTCAAGTCGCTCACCATTATTGATGTTAACGATCTGGACTTTCTCATTCGCAACAAGTTTTGCAGCATCCATCAGGTCTTCGTCTATGGTGATAGAACCCACAT
Organism: Bacteroidota bacterium; assembly: GCA_039192005.1. Classification (GTDB taxonomy): domain Bacteria; phylum Bacteroidota; class Bacteroidia; order Cytophagales; family Cyclobacteriaceae; genus Ekhidna. The sequence continues at coordinate 4,275 of JBCCXH010000266.1, forward strand.
AATGCAATTCAGCCTGGGTGATTTTTACCCGATGAATCTTTGATTTTAATACCTCGATTAACATGGTGATTAGTTCAGTTGCAAATATAAATTATCGATCAATCTTACACCTTCTACGTAACCGGCAAAACACACAGCCAGTTCATCTGTGCCGTCAAGTTTTTCCAATAAAGAAAGATCTTTTGTATTAACGATTTCCAGGTACTCGACATCCAACCCGGCAATGGAATGGTAAAAATCAAGTACGTCTGATTTGATATCGGAAACATTCCTGCGTTCCTGCAGGTGGTCCCCTGCTTTCATTAGTCCTTTAAAAATATTGGCGGCAATAACCATACCTTCCTGGCTAAGGTTCAGGTTTCTCGAAGACATGGCCAACCCGGATTTTTCTCGTTTGGTTTCGACTCCTACCAGCTCAATAGGAAAGTCCAGGTCTTTGACCATACGCTTGATGAGTAAAAACTGCTGCAGGTCTTTCAACCCAAAGTAAGCTTTGTCCGGTTGGGTCAAATGGAACAGCTTACTGACGACCACGCCGACACCTGCAAAGTGGTTAGGTCGAAAGGCACCTTCCAACACGTTTTCCATCGCTCCAAACGAGATGGAAACCTGGGGAAGCTCCGGGTAGAAATCAGTTTCTTCGGGGAGAAAAACCAGATCGACATCCAGCATGTCTAATTTTGAAAGATCTGCTTCACGGTTGCGTGGATAGGCGTCAAGATCCTCTTTTTTATTGAATTGGATCGGGTTAACGAAAATACTGACGACGGTCACATCATTTTCTGACCGACACTTTTCTACAAGCGATAAATGCCCGGCATGCAAGGCACCCATCGTGGGCACAAGACCTATCGTTTGCCCTGTTTTTTTTACCTCCAAACAGGCTTTTAAAATGTCTCCAGGAGCAGTAATTGCCCTCATAAACTATCTTGAGTTAACGGCTTAACCGAATCTACAAATTGACTTTAAATCAAAAATTTCGTAACTTTGGCCTCATTTTACACATTCCCAATCGAGAATAAACTCTATAGTATATATGTCAAATATTAGAATCCTTTACGTGGCCAGCGAAATTAACCCATTTCTTAAAACAACAGAAGTGGCCGATTTTGTAAGGAGACTGCCACAGGCGATGCAAGAGAGAGGTATGGAGATCAGGATTTTAGTTCCACGGTTCGGCCTAATTAATGAGCGTAAAAACCGACTTCACGAAGTGGTTAGGTTATCGGGAATTAATATAGCGGTAGGTGATGAAGAAAAACCATTGGTGATAAAGGTAGCTTCTATTCCCAATGCGAAATTACAAGTGTATTTTATCGACAACGAAGATTATTTCTATCGTAAATCGGTATTTTTTGATAAAGAAGATAATTTCTTTGAAGACAATGACGAGAGAGCCATCTTCTTCTGTAAAGGCGTTTTAGAAACAGTGAAGAAGCTGGGATGGTCACCGGATATCATTCATTGCAATGACTGGATGACAAGTTTGATCCCGCTTTACACGAAAACAACTTACAAAAACGATCCAATATACAAAGACGCAAAAACGGTCTTTTCTGTTTATAACAATGGATTCTCACACAAATTTGGAGAGGACCTGTTGGAAAAAGTAAAAATGATAGACATCGACGATACGATGTTGGGTCCACTTAAGACTGCGGACTATGAAGGATTTGTGAAAATGGGCATAGAATATGCGGACGCAGTTATCAATGGAAACGAAGAAAATACAGATAGCTTTAAAAAGCTTATTGTTGATCTTTCTGCAGAAGAAAGGACAGAAACAATCGGGGAGGGAGACAATTTCGAAGAGTCATACTACAACCTTTACAATGAATTGGTCAACTAATAGTTTTAAACTAAAAAATAATTGGAAACCGAGATTGATGATATTGATCTCGGTTTTTTTCGGTTGTGATTCTGCTGAAGACTTAGGTACAGAATTTAACCTGGACACAAACGTAAACGTAAACGTCATTGACTTTTCCTTGTCGGCAACCAACATCTTGGTAGATAGCCTAAGAACAGACGGAGAAAATGAGATCTTGGCAGGTCGGTTTACAGACCCTCTTACAGGGACTGTAGAAGCGGAGGGTTATATCCAATACACCTTTTCCGGCGGACCTGAAGAGACCCTGCCAGATGACACGTTGACATTTGACTCACTCGTATTGGAGATGGAAGTGTTAGAGCTGGTGGGTGATTTAGGAAGCCCAATCGATCTGGAAGTATATGAATTAAGCGATACCCTGGAGCCGGTCATCTACCTGGCAACAAGCAGTGAGGTGCTTGGTAGTAGTCCCGTCGCGACCTTTTCGGGCCTTGCTCAGAATATGTTTGATTTGGATGGAAATCCACTGATAAACGGAGACGGCAACACCCGAAGGAGCATCTCAATAGGGTTTCCTAACCCTTACGCACAAGAGCTGTACGATCAAATGAAGGAGGTAATCGATGCAAATAACCCACCCTTGACGACCGCTCTTTTTAAAGATTTAGCCATTGTACCGTCACTTTCGGCATCCAACCTTTCCAACCTTTCCACTAACGGAGAGTTCTCAAAACTTACTTTTTTCATGGATGATCCGGACGATGATTCCGTCTATACGGCCGATTTCCCGTTAAGCGGTACGGAATACTCAAACGTGTCACGAGATAGAAGTACATCGGCTTTTTCTGGTGTCGTAGAAAAACAAGATTTTGATTTGGCCGATGGGCGTACGGTGTTAGATCCATTGGCGGGGGTTACGACGGTTTTTTCTTTAGAAAGCGTAACTGATTTTTTTGGAGAGGCAGGTCAGATTTTGATTAATTCCGCTGCTTTTGAGTTTGGTTTTCAGGATAACCTGCCCAGAGACACCGTAGATGTGTTTAATCTCTATTTCAGAACATCAAGTGGAGGGTTTTTTGCCCCGGCTTCTCAAATTTCTACGTTTGCTTTAGGAAACATTGTATTAACGGATGAAGGTTACATCGCGCCAAATCCTTTTGCATTTATAGAGGCAAGACCGAGCGGGAGCTCTTATTCAATTAATCCAACTCAGTTTATTCAGTTGCTTTATAACAACTATCAAGAGCTGGGGAGAGTTGCTTTCATCAATCAGTTGGCAGGAGATACAGTAGATATTGAGGAATTAGTGGTTGTCAGCC
>JBCCXH010000267.1:0-7423 GCA_039192005.1 Bacteroidota bacterium
AATTTATTTTTTAATTCATTCTGATACCTAAAAAAGTCCTCAGCGGACAATTCATCTTCCTTACTTACATTTAAGAGGGTCTGAAACAGATTCAACGGACTTTTAACATCGTGAGCAATGATGGAAAAAAGTTTGTCTTTGGTTTCGTTCGCTCGTTTCAATGAATCTTCTACCTCCTTGATCTCACTGATATCGTCTACATAAATGGTAACCGCCTCTACTTCATCTTGATTTTTTTTAACGGGAAAATACTTACCTCTGGCTTGAATAAACTGACCATCTGGCATAGATATCGGTACGAGAAAAGAGGTTGCTTTGCCTTGTAGTGCCTGTTGTATGTACGGTTCTTGTTTTACATAAATGTCCTTTGGAACAATCTTACTTCGCTTTTTCCCGATGATATCATCCTTTTCCATTCCAAACAGGTTGGAATAATGCTCATTAGCAATTTTGTAGGTATCATTTTTATCTACCATCGCCATGTAAATGGGTACATTGTCAATCAACGAATACAAGGTCTTTTCATGCAGGTTGGATTGTGCAACTGCGCGAAAAAGTAAGCGTTTGAAGAACCTCAGAAAGAAAAACAGCACGCAGGAAATAAAAAAGAGGTTGAGTACCTTGATGGTAAAAGTGTAGTCGTAAGGGAGCTCATTCCACTCCATGTGGAATACACGTAGTCCTACAAGCGAAATAAAAGTAAACCAGTATAAATAGTTTCTGAACGGGTCGTCAAACAATAACACGTACACGCATAAAATGGTAAAAAGCACGTATTCCACATCGGTATCTTTACCATGGACGATGGATGCAATGGAAAGAGAGATCACAATGAGGGTAGAGAGAACAATGAAATAATAGCTGGCAATCTGATAATGCCTTCTTTCATTCAGGATAAAGACAGGAGCATAAAGTAATCCTCCAATCAGGCTCACCATTGCATAGGGATAAAATGAGAAAGAGAAGGAAAGTATTGCCCCCACCAGATTACTTAGCAAACTTAATAGGGTCAGGTAATTGGTAATTAGAATCTGTCGATACTGAAGGATGGGAACTGTATTTGCTAGCCCTTTTTTAAGTATTTGTTTAAACAGACCAGCGCTCATTACATGATGTGACTTTTAGCTATTTAGCTGGTTTAAACAGCTTTTCACTACGCTTATAAGCTGTTCCGAACTTTGTAATGGTTTTTGAATAAACTTCACATAGTCGATATCATAATTTTCCATTACTCCCTCTTCATGACTTGAAATGACGATTGTAAGTGGCTTATGATCGATCATTTCCAGGATCTCCGGTCCTTCCAACCCGGATATGTTTACATCCAGTAGTAATATATGCGGTTTTTCCCGTTCCAGCTTTTTAGCGGCATCTACGGTATTGTCACTAACTCCAACTAATTCCACTTCCGGAACTTTCTCCATTATCGTGGAAAGAATAGCCGCAAATGCTTGGTCATCCTCTATTATCAGACATTTATATTTACTCATTATCGCCTACTTCGTTGAATTCACAACAATTTGTTTGCTTGATTTTTCCGCAAATAAGCATTTTAAGAGAATAAATTCAAAGCGACTTTATCATATGTTAAGTAAGATTCGAAGTCTTAAAGGTCAAATTCATCGAAAAATCCTTCAATAATACCAAATTCAATTTAATCCTACTTCGTCATATTAAAAAAATCATTGATTTACCCGATGTTGGCCACCCCAACCGAACGTTGGCCCGGACTACGTGGCCCGACCTCAATGCTATTAACTTAAGCAGGTTTTCTTTTCCCCTCTCCCTACCCCTCTCGTAGGAAAGGGAAATAATAAGAGCTTAAGTTAACAACATTGGGCCCGACCTAAAGGGAGCTAAATTGATTTTTTTTGCCTTTCCCCTTTAGGGGTGCCCGACTAGGGGCGAACGCCAAGTGGTGCCCAGCTAGGAATTTGGGTAAGAAAGGCAAACATGACAAGTAGGATTAATTGAGAAGCAAAAAATCCTCCTATTTTGGAAATCAAAAGTAAGGAGGATTTCGTAAGGATTTAAATAGTTGACCGGTTGATAGATTTCAAATTACTGTAAGTCATCCTGAACAAAAGCATGGACGGTATCTACCGACGAAACGTAAAAATATCCTAGTGCGCTTCCGGAGATATTAGTAGAAACGTTGGCTGGTGGGCTACTCAGTCCAAAAGGATCGCGTAGCTCGCTTTCTGTTAAAAGCTGATCATAAAAATCGACAAACTCATTTTCAACCACGTGCATCACTAACGTAATGCTATCTCCTCCCGTAGCTGAGGGCTCATCAATGTCATAAAAAGCAAAATCCGTAAATTCTTCACCAATGAAGTCGTCACCAAAGACGATGACATTATTAATCGTGTCTGTTTCCAGTTGATCGTTTACATAGACCTCAGCCATGTAACTGTTCTCCTGATCGAGATTTCCTACCCCCCAAAAGGCGAGTCGTGTAAAAACAACAGGAATCTCCTCTGGGTCGTCTTCGTTATAAATATCGTTGACCGCACTCATTGAGTCCAAAGATGCTGGAAGAAGCATGGTGGAAGAAGCAGTAAAATCCGTTTCTTTAGCTAACGGCGAAGCTAGCCTGATGGATAAATCATAGGTCCGACCGACTTCTCCTGCAAACGGTGAAGACTGATAGACCCCGGGGCTACTTTCTACAAACGGGATGTTGTTGTCCCCATCAAAAACAATGACGGTTGCTCCTTCTACAGGAGTAGGAGCCGCTGGATTGAAATAGTCTGCCGTTTCCGTCAGTTTTATTTGATGCGTTTTCAACTCGTTGGTGATTCTTCCCTCCACTACCAACCTGATTTCATCGGAAGCTACCGGCCAGTCAATGACCTCTTCACATCCGAATAAGGTGAAGATTATTAAGAAAATACTATTGATATTTTTCATTTTTTCTTGAAGCTTAAAGTTAAAATCTAAAATTGTAAGCGATGGTCGGCACCCACCTGAAGATGACATACTGTACTGCTTGTGTTTGCCTGTTGTTAGTGTCTTCGTCCATTCCAAAGGTGATAATATTCGGGTTCTTCCTACCGTACGCGTTGTAAAGTGAAAAGACCCATTCGCCTTTAAGTCTGGATGTACTATTCTTTTTCTGCTGGAGTGTGACTCCAATGTCCATGCGGTGGTAGTTGGGCATGCGGCTTCCATTTCGCTCTGTATAAGACGGTATGATCAGGTTGCCGTAATTCAGTCGGCCGGTCGGTGTCGTAAATGGCAACCCGGAGTAATAAACCCAGGTAGCATTAAAGGAGAGTCGCTCATCTATTTTGTAGCTTCCAACCAGGGAGACGTTGATGGGACGTTCATAACTAGAACGATAGGTTCTGCCTTCATTAACTAAAGGGATTCTACGTTTTGCAGCGCTCCAGGTAAAGCTGGCCCATCCATTAAAGCGACCCGTAGGTTTTCTGATGAGTAGTTCGAGTCCGTATGCCCATGCGGTACCAACACGCAATTCGTTTTCCAGCTCTTCATTGAGTAAAAGTGCTGCATGGTCTTTGAAGTCAATCTGGTTGTCAATCCAGCGGTAGTAAGCTTCCAGAGATGTCTCGATTTTATGACCGAACAGGTTTCTAAAATAGCCCACTGAAACCTGGTCAGAAACCTGGGGTCTGACAGTAGGTGAAGACTGAAACCAGACATCGAGGGGTGTTCCACCAACGGAATTGGAAGCTAACTGTAAAAACTGATGAACCCTGACAAAACTACCCTTAACAGAGGATACGTCATTGAGCTGGTATGTGGCTGCGAACCTGGGGTCGAACCGGAAGTATGAGTTATAGACATCGCCACTCTTTCTGTTGATCGAGTCGGTTCTTACAAAAGACTGATCGTACCTGTATTCAACTCCCGGTCCGATGTTCTGAAAAAGAGCACCTCTCAACCCGTAGTTTAAGGATAGTTTATCTGAGATTTTTTGCTCATTTCCCATATAAATGGCGTGCTCCAATGAATTGGCTTGTGAGATTTTCAAGGTCTCTTCAGGCAGCCCCGTTTGTGTTACGGAAACCGTACCGGGGTCAATTTGATGGTAAATACTACTTACCCCGAATGTGATGTTGTTTTTTGTGTTCAGGAAATAATCAAAATCCATCTTTGCTGTGTAGTCTTGCAAGGTAGATGCCCACGTAAACCGAAAATCATTATCTCCTGCACCCAACTGGTACTTATACTTGCTATAGATAAACGACGTATTGGCAAATAGTCTAGGCGAAAAGACATGGTTCCATCGGGTGGTCACCGTGTTGTTACCCCACTTAAAAGAAATATCCAGGTCATCATCAAACTCTAAAACGTCCAGGCCTGAATAGCTGGAAACAAACAAGCGGTCTTTTTTACCCAGCGTGTAGTTTGCTTTCGCATTCAAATCATAAAAAAACAGTTTGGATTGATCGACTGCTCCGTCACGGACGGTCCTCGCCATCAGGTCGGCATACGTACGTCGCCCGGACAGGATGATCGAACCCTTGTCCTTCACGATAGGGGCTTCCACTGTAGCACGTGCGGCGATGAGGCTTATTCCCCCGTTTCCACTGATTTGTTGATTGTTGCCTTCCTTCATCCGAACGTCCAAAACAGAGGATAACCTCCCACCATATTTCACCGGCATGTTTCCTTTGTACAGCTGAACATTTTTGATGGCATCGTTATTAAATGTGGAAAAGAAGCCCAGCAGATGAGATGGGTTGTAAACAATGGCTTCATCTAGTAAAATGAGGTTTTGATCCGGGCTTCCTCCTCGAACGCTAAAACCAGAACTCGTTTCGGAGGTCGTTTGAACGCCGGGTAATAACTTGATGGCCCGAATTAAATCGGCCTCTCCTATCGCAGGAATGGCAGCGATACTTTTTGCCGTCACCGTTGTCAGGCCGAGGTTGGTATCCGTGACATTGCGGTCTTCCCTTTCAGCGGTCACCAACACTTCTTCCAAAACCTCTGCATTCGGTTTCATGTTAACACTCAATTCCAGATTTTCCTTCAAGGTAATTGGGACTTCCTGTTTGATAAATCCTGCATAAGAGATCCATAGGGTATGCGTTCCTTCCGGTAGCGTCAGCGAATAAAAACCATATACGTTGGAGATCGTGCCCCGACTTGTCCCTTTCAACTGAACGGTAGCACCTATCAGTGTTTCTCCGGTATCATCGTCTGTGATGTACCCACTGATCGCATATTGTTTTTGAGCGCTCAACCGAAGCCCAATGAGTAAAACCAGGGTGTAAAAGATCACTTTGATCCAATTTGTAGTAGTCATTTTTGTAATAAATAATAATGGTTTGTCGTCTTCTTTCTCACTTCCAGGTGATGGACGGTACAGATCACGGAAAGTACCTCATCGATGGTCTGATGCTGGAAAGTCGCCGTTAAGCGTTTGTCTTTCATCTCTTTTGGGTGATCAATGACCACTGAGTAATGACGCTCCAGGGTATTGAATACGTCATCTAACTGTTTGTCTTGGAAGTGGAGTGTTTTCCTTTTCCAAAAAAGCGCGTGTGAATCAATGCCGTCCTTTTTTGATAGTTGATCGCCGATGATTGCCGTCTGATCAGGTTTCAGGTTGATGTGGCCCTTCGAAGTGTGAAGCGCCACTTCTCCGCTAAAAAGCGCGACTTCTTTGCGATCAGAAAACGGTGTGACCAGAAAGGACGTCCCCAGCACGTTGATGGTCACCTCTTCATTTTTGATAATGAATGGCTTGTTTTTGTCTGGTGTGACTTCAAAGTAAGCCCCTCCTCGCAGGGTAAGGCTTCTGGTATTTTGATTAAAGTCCGACGCTAAGGTGATCTCCGATTCAGCTTTTAAAACCACTAAAGATCCATCGGGCAGGATCACTTTTTTCCCATCTTGCCGGGAAAAGTGGGCGACCTTTCCTGAAAAAGAGGGTACCACTAGTTGGTAGGTAACAATGCTTAAGGTGCAAAGCAGCATGACGCTGGCAGCTACTTGGTAGAGCAGTCTGCGCTTTTTGCTGCTTGAAGAAATGTTGGCTTCAAGTTTTTGACTATCCAGGTAGGTAGCTACAAAATAGCTTTCATGGTGCTTACCATAGTGCTCCCAGATCGTCTTCAGCTTTTGAAACGCTAGTTGATTAGCCGTCGCGTATCTGATCCAGGCTGCGACAAGCTCGCGTTCCTTACGGTCGGCGTCTCCCTTAAATACGTTGACGATGATATGGTATTCCGGTCTTTTCATGGACAGTTCGTCCAATAGACCTGGATTTGTTACGACCCCCTAGTGAAAAAAGTGTTTTTTTATTTAAAACCTAAAACGATACGAAACGCTGGGGATAATGCTGAAAATTGTGAATTTGACTGCTTCGGATTGATTCGTTCCTTTTATGGTACGGAAAGAGATAAAGTTTGCGTTCTTTCGGTTGTAGACATTCACAACAGCAAAAGCCCATGCCCCGGTAAATCGTCGGTTTTTTTTATTCTTCCCTTCGATTTCATATCCTATGTCCAGCCGATGGTAGTTAGGAAGCCGGTCACCGTTCCTACTGGAAAAGCTGGGAACAACCAGGTTTCCGAATGAAAACCTTCCGGTAGGAGAAGTGAACGGCAAGCCGTTGAAAAACATCCAGTTCGCATTGATTCGCTTGCGATCATTCACAACATAGGAAGGACTGATTGATAAGTTAAACGGGCGGTCATAACTGGAAGGGTACTTCTGCCCACGGTTTACCAATGGGATGTCTAATATGGATTTACTCCATGTGAAATTGACCTGTCCGATCAGTTTTCCTTCATTTTTGCTAAAAGAAAGTTCTAATCCATAGGCGGTAGCTGTTCCTACTCGCAACTCCCCCTCCAGCTCTTCATTGAGCAAGAGTGACGCATTGTCCTTGAAATCAATTTCATTTTTGACTTTCCGATGGAACGCTTCGATGGATAAGTCAAATCGGTTACTACTTAATTGCCTGAAGTACCCTATCGAGAGTTGATCTGAAGTCTGGGGCTTTACATTAGGTGAGGCGAGAAACCAGACGTCCAAAGGGCTACCAATCAATGAGTTTGTCGCCTGACTGATGTACTGGACGGTACGGTTATAGCTCCCTTTTAAACTAGATTGCTCATTGAACTGATAGCTGGTGGATAGCCTGGGTTCGGCCCTTGCAAATGTGTGATAGAATTCAGCCTTTCTCCTTGCTATGGTACCAATGTTTGTAAAGGATTCATCGTAAAGAAATTGAGTCCCCGGACCTATGTTGTAAAAGAAAGAAAACCTGACTCCGGCAAGCAAGCTTAGTGTGCTGCTAATTTTCTTATTTACTTCCAGGTAAAGTGCGTTTTCAAGCCCTCTGGACTTGTTCAATTCAATCGAATCACTCAGCGAAAGATTATTTCGGGCCTCCAGAGACAGAACTCCCGGTGAAATCCGATGGAATGTACTACTTAAG
>JBCCXH010000268.1:0-7406 GCA_039192005.1 Bacteroidota bacterium
CCACCATGGAAGCGCTTCATACAGCAAGACGTGCTGAAATGCATCTACTACCTCTTTGCCTATTGGTTTGGATACGCTTTCCTTGTTTGAATCTCCAGCACCATCACCATCAGTAGCTGCTTCTATTTCCTTTTTGGCCTGTTCATCTTCCAGGTAGGCCAGAAGCTGCTCACTTTTTAAAACTGACTGACGGACCATCAATTTCTCTGTGAGTACATCTTTTCTCACTTTTAGCTTTTCTACCAGGCTTTCAATTACTCCTAAAGGCTCCGTCTTTTTAGAATCAATGACCGTAACGGAAAACCAGCTGACCAGTCGCTTCTTTGCCTCCTCTGTTCCATCCAATACCTGCACCAGGTCTTCATAAACCTGAACATAGGATTGAAAACGACGCTGACTTTGCTTCCGTAATGCTTCAAAAATCAATTCGTCTTTGATGGTTTTTGCAAGACGTAGCATCAAGGAAGGCTGTTCATGCATTTCTTGCAACAGTTCGAAAATCACCACTGTACCCTGGACACCTTCATCATCCAAAAGCATGTTGAGGGCATCTTCACTTTTGACGGTCGACCATACCGGAAACTCTTGTGTGTGCAGGTAAAAGCGGACCAGGTCTTTCAATGCAAACGCTTTAGCCTGCTCTGGAACCACTCCGCCAGCCTGCCTGGATGCTTTCGCTCTTAGAAATTGCGTCAACAACGGATACGCCTCCCAACTTTCCTGATCCTTCATTTCTTTTATCAACTGATCTTCTACTGAATCCAGCACGGATAGTAGCGAATGAATCAATCGGCTCGTTTCAAGAGACAGGCCTCCTGACTTTTTCCTTATTTCCAACCAATGATCAAAAAAGGCTATTTCCTGTTTCTGCATCACCGGACCTGAAAGGGTCGTTTTCAACAAAGTGGATAGCTCGGTAAACAGTGCTTCCATTTGCCCAAAAGCTTCACGAGCTTCTTGTTTCAAAAAATCCGATAAAACTCCCTGCCCTAAAAGCTTTTGTAGCGCAGCTCCCGGATTTAGCTTCTCGGGAAGATCGGACACTGCTTCTTTAAACACCTGTGAATGTTGCCGTATGCCTTCTTCCAGGTATTTTCCAAATGATGCGCTGTCTTTTAGCGTGCTCCACTCCGCTATGTTTCCGGTTTTCAGGTAATGTAAGATCAGGTCGCTGACGGTATACTGATCTTTTTGAGCATCCACAATTTCTCTGACCTCCCATGAATCAGGTTCCTTTAGCTTCGGGTTCAGCTTTTCTGGCAGCACCTCCCTACCCAAAAGTCCATCTTTCATCAAAAGGGTAAATAGCCGTCGCGTGGTCCATTGCAATTGGGATGCGATTTGATCGAAATAGACGGTAACGGCTTCTTCGGGTGATGAAAAAGAACCCTCATAGCTTACTTTTAGAAGTGCGCCTAACCATACCTCACGTGCCTTTTGGTCAGAAATGTGGAACTTCCGACTAACCTCCGAAAGGTTCAACGATTCGAAGAGGGTGAGTAACGTTTTTGCATGGTTCGGTTCGAGGTTTTGAACCATCACAGGAATGGTATCCGGTTCCAGCAGTGCAATGAACCGGGGAGCATAAACTTTTCGTCCTAAAATGCTGATTAAAAGGGGGACCGTCCCGTCTTTTTTGACCGCAATTAACTCACGAAAATCCTGAACTCGTTCCATTCTGTCCTCACCAGACGTGCTGTTGAGATACGCTACAACCCGACCAACCAACGCCTCCTCCTGCGAAATTGCAGTCATCTGGTGGGTAAGTAGCCAACCGGCGAGCAGAGGAAATCTTCTTCTTCGTGTTGCTTTGAGAAGCAAAAGACCAGCAAGGTCTGTTTTAAAACGAGCGGCCTCCTGGCTGTTGAATTTGCTAACTAATTGTTCCTCGAAAGCAACCACATAAAATTCTTTGGCACTTATGATCCCGTATCGGGTAATGTATTTCTTTAAAAGCCCTATCATTCCCTCTTTCCCCATTTCAGGAAAGCGTTGCTTTAAAGGCAATGTTGCATTGAGCCGCTCCACTTCGTCCAAAACAGCCGTTAAAACCTGTGTGTGGTTTGGCAGCAGCTTTTTGATAAATGAACCAATGGTTTCCACGTCCAGTTGAGGCAAAACCTGACTCCAAAACGAATCGTGAATCACCAGGTTTTTGACCTCGTCAAAAAGGATGGTGCCGACCTGAAATACCTGTGATCGTTCTGTAGGATCCGATAACAGGTGATAGTAACTGGACCCTACTCCATCTACCATCAAACTTTTCACCGCCTCATTCGCTGCGTATCCATCCCACACGTCACTTTTCTTTGTTTGGGTGGATGGAATGGTGCTTTTCTTTTGAGTTTCTAAAACGGCTTCGCTGACTCCTTTTAGCAGTTCGTCATTGGTTAGGGTGGACTGAACACCTCGCAGCACCTCCTGCCATAAGCCCACATCAGGCTTTTTTTCATTGTAAAGGTGGGTGAGAATTTGCTGTACGGTCGCTGATAATGGAAGGTCGTTACCTGAAAAGCTTACGTTCAGATAAAACGTCCACAGCTCGGATATTGACAGAGCATGCGCAAGCGAAGGACGTTCGTTCCAATGATGAACCAGAACGTCAAGAAAGGGAGTGATCGCCTGTTTCATGGTCGCACTGGTTCGGTCTACCCATTTGGACAGCTCACTTTCCGCCTGGAGGGTCATAAGGTGTTCGAAACCAGCAACGTCCATCGAGGCTGCCTGTAACTCCGGGATGGAGTGAGCCTCTTCTTGTTGGATCGTTTCTAAAAGCACTTCGATGATCGCTTTCTGAACAACCGATGTATTGTTAAAGGTTAACCAGGCGATCTTCATCAACTCATACCACGCATCAACAGGGGGTCGTTTATCCTCGTAAAGGCGAACAAGTAGCTGTTTTACCAGATCGAAGAATGAAAGGATGTTTCCTGAAGAACTAATTTTTAAATAAAAAATCCATAACTCCGATGTGGACAGCGTAGGAAGGAGCTTGGGTGATTGATTCCAAAACTGCATTAGAAAATAGATGATTGGAGTCAATTCCCTTTTGGTCCCGGCGTCCGTCATTTCCACCCACCTCTCTGGACTTTCCTCATCAAAAAAGTCAATGAAACGGTCCATCGCGTCACTGTTGAACCTGATTTGATCAAAAACCTGGACCACTAATGGTTCTTTTCGGACGATTCCCCATTGAATCAATCGCTGAATGACCTGATCTTCTACCGGGGCTGGCCATTCGCTAAAGGTTCCCGTTCGGAAATAGGAAACCAAAAGCTGTACGAGTTCATCCGAAGAATGAAGCGTGAAACCCACCAATTCTTCCCACCAAAAACGGCTACGGGCTTCTTTACCGGATGGAGCATCCAGCGACGGCAAGGCCTCCAGCAGTTGATCCCACACGTTACCTTTCGAGACAGCGGCTGCATCGAATCGCCTGTGCAATGTTTGTGACGTGGCGTCCATCTCCGGAAGTAGCTGAATCAACTCAAACGCCAGCTGATCAAAAAACTCATCTTTTCTGAGCGATGCATGAGGAGTAGCGAAAAAGACTTCCAGTCCGGCCTGGTAAATGGTCGTTCGTTTACGCCACCTTCCTTTCGAGCGTTTCTCCATCTGTGAAATGGCCTCTTCAAACCATGTCGCATAGCCCTGACTTGTCACCAAACCATTCAAAACCTTTTCTAGCTGATCCGGACGGAGCTGTTCTGCTAACCTTTTCCTGACATGATAATGATGCATCAACGGTCCCAGAGCACCTTTGAGTGTCGCGGAGTCAAGGCTTAGAAGTAACCTGACCACCTCATCAAAAGGTTCTTTGGATGCCCAAACCCCTGTTTCAAGAAAATAAGGAAAGGCCTCCATGCCATCCCTGTCCAATACCTTCACCGACCGGTCCATCTCTATCAATGCCTTAGCCAGACCTGAATCTTCCCTGGCTATTTCAGTTATAATGGCCTGATAAGTTGATTCACTTAAAAAACGTTGGAGAAACCGTCTGAGCACCTTTCTCTGACGGTCCGGCTGAGTGGTCACCGATAGGTAATGGAGCCAGAAGACTTTCCATTCGATGGATTCGAAATAACCAGGCCCTGTTCGCGATTGCCTCGCTCCCTGTTCTTTAATCTTGTCAAGTAGGTCTAACGCGTTTTTAAAGCGGTTGATGCTACTGAATAGTTTTTTGAGATGTAAAAACGACAACGATTTAGCCATACGCGTACGTACAGCTTCCTTACCTAATAACAGGATGACCTCTTCTGCAACACGCTGAATACCGGCCTCATCCAGGCTTGCAAACAAGCTGGAAAACTCCAACGGAAGCACATAGTGGAGCGACTTTTCTTCCACCACCTGAAAGGAATTTCCTTCGCGTAGGTACTTCAGCAACATGAGGGTAATTACTTGTGGTGAAAGACGATACCTGCCCTGAAAGGACATCAAATCCTCGGTTTTTCTAAATAAGTCATCGGGTAGCTGACGTTGCAACCGAACCTGTACACCTTCGTTGCTCCAGATGTCCCGAAGCAGTGCTTTTAATTTAGGTGAATCTGCCAGTAATCGTTCAAATTCCTGAACTAAATCAAAAGATTTGGCAGCAGAAGAATTTTCGATGTACCCCGAAACCAAAAAATGCCGAAGCGCTTCAAAATGGAGTTCTTCCACTTGAAAATGCAAATCCTGAGTTAATTCGGGTTGACTTCTCTGTCGGTATTTCTCAAGTTCCTCCTTGATTAAGACAATGACTCGTTCTTTGTACACCTGGGAATAGTTCTCAAACGGCAACTTTCCCAGGTCAATCGTTATTTTCGGAATGTGTACTCGCTCTTCCCCGGGAAAATACTCGTCAAATACTTGCTCCAACTCTTCCTTCAAGCCCTGTTGGGTAAGGTAGAATTGTTTCGTTACTTCTTCGCTCGCCGACCCCACATCCCCTACCGAAACCCTGACTTTTTTTATGTGGTGTAATGAGGACAATTACGGTCTATTTTAAAATCTGCCTGCAACTGCAACATACACAGATTTAATCGGCCATCCTATTTCTACTTAGGATGTATTTCAAACCCGAAGTATGCATTAGCCTTTCCATTACAAACTAAACCACCCGGGCTGGGCGCCTTCAAAATCGGTGATGATAAACGGAACTTGGTATCGGATACTTTTGATAAAAAAAGGGTCGATGATCATTGAAAACTGTTCAAAATCACCGACCAATTGATTCGTCTTTACCAGTAGTTCTACTTTACGAAGTTAGCTCGTAACCAGGCCTGGTACCTGGATTTGATGTTTTTTAAAATCCCCCTCTACAAAAAAAGAGGAATATTGGCATCAAACCCAGGTACTTCCATAGGATTAAATTCAACTCCGTAAAGTAGAAGTAGCTACCCCCTACATCCTCGGATCACTCCAAAGACGTAATCGTCAGCAGCCTGGGTAAACTCATCTCCACAGTTTCCGTCAGCGACTCCACCCGAGCTGTTGTTTACATTGCTGCACTGATCATGATCCATGCAATCTTTTGTCCATGCGCTGGGTATCCACCATCTTCCGCAATTTGCACCGCATCTCCCCATGCAGTCATAGCCCTGTCTTGCTTTACTACCTACTCGTACCCGATCGCTGTGTACGCCACGAGCGTCATCGTACTCCGCATTGACAAACGTATTTCTCCTGATGCAGGTGATTCCCTCGTTTCCCTGTCTGGCACCGGCCTCGATTTCACCGGATAAATCAGCAGTAAACAGCACCTCTCCATAAGCATATGCCTCGGGTGCATTGGACCAATATTCGAGCATCCGAATGAGCCCGTATTCCAAAAAAGAGACTTCTTCCTCAACGTTGCGCCCATCTACGTAATTAAAAAGGTGCTGTGCTGACTGAAGTAAAAGGGATTTTTGCTGCTGACTCAACTGCGCGCCATGGCCATCAAGGGATAATGCTTCGACTCCAAAAGAAATCTGTGACTGCAGCAACTGACCTCCAATGGACACACTGATTTGATGTGTTTGGTTCTCATCAATTAGTGCGCTGTACGTGACTACATCTGATCCGATGAATAACGAGCCGGATAATTCCTGTGCCGTGTGTTCAGTCACTCCTGCTAACTCGACCAGTGTAGGTTCCTCATTTCCCTGATCTTCGCAACTAAACGTGATAAAGGATAATGCAATTATTATAGCTAAAAATAGGTTAGAAAATTTGATCTTCATGCTTGGTTAATATAAAATGAATAGTATTATGTTGTTATCAAATTTACTTTTTTTTATATACTTATCCCCCTCCATCAGGTATACATTACCTATACAAAAGTGATCTATGACCGATAAAATCCAGCTTGGATATTGCCTTTTCAAGTAATGACAATTAATTATTTGTCTATAGGTGATGGTGCAAAACCGGCTTTTCACAACTTCCACGATCCACCTCCACAGCTAAACATCAGCCTGGCTAATTAGTTGATAGTATGCATGCATAACAATTGATATATTTGTGCGCCTTACGATAAGACTAAAACCAATTTATACATGAATTTTAACTTTACTGAAGAGCAACTGGCGGTACGGGACGCAGCAAGAGATTTTGCACAAAAAGAGTTATTGCCCGGAGTAATTGAGCGAGATGAAAAGCAACAATTTCCATCCGATCAAATCAAGCAACTTGGTGAATTAGGGTTCATGGGAATGATGGTGGATCCGACATATGGAGGAAGTGGGATGGATACGATCTCGTATGTGTTGGCCATGGAGGAAATATCAAAGATCGACGCGTCGACCTCCGTTTGTATGTCTGTGAACAATTCACTGGTATGTTGGGGGTTGGAGAAATACGGTACGGAAGAACAGAAAGAAAAATATTTGCGACCCGCAGCATCGGGACAAAAGATTGGTGCTTTCTGCTTATCAGAACCCGAAGCAGGATCTGATGCCACCTCACAACGGACCACTGCAGAAGATAAAGGGGACCATTATTTGTTAAATGGAACGAAAAACTGGATCACCAACGGAAACTCGGCTTCTACTTACATTGTCATTGCGCAGACGGACCCCGAGAAGAAACATAAAGGAATAAATGCCTTAATTGTCGAAAAAGGAATGGAGGGATTCATTGTCGGTAAAAAAGAAGATAAACTGGGCATCCGTGGCAGTGACACCCACTCACTGATGTTTCAGGACGTGAAAGTTCCAAAAGAGAACAGAATAGGTGAGGATGGATTTGGGTTTAACTTCGCCATGAATACCCTGAATGGAGGTAGAATTGGAATTGCCGCCCAGGCATTGGGAATTGCTTCGGGAGCGTTGGAGTTTTCTTTAAAATACGCACAGGAACGAAAAGCATTTGGTGTAGAAATCGCTAAACACCAGGCGATCCAGTTCAAACTTGCCAACATGGCTACGGAAATTGAAGCTGCC
>JBCCXH010000269.1:0-7402 GCA_039192005.1 Bacteroidota bacterium
CTCCAATATTTCCTGGATTCATGGTATGAAAAAGACATTGAAACGGTCAATTATTTTATTGCAGGACTTGATTACAAAGAAGTGGCTAAAACACAAGGCAAGGACACTTCCTCGCTATGGCGAAAACACAAAAGTCTTGCAATCGAAGAGTACCTCGTTTGTAAATCCTTAATAAATGACATAGTGAATGGATAGTTTGGTAACCCGAGGCATCGTATTCATTATTGGAGAGGTTTTGGCGCTATTTGTTTTTTGGTTCGTGACAAAGGCATTCAAGAAGAAACTGACGATTAGTGGTGTGCTGAGAGGCGTGCTGGAACGGTTGTTTCTCTTCATCACACTGGCAGCAGAATTGACCCCGGCGATGGCTATATTCGGAGCATTAAAAATTGCCACGCGTCTTTCGGACGATAAAGAAGACAAAATTTCAAATGACTACTTTTTAGTAGGAAACCTGGTATCCATCCTGTTGGTAATCGGATACTACTTAATACCCAAATATTATTTTTAGTATGGGAGAAGAACATAACACGGAAGAAGAATTACACGATGTCATTCCCATCTCAGGGATGTACGAAAACTGGTTTTTAGATTACGCCTCCTACGTGATACTCGAACGGGCCGTCCCGGCGGTTAACGATGGTTTGAAGCCCGTCCAGCGACGGATCCTTCATGCCATGAAAGAGATGGATGACGGGCGCTACAACAAAGTCGCCAACATTATAGGTAGCTCCATGCAATACCACCCTCATGGAGATGCATCTATTGGGGATGCCATCGTCAATTTGGGCCAGAAAGACTTACTTATCGACACGCAGGGTAACTGGGGAGATGTGCGCACCGGAGATGCAGCTGCGGCTGCCCGATACATTGAAGCCAGACTATCCAAATTTGCCCTGGAGGTTATTTACAACCCGCAAACTACGGAGTGGCAGCTATCTTATGATGGACGAAAAAAAGAACCGGTCACGTTCCCGGTCAAATTCCCGTTATTGCTCGCACAAGGGGTAGAAGGTATTGCCGTTGGGTTATCTACCAAGATGTTACCACATAACTTCTGTGAGATCATCCAGGGAGCGATAGCCATTCTCAAAGGAAAGAAAGTTCAGCTTTATCCTGATTTTCTTACAGGAGGAAAGGTTGACGTGAGCGATTATAACGACGGCAAGCGTGGAGGGAAAGTCAGAGTAAGAGCGACCATTCTGGAGCAGGATGCCAAGACGCTGGTAATCAAAGACATCCCTTACGGCACGACGACCACATCACTGATCGAGTCCATTGTCAAAGCAAACGATAAAGGAAAGATTAAGATCAAACAGGTGGTGGATAATACGGCTAAGGACGTAGAGATCGCAATTTCATTGGCTACGGGAGTTTCCCCCGACATCACGATGGATGCACTGTATGCGTTTACTGACTGCGAGATGTCCATCTCACCAAATGCATGCGTCATCGTAGATGAAAAGCCTCACTTCCTCACCATCACGGATATTCTGAGGCAATCCGTAGACCAGACTGTCGCGCTTTTGAAGCGGGAGTTAGAGATCGAGAAGGCGGAACTGAAAGAAAAGATCTTTTTTAGCAACCTACTCAAGATCTTCATCAATGAAGGGATGTATAAAAACCCCGAGTATGAAAACTCAGGCGATCTACAACGCTGTTACGAAGTGTTAAATGAGTTATTTACTCCCTTTTTCGAGCTCTTTTACCGGGAGATCACCAATGAAGATTACAAGCGGCTGATTGACAAGCCTTTGAGTAGCATCACAAGGTTTGATACCAATAAAGTTGATGCGCAGATGGCTGAGCTACAGGAGCAAATCGAAAAAGTGGATCACAACCTCGAGCATTTGACAGATTTTGCGATAGCCTATTATCAAAACCTGTTGAATAAATTTGGTAAAGGCCGGGAGCGAAAAACAGAAATTACCAATTTCGACACCATCAAAGCTACCATCGTAGCTGCAAACAATGCCAAGCTTTACGTAAACCGGGCCGATGGTTTTGTTGGGTATGGGCTGAAAAAAGACGAGTACATCAGTGAGTGCTCGGACATCGACGACATCATCGCATTCACTAAAGAAGGTAAATGTGTGGTCACACGCATTCAGGAAAAAACGTTTGTCGGAAAAAACATTCTTTACGCAGGTGTCTTCAAAAAGAACGACGAGCGGATGGTCTACAACATGGCCTATCTCGACGGTAAGAGTGGTAAGTCCTACATTAAGCGTTTTCAGGTGCTTTCAGTAACCAGAGACCGTGAATACGACCTGACCAAAGGAGGAAAAGGGAAGGTGCATTACTTTACTGCGAACCCGAATGGAGAAGCAGAAATCATTACCATTTCGCTCACTCAGGCGAGTACTGCCAGGAAGAAAATCTTTGACTTTGACTTTTCCGAGCTAGAAATTAAAGGACGTGCTGCAGGAGGCAACATTCTGACGAGGTACCCGGTTCGAAAAGTAGTATTAAAAGAAGAAGGAAAATCGACATTAGGAGGTGTGGATATCTGGTACGATCCCAATATCGGAAGGCTCAACAGGGAGGAGCGCGGAGACCTGCTGGGCAACTTTAACTCCGATGATCAGGTGGTGGCATTTTACAAAGACGGAACGTATGAGACGACAAGCTTTGAACTAACCAATCACTACGATTTTGCCAATATTATTGGTATTTATAAGTTAGAAACAGACGCCGTATTTAATGCCATCCACTACGAAGGAGAGTCAAAAACTCACTACGTAAAGCGGTTCATTATCGAGACCAATTCCGTGAATAAGCGTTTTTCAGTTGTGTCAGAAGCAAGAGGATCTAAGTTGGTGTTTGTCTCCAAAGGCATTCAGGCGGATGTCGAGGTTACTTACAAAGAAGGAAGAAAACACGAAAAGAAGCGATTGGACCTCATCAACTTAATTGATATAAAAGGTTGGAAAGCCATTGGAAATAAGCTTCCGATACAACAGGTGGTAAACGTTGAGTTGATGGAGTCGAGTAAACCAGAAGTGGACCTGGAAATTCTAAAAGATGAAGTGAAGGGAGAGGTAGAGGATGAAGAAAATCAACTAGGTTTGTTTGGTCTGGATGGTAAAGAGTAACACAAAGCGGATTATAAAGATATTGGAACTATTTGTTTCTGATCACAAAAAAAAACTGATAAGTAATGTGCTTGCAAGCCGAACCAGGCACGTGACTTTGGTGTTCGAAGATATTGAAAAGCCTCACAATATCAGTGCCGTGATTAGAACAGCAGAGTGTTTAGGAATACAGGATATCCACTTTATAAAGAATCGGAATGACTATTCCATCAATCCGTCCATCACTCAGGGGTCGGCAAAGTGGCTGACCTTTCATCATCATCGCGATACGAAAAATAACATCGACGCATGCTATGATTTTTTAAGGGCGGATGCGTATAAAATTTACGGGACCTCATTGCATGAAACTTCCGTTTCCATTGATGACATTGATCCAAAAGAAAAGACGGCAATTGTTTTTGGAACAGAATCCGATGGCATCAGTAAAGAGGCAGGAGAAAAAGCAGACGGCTACGTTCATATTCCTATGAAGGGTTTTACGGAGAGTTTCAACCTGTCGGTAAGTGCGGCTTTGTGTTTGAATACCCTTTCGGGGAAGGCGACCCTGCCTACCATTACGGAAGAAGAACAAGAGTATTTGAGGGCTGAATGGTACCGTAAAATAGTCCGAGAGGCAGATCTTATTCTTAAAAGTAAAGGCATCGATGTCCAGGAAGCTAATCATTAAGTTATTACTAGCAGGGAGTGTGAGTTTGATCCTTTTCATACTTGTCACCAACGTCTGGGTAGTTCAATCGACCAAATCACAAATACACGTCACGAATCAAATCCCTAAAAATGAGGTAGCGCTCGTACTGGGTACCAGCAAAAGGACAGGAGATGGAGGCCGTAACCGATTTTTTGTCGAGCGAATGAACGCAGCGGCAGTCCTTTACCACCTAAAAAGTGTCAAGCACATCTTAGTAAGTGGAGACAATAGGACCAAACATTACAACGAACCCAGGGACATGCTCAATGCATTGGGAGAGTTATATATTCCGGAAGAAGACATATCCATGGATTACGCAGGCTTCCGAACATTAGATTCCGTAGTCCGATCCAAAGAAGTATTTGGTCAGGAGTCCATTACGATCGTCACCCAACAATTTCATTGCTATCGCTCACTATTTATCGCCAATCATTTTGGCATGGACGCGGTTGCTTATGCTGCCGATTTAGGCATCTCATCGATCGGTTTCAATCTGGCATTTCGAGAAATTTTGGCTCGCAGCTTTGCCGTTATTGACTTGTACGTCTTAAGGAGAAAGCCAAAGTTTTTAGGAGAGGAGATTCAGTTGGAAATCAAAGAGTGAGTAGTCTGATCAAATTGTTATTTTAGGAGGATGTAAATGTTTCATTTATTCTTAACCTTATACAATGATCAGCAGAATTGGTTTTATCTTGTTGCTACTTCTTTGGCTAAATCCCGAATCGGAGGCACAAAGGAGGAAAAGCGGACAGACTTCGGCCGCAAACAGCAATGGACTTTCAGAGGAGTTATTCAAAAATTACAAGTTTAGAAACATAGGCCCAGCCTTTATGTCAGGCCGTATTTCCGACCTGGCCATACATCCGGAAAATGAAAACATCTGGTACGTAGCAGTAGGATCCGGGGGAGTGTGGAAAACAGAAAATGCAGGCGTGACGTTTACGCCCATCTTTGATAAACAAATTTCTTATTCTATTGGGTGCGTCAGCATCGACCCAACCAACCCAAATCATATCTGGGTAGGAACAGGAGAGAATGTAGGAGGCCGACATGTCGGGTTCGGAGACGGTATTTATAAAAGTGAAGATGGGGGAGCTACCTGGGAAAACAAAGGGCTACCCGAATCCATTCATATTTCGAAGATCGACATACACCCGGAGAATGCGAAGGTGATACGTGTAGTCGTGCAGGGGCCGCTTTGGTATCCCGGCGGAGACAGAGGTTTTTACCTTTCTACTGACGGAGGGGACACCTGGAAAAAGACATTGGGAGATGATCAGTACACGGGCGTGACCGATTTTGCGATCGATCCAAGAGACCCGGACAGAATCTATGCGGCTACCTGGCAACATCACCGGACGGTGGCAGCACTGATGAGTGGCGGTCCTAAGACCGGTATTTACCTCAGTACTGATGGTGGGAGTAGCTGGAAGGAGTTGAAGAACGGGCTGCCAGAAGGAAATATGGGAAAGATAGGACTAACTGTTTCTCCGATAGATCCGGATGTGGTATATGCAGCCATCGAACTGAATCGCAGAAAAGGAGGCGTTTACCGGTCTGCGGATAGAGGCGGTAGTTGGAAGAAAATGTCAGATGCAGTGGCAGGTGCAACCGGACCACACTACTATCAGGAGCTTTATGCATCGCCTCACAAATTTGACAGGCTGTATCTGGTGGATAACTGGATGCAGATCTCAGAAGATGGCGGAAAAACGTTTACACGACTCAATCGGACTGCCAAGCATGGCGATAATCATGCCGTTGCTTTTAAGAAAAATGACCCCAACTACTTGTTGGTAGGAACAGATGGCGGCGTATATGAAAGTTTTGATTTGGGAGCGAACTGGCGGTTTATGGAAAACCTGCCGGTGACACAATTTTATAAAGTGGCAGTAGATGATACAGCGCCTTTTTACAACATCTATGGAGGTACGCAAGACAACAGCACACAGGGGGGACCCTCCCGAACAGATAACTTACACGGCATCCGAAACGCCGACTGGAAAGTAGTGCTCAACTGGGACGGACATCAGCCGGCAGTCGAACCGGGAAATCCTGACATCATTTATGCAGAAAGGCAAGAGGGGAACCTGTCTCGTGTAGACATGACTACCGGAGAGGTGACAGATATCCAGCCCCAACCTTCAGAAGGTGAGCCGTATGAGCGTTTCAATTGGGATGCGCCTATCCTGGTGAGTCCTCATGCTCCGACGACGATCTATTTTGCCTCCCAACGCGTCTGGAAATCAGAAGATAGGGGCGATAGTTGGGAAGCCATTTCAGGGGACCTCACTAAAAATGAAGAACGCCTGGAGCTGCCCATTATGGGAAGAAAACAAAGTTGGGATGCTCCATGGGACGTTTTAGCCATGTCCAATTACAATACCATCACTTCACTTGCCGAGTCTCCTGTAAAGGAGGGTGTGATTTATGCCGGAACAGACGACGGCATCTTGCAGGTCACTGAAAATGGTGGCGGAACCTGGAAACGAATCAACGTCGCGGCGATGGGAGTACCTGCAACTTCTTTCATCAACGATGTGAAAGCAGACTTGTACGATGAAAGTACGGTTTATGTCGCGTTGGACAATCATAAGTATGGGGACTTCAAGCCCTATCTGGTCAAGAGTACAGATAAAGGAGCAACGTGGACATCCATGACTAAGGGGCTGACAAAGCGTAACCTGGTGTGGAGAGTTGTTCAGGATCATGAAGTAAAAGAGCTGATGTTTGCAGGGACAGAGTTTGGTGTATACTTCACCATTGACGGAGGTAGAAACTGGACGAAGTTAAAAGGAGGAACACCTACCATCTCTTTCAGGGATTTGGCCATTCAACGAAGGGAAAATGATTTGGTCGCGGCATCTTTCGGAAGAGGATTTTTTATTCTGGACGATTACAGCGCATTGAGAAAAGTAGCTTCTACTACTATTCAAAAAGAAGCTGAGCTTTTCGCGCCAAGAGATGCATGGTGGTACATCCCTCGATCAGTATTGGATTTCGAGGACACCAGGGGCAGTCAGGGATCGCAGCATTTCGTCGCCCCTAACCCTGATTTCGGTGCCGTATTCACTTACTACCTAAAAGAAGACCTGCTAAGCAAACAGGCAGTGAGAGAGCAGAAGGAAAAAGCACTCAACGAACAAAACAGGGACGTACCGTTTCCTGGATGGGACGCTTTGGAAAAAGAGAAACTGGAAAAGAAACCCGAGCTATTCATAGAAATCAAAAACAGTGCAGGTGAGATCGTTAATCGAGTAGTGGTAAAAGGGGAAAAAGGGTTTAATCGCGCAGCCTGGGATTTGACGTATGCCGCTTCGGATGTAATCAAACTGGAAGCAAAACCCAATCCTGAAGAAGAGGCCAAGGGAATGCTGGCAAAGCCCGGGGTGTATACGGGTACGTTATATAAAATGAAAGGTGCAAAAATCACACAAATGAGCGAGCCGGTTTCCTTTAATGTGAAAAGATTGTATGAAGGAGCATTGCCGTCGGATATTAATGTGACCGCTGATTTTTGGAAATCTTATCATGAGCTTAACAGGGACGTAAATGCCTTCGGATTATCATTAGAGCGAATGATTAAGACAACTGACCGTTTGTATTTAGCCAGTACAAG
>JBCCXH010000270.1:0-7399 GCA_039192005.1 Bacteroidota bacterium
AGGGATTGAGACAGGACGACCCTGCCCAACAAATCAACCATTTCTACCCGATCGTATTGCTTGTTGTTCCCTAACCTCAGCGTCAACTGATCCGAAAACGGGTTAGGAGCTAGCGAATAGTGGAACGATTCAGATGTGTCGTCCAACAGGAGTCCTCCAGCTACTTCTGATGTCACCCTCGCGGTCGCGGTGGTACACGGCCCTTCGTAGTTCCATACCGCTGCTACGCCTGGCTCATCGCTTGACTGCGCGTACCATAGGTTCGTGTAGGTCGCGTTGTTATGCACCACTTCGGTACCTGAAGTTGCATACACTTTAGCTTCCCATACCGGAACATCGGGACAGGTTGGAGCTACCGCGATTGGGTTACATGGTCTTTCTAAACTCCATACGGCGGCCACTCCTGGCTCTTCTCCGGCATTGGCATACCATAAGTTGACGTATAGGTGTCCATTGTGGGTGACGTAGGCTCCGGCTGTGCGGTAAATGGCTCCACTGTTCCATGCATAGACGTCGGACGGGCAGTCGCTCACTTCTGTGTCCAGTGAGGCCGCACTACATGGCCCTACGTATTCCCATACATCGGCAACTCCGGGTATTTGACCCGCGCTCGCATACCACCGGCTGATGTACAGGTCTCCCTGATAGCGTATGGACGTACCGCTGCGTGTGTAGGTGGTCGTCGCTCTCCATTCCGATACGTCATAACAATCCGGGTAAGCGGCACCGCAATAACCCATCAACTTCCAGGCTTCGCTTCCGGGTACGCTGGTCGTGTAGTATTTTGCTACATAGCGAAGGCCATTGTAGATCACTTCGTCTCCAGTGTTGTAGACCGCACCTAGGAGCCAGTCCGAAACTCCGATACAGCCTGACGGCACAGCCACCAACTCCAGGTAGTTTAGGTCAAAGTCACCACTTTCTATGTTTACCCTCAACGCTTGTGTTCCTGCGGATAGGCTGATAGGCATAGAAACGGCCAGCGTCTGCCAGGTACCGATTGTGTTGGGAATATTCACCGTTCCGGTCTTATTAACTCCATCTACACTCATAGATAATGCGCCGAAGTTGGTATTGGAAGCCACACGAAAGGACAGGTAGTATGCGCCTGTAGTTGCCACATCTACCGTGTAGGCCAGCCACTCTCCTGCTTCAATGGCAGTCACGTGGTATCCTCCATTCAAATCTGTCGTCGCAACAAGGTCTACGTCATCGGTTCGGTACGCACCTCCACTGTTTCCCGGTGTGGTGTCTACGTATGCTACTTCGCTTCCTCCCAGGTCGTAGTCTTCGGCTTCTAATACGCCAGGCACCGGATTGGTTCCCAGATACGGGGCCTGTACCTGTACAAGGCTGGTAGCAGTAAACCCTCCATCATTGGTCGTGACGGTAATGACCGCTTGTCCGCCTCCTACTGCAGTGACCACGCCACTTGGATCTACAGTGGCCACACTTACATCACTGCTTGCCCAGCTGACACTTTGATCGGTAGCATTTGCAGGCGTTATTGAAGCCGTTAAGCCATTGCTTGCTCCTACTTCCAGAACGATCTTTTCAGGAGTCACATCTACTCCGGTTACGGATACGATCGGATCATTAAGAATGATTTCATCCGTTGCCTCAGCAAAAACCTGCGTACCCGTTTCTGACTCCGCGACCAAAATGGTGATTAACTCCAGTTTGTGTCCTGTCGGCAGGTTTGCACTGGTGGGAACCAGCGAACCATTGGCAAACGTGTCCGGAATCGTGTACTCATAAGTAGTGGTTGCAGCATTGGGTGCGTTTTCAAACACGTGCAGGATGAACGGACCAACGGCTACCTGCCCACCAAATGCATTTACTTGTCGGATTCGGGTGGCCACGTTCACCAAATCTTCTTCAAAACCTGCCGTAATACCTGTCGCATAGCTAATGGTCACCTCAAACGTCTCACCGATTTCAAACTCCGGAAGCAGCCCTCCGTCGGGAACATACGAATCGCGGTTATCAAAGCTGACGAAGCGTTCCCTACCGGGAATGACCAATTCAATCTCATCGGTGGCATCGGCAAACACCTGCACACCCGTTTCCGACTCGGCGACCAGAACGGTGATTAGCTCCAGTTTGTGTCCTAAAGGAAGGTTCTCACTGGTGGGAACGGGCGAACCATTGGCAAACGTGTCCGGTATCGTGTATTCGTAGGTCGTCGTTGCCGCATTGGGCGCATTTTCAAATACGTGCAGGATGAACGGACCGATCGCCACCTGACCACCAAATGCATCTACCTGTCGGATTCGGGTCGCAACATTCACTAAATCTTCTTCAAAATCATCACGAATGCCTGTCGCGTAACTAATCGTCACATCAAACGTCTCTCCTATTTCAAATCGTGGTCGTGTGCCTCCTGTGGGAATGTAGGCATCACGATTATCAAAGTTGACAAACCGATCGCGACCGGTCGTTAAAATGATTTCGTCGGTCGCATTGGCAAAAACCTGAGTGCCAGTCGCTGACCTGGCCACCATGACTGTCCGTAATTCTAATTTATGTCCCGCAGGCAGGTTGCTACTGGAAGGAACAGGTGCTCCGTTGGCAAACGTGTCAGGTATCGTGTAGCTATACGTAGTCGTCGCGGCATTGGGGGCGTTTTCAAATACATGTAAGATAAATGGCCCAATGGCTACTTGTGCTCCGAATTGATCGACCTGTCTGATGCGAGTGGCAATGTTGATCAGGTCTTCTTCAAATCCATCCGCAATACCGGTCGCGTAGCTAATGGTCACATCAAACGTCTCACCAATGTTAAATTCAGGAAGTGTCCCTCCGTCTGGTACGTATGCTTCACGATTATCAAAGCGAACAAACCGATCACGTCCGGTCGTCAAGACGATTTCGTCCGTAGCATCGGCAAAGACTTGTGTACCTACAGCTGACTCGGCAACCAAAACAGTAACAAGCTCTAGTTTGTGTCCTGCTGGCAGGTTGCTACTGGTAGGAACCGATGCCCCATTGACAAACGTTTCAGGTATCGTGTAGCTATACGTGGTCGTCGCGGCATTCGGGGCGTTTTCAAATACGTGTAGGATGAACGGACCGATCGCTACCTGCGATCCAAATTGATCCACTTGACGGATTCGGGTCGCAATATTGACCAGGTCTTCTTCGAATCCATCCGCAATACCGGTCGCATAGCTGATGGTCACATCAAACGTTTCACCAATTTTAAACTCAGGCAGCGTCCCTCCCGAAGGAACGTAAGCGTCCTGGTTATCAAAGTTGACAAATCGTTCCCGGCCGGTCGCCAGGATGATCTCATGCGTGGCATTGGCAAAGACCTGTGCACCTGTCGCTGACTTAGCCACCAGGATGGTTCGTAGTTCCAATTTATGGCCTGCTGGCAGGTTTACACTATTGGGAACAGACGTACCATCGGCAAATGCATCTGGGATGGTGTACGTATAGGTTGTTGTTGCCGCATTAGGGGCATTTTCAAATACCTGGAGAACAAATGGACCGACGGCTACCTGTGCTCCATTTTCATCTACTTGTCTGATTCGGGTAGAAATATTGACCAAATCTTCTTCAAACCCGTCAGTAATCCCCGTCGCATAACTGATCGTGACATCAAACGTCTCACCGATTTCAAACTGAGGGAGCGTTCCATCCGCAGGAATGTACGCACCGCGGTTATCAAAGCTTACAAACCGATCCCTAACCGGCGTTACCAGCTTAATCTCGTCCGTTGCATTGGCAAAGACCTGTGCTCCTGTTGCTGATCTGGCAACCAGAATGGTCCGCAACTCCAGCTTATGTCCCGCAGGCAGTTCATCACTCGTAGGGACGGCCACACCATTGGCAAAAGTGGCGGGAATGGCATAGCTGTAGGTGGTCGTTGCTTTATTGGGTGCGGTCTCTGGCACATGCAGGATAAATGGGCCAATGGCTACCTGTGCCCCATTTTCATCTACCTGTCGGATCCGCGTCGCAATGTTGACGAGGTCTTCTTCAACCGCCTCATTGATTCCGGTCGCATAGCTGATGGTCACATCGATCGTTTCGCCCAATTCAAATTCGGGAAGTACCTCCCCGGTCGGAATAAATGCTGCCCGATTGTCAAAGTTGACGAAGCGGGTTCGGTTGATCGGATTTACGATCACCTGAGCCGTTCCATCGACACCATTTTCACTTGTCGCTGAAATCTCCGCCGTTCCTTCTTTTAAGGCACTAACGGATCCGTCTTTGTCTACCGTCGCCACCGTGGAATCACTGGATGTCCAGGTCAATGCATCACCTGCCGCTTCTTTTGGAGAAATGTTGGCAGTCAAGGGCTTCGTTTCGCCTTCAATCAGGACGAGTGGGTCGGGAGTGAGACGGATGTCGCTGACCGGCAGGTTGTCTGTATCTACTGTGAGCTGTACAAAATCGGTGTACCTGCCGTCTGCACTTGATACATAAATACGTGCCGCCCCTCGTTTTAAACCGGTCACGTTTCCCTCGCTATCTACTCCAGCGATCGAGGGGTTGGAAGATTGGTATACCAATGAAGTCTTGTCCACATCGCCGCTTACCACGGGAACTAGTTGTAATGACTCATTCAGCGCTATCGCTGCCACTCCTGGGCTGACGGTAACCTTACGGGTCGCCGCTCCAGCGGGAAACTGTCCCCGATAAAACCCGCCGCCAAATACGGAGATCCAAAGCTTGGTGGGTTCGTGATAGTCAAACTCAATTTGGGTAATTCCGGCTGGCCTCCCTAAGGAAGCATTGCTTTTAGCCCAGGTCGCTCCCCGATCCTGACTGATAAATATTCCGGGGTTTTTGGTTAAAACGCTCATCGACAGGACCAGCACGTTACGGTCGAAAGGCGAGATGGCAAAGTTGTCTACGAAAGGGCCATCAAAAACCTGTGTCCAGGACTGGCCGTAATCGTCGCTGTAAAAAAGCCCGCCGTTATCCAGTCCGGCTTCGCGTCTGCCTGCCGTCACATACAGCCGCCCGGAGGGATCAAACTGTAGGTTGTTGACGCCTTCAATTTTATTGGAAACGGGGATCTCTGTCCAGTTTTCTCCCCGGTCCGCAGAGTAAAACAGGCCTCCGTTGATTTTCTTTTCTTCATTCCACGGACAAGCAATAAAAAGGGCCGAGCGCGTGTCGTCTCTTGGATCAAATTCGATGTCTCGTACCCATGGACTCGCCGGCAATCCGTTGTTACTTGTCGTAAAGCTTCTGCCACCGTTAACGGATTTGTGAAAGCCTCCTTCTTTATCTGCGTCGGGGCCGTCTGTACCGCCTCCCCCGCCGGAACCTCCTACTTCGGTCACTCCGAAATACATGAAATTAGGATCGACCGGATCGATCCGCAGGTGATTGGTACGCATCCATTCGGTGGCTTCTGTTGCTTTTCCCCAGTCTTCAAAGCTTTCTCCTCCATCGGTGGACCTGAAAATCCGATCCAGATTGGATTGTCGCATCGACGTGGTGAAAACAATGTCTTCGTCCCATGGATGAGTCACCACGGAAAACACGCTTTCCTGCGATCCGTTCAGGTAAGCGGCCGCCTGTCGTCCATCGGTTCCATCGTTGGTCGTTTTCCATAAATGGTGTTCTCCTGAACCAAAATAGCCCACTCCTTCACCCAGACGTTTGTCCAGATAAATACACTGTCCGGGCAGGTTGCTATTGCCTCTACCCATGATGTTTCCATTGGCCGTGTAGTCTTCATCTACTTGTTGCCAGCTTTCTCCTCCATCCGTACTCAATAAGGTATTGTGCGCAAACAGGATCATCACGTCTCCTCGTGCGTTTACTGCACAATAACGCAAAGAGCGGAGCGGATAATTCTGACCAAATTGTTGAGTAAAAGGCTCATGCCCCATTTCCATGTTGTCGCTGGTCGGGTTGCCTCGTTCCGTCCAGTAATCCTGGTTGGCTTCCCAGGCCGGGCCAAAGTCACGAGCTACGCTGATCCAGTTTTGTCCGCCATCGCTTGTTTTCCACAGACGCCCTGGCGCGATGGAGTTTTGTATTTGTGCGTCGTGAAAGCCTACGTAAAGCGTATTTTCCTGGCTTGGATCTACATTAAGTGAATTGAAATACTGCAGGGCCGTTGTTGGCAGTACCGGATATGTCGTTCTTGCACTGGCTTCTGATATGCCAAACCACTTGGCTATGTACTTGTAGTAGTTATCTGGAACGCCCCCACTTAGCCTGTTGATGTCCAGTCCT
The DNA here is from genome assembly GCA_039192005.1 of Bacteroidota bacterium. GTDB lineage: Bacteria > Bacteroidota > Bacteroidia > Cytophagales > Cyclobacteriaceae > Ekhidna. Next base: position 6,205 of record JBCCXH010000270.1, read on the forward strand.
AAATTCCCGGTAATATTCGTCCAACTATCTCCGTTGTCTTCGGACTTGAAAATTCCGCCATCGCTCCGGGTACTTTGCCCGTCTGGATAGTAACGTACCTGATCGGCTACGTACAGGATAAATTTCGATGAGGTCACGTCATGGTAATAATCCATGTTCATGATGGTGTTGTTATCGAGGGTTCCCTCTCCAATGTTGACCCAACTCGCTCCTCCATCAACAGACCGGAATAGCCCGTACTGAGAGGCAGCAAAAATCAGTTCGCTGTTTTCCGGATGAACAACAATCCGGGAAAACTGCGCCTGCGGATGGATGCCATTAGTTAGCGTGGTCCAGCTTTGGCCAGCATTCGTGGTTTTCCAGATGGTCCCCATGTATCTCGAATCTTGCCCCAGTGGGTTGGCAGCCGTCGGATTGGGCATGGAGGTCCAGGCCAGTTGTTGCTGTCCTCTTGGGAAATTCCCTGCGCCTACGTACCAGGTATTGGCATCTGATGGATCGAGTGCTACTGATGAAACTTTTTGAAACCAATGGCGAGAATCGTCTGTGACCCCACCATGGGTATCGTACCAGGGGCAGTTGTGTACCACTTGCCAGCTTCTGCCGGTGTCTTGACTAATGTGAAGCCTGGAAGACTCGATGGTGATGGCAAAAGCCGGATCTGAGGAGGAGTACTCCAACTCATAAAGGCGTGCCAGCCTACGGTCACCGCTCGCGTCTACATCTTTTACTGTTTTCCAGCTTTTTCCGTTGTTTTCCGTCTGGTAGGCTTCAAACAAATCCGGAGAGGTAAAACAGATATCTGGCAGCGTTGGGTGGTAGCGAAGTAAGTTGACAAAGCCGGCATTCCCAGGTCCAAACTGTTCCCAGGAAACTTCATCGCCCGACTCAATTCGTTCATTTTTTACCTGATCACTAAACTCCTGAGCAAAGAGCGTCACCGAAGCAAGTAGGTAAAACAAGATCATTACATTTCTCATATTCGTGTAAAGGATTTAATCATACTTTTTTGGTTGAATCCACATTTTTGAGATAATGTATGTGTCTGAACACGTTAATGGATAACTACCCGATTTAGTCGTATTCAAACAGGGGTCTTCGAAGACTACGCTACAGGATTACACCTGATAAGCGGCATCGATGGGTGCGGTAATAATGGTATGGTGTGTTGGTTTATGCTGTCTGTGAATCTCAT
>JBCCXH010000271.1:0-7394 GCA_039192005.1 Bacteroidota bacterium
AAAAACAAAAAACGAAATTTATCGCGGAATCACTGAGTTTGATTTCGTAAATAGAAAAGTAAAAAAATATTTACCGTTCCTTAATATTGCCCGGTTCAACGGGATGGATCAAAGACTTAAGGGCAACCTGAAAGCCTTGTCCAGATTATTGCTTACGTTGCAGAAAGATGCCAGCGAAGAGATCAAACTGAGACATACAGAGATTAACGCTTTACTTTATGCAATGCCTGAAGAGGAACTAAAAGTAGATCGGCCTAATATCCTTATGCTATTACCTAAGGTCGAAAATCATCTACAAAGGCTTATCTCGGATGATACTTTTTTCAACTCGCTTGTCTCTCCTTCAGGCATGGAACGTGTTTTTTCCAGCTCACCAGAGAAAAAAGCAGAGTTATCAAAACTTCATAAAATGCTCCAATCTTTATTGATTGATATTAACGAGGGACTTGGCGAAGACGGACTCCATATTGACAGTAAAATTGTATTTTGGGACTCACAACTTGCGAATTCCTGAGTTTTCAATAAGAACCAATCTTTTTTTGTAAAGTATCCCCAACGATCGCTTAAAATTCTTTTTGCTCATTTGTAACATGAACTGAATCTCTTCAGGGCTGCTTTTGTCTGAAAGATTGACAAATCCGTCCTCTTCGTCTAAGAGGTCCATGATCTTTTGTGCTCCTGCCTCAAGGTTTTCAAGGCCCGTTTTTTGTAAGCTGACATCAATCTTTTTGTCCTCTCTAATCTTTTTCACATATCCCTTTACCCGATCACCAATTAAAAGGTCTTCAAAGACCTCATTCTTAAAAAGCAACCCTTCATACTTGTTTTCTATGATCACCTTAGTTCCGAGTTCCGTGGTTTCGCCAATGAGTAGGTTTACTTCGGCACCTTCTTCTAGTAAAATCTTTTCTTTTTCAAGGTACGATTTTATCTTCTGTGTGGCTACCAGACGCTGTGTCTGCTCGTCCAGATAGAGGTAAACCAGATACGACTTCCCTTGTATCATTTTCCCTATTTGCTCCCGGAATGGGACCAACAGATCCTTCTCGATGCCCCAATCCAAAAATGCCCCGAACTTTGTGACGTCCTTTACTTTTAAAAACCCAAATTCATTCAACTTTATAAAAGGCGTTAACGTTGTCGCAATCACGCGGTCTTCGCTATCCCGATAAATAAAGACTTCGATGTTGTTACCTATTTTAGAGCGAGGTGGTATGTATTTAGAAGGTAGCAACACATCATTTCCATCGGTATCCGTAAGGTATGCACCCGGAGAGGTCATTCTGTCTATCCTAAGGCGATTTATCTGTCCAATGATCATCTAACTAAGTCCTGCACGTTTAAGGAGCGCCTTATTGGAAGGTTCTTTTCCTCTGAATTGCTTGTACAACTCCATCGGATGACTGGTTCCTCCCTGACTAAGAATATTTGCTTTAAATGAAGCTGCCGTTTTTTGATCGAAAATACCATGCTCCTGAAAAACGGAGAAGGCATCTGCATCCAATACTTCTGCCCATTTATAGCTATAGTACCCAGCCGCATATCCTCCAGCAAAAATGTGACTGAATTGCACACTCATATTTGCGCCTGACACCTCTGGAAACAACTCTGTAGGCTCAAAGGCCTCGCGTTCAAAAGCGTAAACATCATTGATACTTTTCGCTTCATCTTCGGATAAACTGTGCCAGGCCATGTCAAGTAAACCAAAACTAATTTGTCTCACCGTGGCATAGGCTTCGTGGTAAGTTGCTGATTTTTTTATCCGAGCTACTAAATCTTCCGGTATGAGCTCTCCGGTTTGGTAATGCTTTGCAAATAAATCCAGGCATTCTTTTTCATAACACCAGTTTTCAAGTATTTGAGAAGGCAATTCAACGAAATCCCAGGATACATTGGTACCTGCCAGACTTTCGTACGTGGTGTCTGCCAGCATCCCGTGCAAGGCGTGTCCAAACTCGTGAAATAACGTTTCTACCTCGCTAAATTTGAGTAAAGACGGCTTATCTTCTGTTGATGGGGTAAAGTTGCAGACGATGCTTACCTGTGGTATGGTACGCGCTCCGTTTACCTTTTTTTCTCCTCTGTAAGAGGTCATCCAGGCTCCTCCTCTTTTACCTTGTCTAGGGAAAAAATCTGCGAGAAAAATAGCTGAGATCTCACCATTTTCATCTTTCACCTCAAACGTTTGAACGTCTTCATGGTATTTAGGTAAATCGTCCCTTTCTTCAAAGGAGATCCCAAACAGTTTTTCTGCGGTTTGAAAAACGCCATCGATTACCTTCTCTAATTGAAAATAAGGCTTCGTTAGTTCATCGTCCAATGCGTACTTTTCCTTCCTCAGTTTCTCGGAATAGTACGCCCAATCCCAACGCTCCAACTCATGTTCCACGCCTTTCTCTTTCATGAAAGCCTTTATTTCCGCTACCTCTTCTTTGGCTTTAGGGAAACTTTTTTCTAACAGGTCATTCAAAAAAACTTTTACTTTTTCTGGTGTTTCCGCCATACGCTGCTCCAATACGTACTCAGCAAAGTTCCGATAGCCCAGCAAAGAAGCGAGTTCGGCTTTCAGCTGTATCGTTTGTTTGATGACTTCCTGATTATCCTGCTCATCCCCTTTGAAGCATTTACTCATGTAAGCGTTAAAAAGCTTTTCCCTGAGCGATCTGTTATCTGCATACTCCATAAAAGGAATATAGCTTGGCGCCTGCAATGTGAATACCCACTGATGCATGTATCCTTTTTCTATTGCCAGGTTGATTGCCTGTATTTTAAAATCTTCCGGTAGCCCGGACAGGTCTTCTTCATTGTCTACTACCAATTCATAACTGTTTGTTTCCGCCAATACATTTTCCGAAAACTTTAGGGAAAGCTTAGACAGTTCAATACTAATTTCTTTGAAGCGCTCCTTTTGTTCTCCGGTCAACTCCGCACCTCTCCGCACAAAATCTTTATAGGTTTCCTCTAAAAGCTTGCTTTGTTCGCCATCCAAAGACAGCCCTTGACGAGCGCTGTATACTTTTTTGACTTTTTGAAAAAGCTCCGGGTTTTGTTTAGTCTCTCTTCTGAAAGCTGTCAAAAGTGGAGATACTTTTTGAGCGATTTTCTGGATTCCTTCGGTTGTCTCAGCGGAATTCAGGTTGAATAAAATCGCACTGTTTCTGGAGAGCAATTGCCCTGAATGTTCCAACGCCTCGATGACATTTTCAAAAGAAGGTTCCGCCGGATTTTGTATGATTTCTTTTACCTCAGCTCTGGCTTTCTCTATCGCATCTTCAATGGATTCAATGTAATGTCCTTCTTCGATTTGATCGAATGGGGGGAGCTCATAAGGGGTGTCGAAAGGTGCAAAAAGCGGATTACTATTCATATTTTATTCAGAAGTTGAGGCAAATCTAGGGTCGATTTAAAGACCAACAAAAAAGCGTAGGTTTTTCGTTCAAAATATGACTAATGCTACCCGCTTAATGACCGATTGTAAAACGGGGCATGCTTTTATTTTGAACCAGCTTAAATTTGAAAGAAAAAGTCCTATGCGTTTTTTTCTGATCTTGTTTGCTACTTTCTGCAGCCTGTTTTCTTCTACGGCACAAGATAACTTTTACAGCCTTTCAAGTCCTTACAATACCATCAGGACGCATTTGCAAAACCTGCAGCCAGAATCCTATAACGATTCATTATCTGCATTAACGTTCAACCCGACAGAAAGAGGACTGGAAAAATCGAAACGGTATGCGATTCAGTTGAAAAGAATCCTGGATGGGAAAGGGCTATACATCTACATGGATGAAGTACCAAAAGCAACCAACTACTTTGACTCGGCTACTCACTTACAAAAGTTTATCCTGACTAAAGAATACCCAAAGATCTTCCTGCTCAAAAGCGAAGACGGTAATTGGTATTATTCGGATTCAAGTGTGGACATGATCGATCAGCTTTACGAGAAAACCTTTCCATTCGGGAGTGGTAAGTTAATGGACCTGCTGCCCCTGCTTGGAAATAGAAAAATACTGGGACTTTACATTTTCCAATACATAGCGATCTTGATCCTCGCCTTTCTCATTGCATTCATTTATCGACTCTTTTCTTTTATCACCGAACGAATCATACGCGGGTTGCTAAAAAAAGCAGGTTATGGAAGTGTATCCTCTGAAAAAAACTTATGGATGATCTCCAGGCCGATGAGCGTGTTTTTCATCATTCTTTTATTGAAGGTTTTTGTGCCGGTGTTACAACTTCCTCCGGCGTACTCACAATACATCTTGCTGATATTACAAGTGGCACTTCCACTTTTCGGCACCATTGTAGTGTTTCGTATGGTCAATATACTTTCTATGTACCTTACCAAATTAGCTGAAAGCACGGAAGGCACACTGGACGATCAATTGGTTCCGCTCCTTAGGAAAACACTGAAAACGTTCGTCATCATCACCGGAACCTTATTTATGTTGGATAACCTAAAGGTAGACATCATCCCACTGCTTACTGGTTTATCCATCGGAGGTTTGGCGTTTGCACTGGCTGCACAAGACACCATCAAAAACTTTTTTGGCTCCATTATGATCTTTATTGATAAACCTTTTCAGGTGGGTGATTGGGTCACGACAGGAGATTTAGACGGAACCGTGGAAGAAGTAGGATTCCGATCCTCCAGAGTTCGGACGTTTAGAAATTCATTGATCTATGTTCCAAACGGAAAGTTAGCCGACAGTACGATTGATAATCATGGAAGAAGGGCGTATCGTAGATTCTACACTCAGATCACTATAACGTATGATACTCCACCGGGTTTGTTGGAGACCTTTATTGAAGGACTGAGAAAAATCGTTCTGGAACATCCAACCACGTTAAAAACGAATTATCACATCTATCTTAATGACATGTCCGCCTCCTCATTAGATATCATGTTCTACATCTTTTTTGTTGTGCCAGACTGGGGACAGGAACTTAAGTCAAGACATGAAGTGCTTATCGAAATTATAAAATTAGCGGAGGAACTGAGGGTAAACTTTGCTTTTCCTACTCAAACACTTCACGTTGAAAACCTACCCGGGCAGCCTTCATTATCGCCAACATATCCTTCAAATATGGAGGCACAAGAAAAGCTGAGTGGGTTCTTTGATAAGAAAAAATAAGGTGGGCGCCCCATCTATCTACCTGGACTTATTGGTTCATCAGGCAACTGAATATTTCGGTAAGTAAAACTGAAACGTTGTCCCTTCATTTGGTTTACTGATCAACTGGATCTTTGTGTTGTGTAAGTCCATGATCTTTTTCACAATGGCAAGTCCAAGCCCTACTCCATCGGATTTTGAGGTTTGCTTAGCTTGTCGGTACCGATCAAAGATAACTGACTGTTCACTTTCTTTGATACCTGGACCATTATCAGAAACACCGACCTTTACTTCTCCGTCTGTAACAGAAATTTGTAATGAAATATGTCCTTTTTCTGGTGTGTATTTTAAGGCATTATCTAATAGGTTCTGAATAGCCCGCTCTACTAAACCAATATCTGCAAATACCAATGGGACGTTTTTGTCCGATTCCAGCTTAATTTCCAACTGCTTCTGGTCGGCCAATAATTGGTATTTGGTTAGTAGGTCCATTGCCAGGTCCGTTATCGCAAAGGGTTCTTTGACCGGCTTGACCTGCTCCGCTTCGAGTTTGGAGTACTCAAACAGTTGGGCAACCAGATGAGAAAGTTTATCGGAGCTTCCTTTTATTATTTTTAAATATTGCTCTTTTTCATCGTTATCCAACACGTCCTGTTTCATCTGGAGCGTTTCAAGGTAGCCGTTGATAATAGCAAGAGGTGTGCGCAAATCATGTGACACATTCGCTATCAGTTCTCTCCTTAGTACATCCACCGACTGAATTTCTTTCATGTTCCTTGCGATTGTGTCTGCCATTTCATTGAAGTTAATCGCTAACATAGACAGGTCACTTTTCTCGGGATCTTCAATTCTTATCTCCATGTCTCCTTCCCTGAACCGCTTGACTGTGTCTATAATGGATCTAAGATTTCTGGTCAAAAACCAAAAACTGAGCAGCCCGAGGCCAAATACAAAAACCATCGTGAGGATGGATGCACCTAGCCCCAGTTTGGTGAAATAACCTGCAAATAACGTTTCAGATAAACTTTCCAACTCCTGTCCCGCTAATACAATGTAGATGTATCCTTCTTTATCATTTTCTTTAAACTTTGCCGAGGAGAAAATCTTCTTTTGCCCTTTATTCCTCGGATCATCACCCAATATGTATTGGCTTCCTTCGCATGAAATAAACTTGTCGATGGGGCTTAAGTCAACAAACTGTGCCGGATTATCCGGATCATCGTGATCAAGGACTACGGAGTACAATATCTTTCCTAAACTATCCAGTAAGTACACCTCAATACCTCTGTTTACCGCCATCATATCGTGCATAAGATCTCCAAACAAAGGCTTGTTTATCTCTCCGTCACTTTGAAATGGTGAGTTTCCCTTAAACTTCTCCTCGATCAGGTGATTGGCTAGTTTAGCATTCAGTTTTTGAGACCTTTCTTCAAAATGCTTATTGGTCAGGTAAGCCGTGATCAAAATATAGGATGCCCCCATCAAGACGACCAATAAGAAAAAGGCCAGTCCTAGTTTGGTAATGAGACGATTGCTTAGTGTTTTACTTCTGCTCATAGCTCTTCGTTGAATTTATACCCTACTCCCCATGTTGTCAAAATGAACTTGGGCTCGTTCATGTCGGGCTCAATTTTCGCTCTTAATCGATTGATGTGGGAGTTGACCGTATGTTCATACCCATCAAAATCGTACCCCCAAATGATTTTCAGCAAGTCTCCTCGGGTATAACTCTTGCCAGGGTGAGTAGCCATCAATACAAGCAGCTCAAACTCTTTGGGGGAAAGTTCTATCCTGTTCTCCCCGATCATCACCTTTCTTTTTTCTACATCTATGGCCAGGTTATCAAAGGAGATTTGAGGTGACGCATTATTGGCAGACAGACTGTCTTCAATGAATTTGGTCCTTCTGAAAATCGCTTTGACCCTCGCGATAAATTCCCTTATACTAAATGGTTTCGTGATGTAATCATCCGCTCCCACCTCTAGGCCTAGTACCCGGTCAATTTCTTCTGATTTAGCCGTTAACATCATAATGGGCATATTGTGTGATGCTCGGATCTTTTGACAGACCTGTATCCCATCCATAGAGGGCAAAGCAATATCAAGAATGATCAAGTCAGGCGCTTCGGAGGTTGCCAATTGGAGACCTTCCAACCCATCCGTGGCTCTCATCACTTCACAGGACAAATCTTTTAGATGAATTTCTAAAAGGTTGATGATTTCGAGGTCATCTTCAATTATCAAGACTTTTTTCATAACGCAGGTTTTCGAATCAAAAGAAAAT
>JBCCXH010000272.1:0-7391 GCA_039192005.1 Bacteroidota bacterium
ACGGCCTTTCGGTTCCCGCACTACATTCTTTTATTTGGTAATTTATTTTTTTTAATAAGCACCCTGTTACTTGCAAGCGTAAATTAGCCATTCATCTTTTTTTGAGCCACCCCTACCTGTAGTAAAAAACGACAGGTCAGTTTATCATCCATGCTCAAATCAACCCCTCATGGACTCCATGATCCTGCCTATTCTGCTACTACGGCTTCCTCTGGTTTGGGCTCGGGTTCGTAACCCCCTAACAACTTTTCGATGTGGATGAGGTACCAGTCCGCAATGTCCATCATGCTCAGGGAAGAGGCCGCGCGGAAGTTGGCTTCTTCTATTTCATGACGATACTTCGGGTCTTCAAGTAATTTAATAATGGCCTGTGCCAAGCTTTCTTTGTCTTCGGGCTCAAAAAACTCTCCCCGGTACCCTTCTTCTTTTACCAGTAACGCGAGGTCGCCCAGGTTGGTCAGGATCACCGCCTTGCCATAGCTACCGGCCTGATGGAGCACCCCGGAGCTACCCGTCGTAGAGGTATAAGGAAACACCACAATGGCAGACTCCCGAAAAATAGTGGGGACGTCTTCCTCTGCTACGTATCCCGTAAAGTGCAGGTCCTGCACTTGCTTGTATTGTTCCTTTACCCCATCCAGGTAACCCTTTACGTTGGGGTTGTCCGTGCCAGCCACCACAATTTCCATGTCCAGATCCGTTCGGGACCGAACGATCTCTACGGCTTCGATCAGCACCTCGACCTTTTTGTAGGTACCAAACTTTCCAAACGTCATGATTTTGTACGGCCCATCCGGCAGGAGATAATCCGGCTCCTCGGGGACTTCAAATGAGCCATGAGGCAATAGCACGATGTTATTCTTTTTGTATTTCGTCTTTAAGACGTCCACATACTTCTCAATGGTCACACCTACCAGGTTGGCTTTTAAAATCAGCCGTGTCAGGACATTGCCGATCAGGCCATAAATTGTTTTGAGCACCGGGTTTTTCGTAAAGCCGGCTTTGTCCAGGTCTACCTCTTCCATGATGTTATGCAACAAGACGATGACCTTGAAGCGATACAAGCGTAAAAAGATGGGGAGCATTAGCCCCAGCGCAGCAGCTATTTTGCTGTCTCCAAACAGTAAAAACTGTAAGTTGATGATGACCACATCCGGCCTGTTGGCCCGGACTGCTTTCAAAATCTTAAATGGATTGCTTTTTTTATTGAATTGCCAGCAGGGGACGATCGTCTGTTTTTCATGCTGCTGTTCATAGGCCACCTCGTGGTCGGGAAGGTACTCGACAAACAACTGCAAGTCGTCTATCTCTTCTTTATTGGCCAGGTGTTTCGCGAGGTGATAGCCATATTCGTTGAGCGTGGTTTTACTGGGCGGAAAAGGAGTGACCAGGCCCACTTTGAGGTTGTTTTTCATTGCGTAGACGGGTTACGGTTATTGAAATCTTTCATAAACTGAAATGTTGGTTTTCGCTGATTTTTCGGGTCGATCAAACCGTATGCTTTTTGGGGACCTTTTTTCCAGGGCATCCGCCCTGCAACATTGGAAGGGACATGAACAAAATCGTATAGGGTCCAAAAGGCATAGTTCAGCCGATAACGAGAAATGATATCGGCGATTTGTTGGTAATACACCATCTGCTCTTCGGCATCTCTGCTAAAGGGATACCACCACTTGCTAAAGCTATGGCTGCCAGTCTCCCCAAGAAAAAGGGGTTTTTCATACCTTTTCTCTTTCATAAATGTTGCGAGCTCTTTCGGGTCCCTGTAAAAATGAAATGACAGCAGGTCCAGTTCTTCCTTCAGGTTTTCTAATTGCTCCGGCTGACTCCACCCAACGGTGATGGGCGTGGACGGATCGAATTGCTTGATGCGCTTGGCCATGAACTGAAGCCAGGCTTTTACTTCCTCTTCTCCTGACTGTTCAAAATCCAGGTCCGGCTCATTTTTCAGGTCCCATGCCAGCAAAGCGGGATGATGCCTCACCGCTTTTGTCACCTTTTCTGCATGACGGTCTGAAAGTGTCCATTCCTCCACCGGGTAGCCCAGAAAAAAATCAAAAAGCGTCACCACTACCATCAGGTTGCACGCATCGGCCATGTTCATCAGCTGAAGCAAGTCCGCTATCGCTTCTCCTTTCACCTGAGCCCCACCAAAATCTTTGAAAGGAACGAAGATGCGGATGGTATTGAACCCCATTGACCGAAGCAACTGAAAGTCCTGTTCAAAGTCAATGGAATCAAAAGATTCCCACATCTCCTGCCAGGGATGTGATTGGGGGTAGTAGTTGATGCCCTTCATATAGAACGGCTGATCTTCTACCAGCAACTTTCCCTTGGAAATGCGTACTTTTTTAATCGTGTCTGATGATAGCGGCCTGCTTCGCCAGTCAAGAAAAGTACCTTTTACCTTGTGCCGCACCCGCCAAAAATTGTCTTCCAGCAAGAGCATGACCCGATAGTCGGAAGTATCGTAAAACCGATGGGCAGGTCGGTCCGGGTAGGACTGAATCTGATAGCTGATGACCTGATCGGTAAGCGAAGCAATGGTGCCGTCTTCCGAATAGTAGTCCAGTCGGGGATGATGTGAAATCGTCGTCCCTGAAACGAGCTGTTTCTTATCGTAATGCCACGCCACGAGCTGCTTCATGTGCTCCCGGGGTTTTTCAGTGAAGTAGTCGTGCAGCCCTTTAGGGTTGCCAGATTTCAACGCCTGAAACTGATGATAAAAAGAAGCCACATAATCCCGTGATATTTTTTTAAGCGTAGCCGTCTCCATGGGTCGGCCCTTGTTGTAGTACGGATATTCCCATTTAACAACAGGCTGATAGTAGTCATTGACGACCTCCGTGCCTAACATCAGTATCTGCTTCGGGTCCGCACCTGACTTAAAAAATGCCAATATCTTGGAAATCCCGGAAAATGACAGAATAAACAGGATGATGAACGACAACAACAGGTAGAAAATCGGCAAACCGGACTTATGCTCACTCATCCACACATACGGTTAGGTCATGAATAAGCGTGCCCAAGGAGATCGTCGCGCTGTAGTCGCCAGGAGTTATGAGTCGCTTTTTATAATCAAAAAATGCGCGGCCATCGTCCAACTTTAGCAGGTACGAAACGGTGTCTTTCTGCTTTAGTACTAACTCGACCAACATCCCATTTTTGGGAAACTGCCCCATAAAGCCGATGATCGGGCCTATTTTGATGCCTTCGCTATCTGCCAGTACGGGGAGGTTTTCAAAGGCCTGGGCAAATTTCAATCGGATGGGCCGGGTCTTCGCATAGTAGGAGACGTATGAAGTGACATCCCATTGCGTAGGGTAGTTGGGGGCAGGCACTTCGATGTGTGCCACGCCATCGATGGTCTCTCCGGATGCAAAGGAATACTGATTAAGGTGATCTTTTATTTGAAAATAGACCAATGTGCCATTCTCTACGGTGTTGCTATATGCGTCTTTAATGGTAGAGGTAGTCAGGGTGACCAGTTGATTGCCATCAGCATAGGTATGTTGTCGCTTGTATGAGATCGTGAAATCTGACGGCGCTATGGCGTAAAAATCCAGTCGAAACTCTTTGGAAAAGGCCTTTCCTTCCTGTACGCTGACCGCTCCGTAACCAGTATTTTCGGGAGCATACACCCTCGTAAACCCCAGCAACCCATCGGTAGGCACTCCTGTTACATTTTCCTGATTATTGACCAATGTATGCACCCTTACCTGTTTGCCCGGAGGATAAGGGTTGTCATGCTTATCCAGGATAGAGGCAGTAAGTACAGAAAAGTCCCCTCTACCCACGACCAGATGTTTGGGCCCACAATAAGGCTCAATGTGTTGGGTGCTTGTATCAGGCTGAATCAGTGTCTTGCCGGACCAGATCATGTCTTTATTGCTGTATAACTGAAAGGTAAGAATTCCTTTTTTCTTCGTAACTACTTCTGGTAAAGAAAAAATGGTTTTCCCCTCTTTTACTTCCCCTTTCAACAGCATGCTGCCATACGAATGCCCAATTTGAAGGAAAGCCTGGTCGTCTGCTTTTTCATAGCTCAATGAGATGGGTGCTCCGGCTGTGTAGCTAGGTGCTATTTGTATGACCTGGGCAAAGAGGTAGCGGGGTAGCCACCATAAAAGGAAAACGAAAGGTACTTTACGTGTCAAAATGGTGCAGGATTTCCTATGAAATTGTTCAAACTGAAGATGGTGTAGGTATCAGGACGTAATGAAAAAAAGAGCCCGGACTCGCGAATGTTTTCAGGTTGATATTTTCGGGTGATGTCCTCATTGTCCAGCCCGTTGATTTTGATCATCGGCTTTTTTAGTGGTTCTATTACTTCCAGGCACTCAAGTGGATCGGGCTGAAACGAAAAGGGGGCTCTTTTCTTTGGAAACACACTCTCATCCGTCAGGTTGGTTTCAACCCACATCAGGTTTTTCTTTTGATCAAAGTGTGATTGGACAATCTGCGTGACGGTAGACGTCATCTCTCCATAATTATAAAGCTTACCTCGTACCTCATCGCCATTTGCAGCTACTTCCTGCACCACCACTTTTTTATACAGGTCCTGGTTGATCACCGATCCCAGTACTTCTATTTTAAACGAAGTAGGCGTCATCTTTTTCTTTTGGTCCTTGTCCGGGAAAATCCATTTCACATCTTCAAAGTCAATCCGAAAGCCGGTCACTTCTTTGGGCATCAGCTTATGCACCAGGTCGTATTGGTCATAGTAGCTGGTGATTTGATTGTCCATCGAATCCAACAAGGAGGCTTTGATGGTCAAGTCCACCGGGTAGCTATCCAGGTTTTGCAACAGCCCCACCACGTGGTATGAAGTATCCCGCTTGATGAGCCTGGCTTGTCTCACGATGGTCACCGGCCGGTCCAATACGTCTTCATGGAAGGTTTCTTCTGTGGTGATCGTCCTCCGCCCTTGATTAATAAAATGATTTTTACTGACGATGGAAAATTGGTCAGTAGGAATGTAGTTATGAGTAGTAGTGGGTTTGATGTACCATTTCCACCCCTTTTTTATGACTTCGTTTACCTCCGTTCGAAAGACCGTTTTCATTGGGGTGACGTACTCAAGTTTCGTCTCTATTTTGGCATAATCTTCTCGTTTCTCCAGCGTTCGATGCACGATGTTGTTTATTTTCCCATAGGAATCCAATAGCCCGTCGGTAACGGAGATTTCCAAAAGAAAGTAATCCAACGAAATGTTTTCTGATGGGTCCAAAAACGAATGGGCCTCGATGAAGCGCTTGAAATCCAGCGCATCGTAATAGGAAGTGACCACCCGCTCGTGTCCGGTTTGTTTGATGTTCACCCAGTACAGGTTGGCAATCAAAATAAGTGCAAGGGTCAAAATCATGACAATCCAGTACTTAATGACCTGATAGAAAATCGGCTCGATGATCTCGCGAAGCTCTTCCGGATTGGAAAAATCCGGGTCCTTGGACCGTCCCAGTACGTGCCTCACCCAGTGAATCTGTACGTTAAAGAAAAATGCAAAGAAAAGCATGGTCATGGGTATGACTCCCCACATCACTTTTTGAAAGGTAGGGATGTCTTTTTTAGGAAGGATCGCCGGCAGGCTGGACACGTCGGACCGCTCCCATACCATGATCCCATTGGGCAGTAATTTGACACGATGCCACCCGGAAAAGTAGAGAATGGGATCGTAGAACTTATCGTTGGAGAGAATGTACTTCAGGTGAAAGGTTTCGGGTGTACTTAAAAACTGTTGTAAGGTGACAATGCCCTCTATCCCTCGATACTTGGAGTTTTCCAGCCGCTCAATGGCCCGTGTGGTCAACTCTGGCACCCGCCTGGCCGAGTGGTAGTTTCCATCGATGGTCAGTGCATCGGTATTACTGGAAAGCCAGGCCATCTGGTCCCCAAACCCAAGCGTGAGAAACCGCCATTTATCGTGTTTATCACTTTTCAGAAAGTTTTTTAGGGGTATGAGGTTGATCGGGTCTGGCTGTAAGGGCCGGAAAAAGCTCAGGTTGGTGGTAAACCCCGCACTGAAGAAAATGCAAATAATTAAAATAGCCGTGTACAAGGAGTGGACCGTGGTGTTTCGGCGGAGCATGATCTTTCTGAAAATGTCACCTTTCGTGAACCGCCAGAGGAACTCGCCCGTCATCGGCATGGCGTAGATGGTCGCCCAAAAGGTAAACCGCTCCAGCGTCAGGATGTTAAACGCATTTTCACCGAGAAGCATCTTGGTGATCGGTGTCGTCCCACCCGTCCCCAGGATAAAAAGCATGGTAAAGGACAGCCCCAGGAAAATGTTTCGCTTGGAAAAAAATCGGTAGAAATAGAAGGGCAACATCAGCAGCAGAAAGCCCCAGGGAAGAATGAAAAAGACCAGCCCCGAACTGAACACCTCAATGAAGTTGTCACGGGAGCCGTGAGGTATAGGAACCTGCGCAATGGGATCGCTCTTGGACCAGATCCAGTAGGGAAGGATCACGAAGACAGCGACAAAGACCGTAGATCCGCCAAAGAAGACAATCCTCCCAATAAACTTTTTTACGTACTTAATGAAAAGTAACAGTCCAATGGCTTTATAGGAGCCTGCTTCTTCTTTGGCACCGTCCATCACTGCTGTCGCCATGAGCGGCACGACAAAGAAAACCATTCCGAAAATGGGGGTGACGTGGTGTGAACATACAGCCACCGCTATTAAGCTGATGCCGCTGAAATAGTGCCTGATCTTACCGAAACGGACGTATTGGAAGATTTCCGGCAGTGCATGAAGCAACCAGCTGATTCCCATCATCATCGGAATCTGCCCAAACACATGGAAAGCTTCGATGACGCTGGGTAGGAAGACCGCGACCAAAGCAGAGTAAGCCGCTGACTCTTTGTTGCCACTGATCAGCTTTGAAAAGCGATAGGAACCGGTCACATACAAGGCGACGATGCAAAACGCCAGAATGTAGGCTGCAAATTTTAACCCACTGATGAACGAGAGTAGCGCAATCAATTGATGCACCATAGGAGGATAGCTGATCAGGCTAAACCCGGTATACCACTTAGGCTCCCAGGGGTCGAACCAACTCCGGCGGTAATGGTCCCCAAAGAAAATATGGACGAAAATATCGTAGGTATCATTGAGTGTGGTGAGAAAAGAGGCCCCATGAAAGACCAGGCCAATAGAAACGGCTAAGGCCAGGATGTAATAAATGTGATTTTCCCGTGAATCCATCAGGTCGAATTAGTGATAAATAAGGCGATTGAGTGAGGGAACCAGCTTTTCCGTCAATTAATTAGTTAAAATAGTTAACAACGGAATATATACAATTGTTAACTATTATAATAGCTTTCACTTATTGATTGTGTTTTGCGTAAAAAGCTCGCTGTTTCACTTTGACCCAAAAAACACACCT
>JBCCXH010000273.1:0-7337 GCA_039192005.1 Bacteroidota bacterium
AATATCAGAAGACTGATTCCACACAACTTTCTTTTGATCCCAGGTGTAGGGGCGCAAGGTGGCGATCTGGAAAGTGTCTGCAAATTTGGCATGACCAAGCAATGCGGGCTCTTAGTCAATTCTTCCAGGTCCATCATTTATGCAGACGCCACGGAAAAGTTTGCAGAGGCAGCAGGCGAAGAGGCTAAAAAGCTTCAGATCGAAATGTCCCGTCAACTGAAAAGAATTTAGTTTATTTTCCATTAGAATTGTCTAATGGATGAAGACTTCCTTCAGTACGTATGGAAATTTCAAAAATTTCAGCCGCAGATGTTACGTACTACGGACGGAGATACCCTTTCCGTATTTGATACGGGCATTCATAACTTCGACTCGGGTCCTGATTTTGAAGAAGCAAGAATCAAAATAGGCACTATAGAATGGGCTGGTCATGTAGAAGTCCACGTTAAATCATCCGATTGGATGAGACACCAACATCAGGTTAATCCCTCTTATGAGAACGTGATCCTGCATGTCGTATGGGAACATGATGTCCCGATTAAAATAAAGGAAGCAGTACTGCCTACGTTAGAACTTCGGAACTACATAGCTACGGAATTGGTCGAAAACTACCAATCACTGATGGCTAATCACCTCGAAATAGTATGTAGCAATCACTTGAACAACGTTTCTCCTATTACCTTCCGCAACATGGTGGATAAATCAACTTCTGAGCGGATGAATCAAAAAGCACATGACATCTACAGATTGCTGAAGGAAAGTAAGAATCACTGGGAAAGTGTGACGTACCGGGCAATTATGAAAAATTTTGGGTTTTCCACTAACAAGCGAAGTTTTTCAATGCTTGCGGAAAGCTTACCTTATCACCTTATTGCCAAGTATAGCAGCCAGCCTTTGCTTTTGGAATCCTTACTTTTCGGCCAGGCAGGTTTTTTAGATGAGGTGACAGATTCCTACCAGGAAACGCTCGCCAGGGAGTATGGCTATCTCAAACAAAAACACAAGCTAGAGAAAAGGCTCTCCAGGTCTTCATGGAAATTCTCAAAAATGAGACCTCAGAACTTTCCGTGTATCCGCCTTGCGCAAGTAGCGTCTTTATTTCATAAGAAACCTCAACTTTTTGCTGAGCTTATTCAAATCTCTGACCCTAAGGCATTAGTGGATGGCTTTAAACTGAATATCAGCGACTATTGGTCTACTCATTATGATTTTGGAAAGGAAAGTGCACCAAAACCAAAAGCGTTGGGAAGGATGAGTATCGACAACATCATCATCAATACAATCTGTCCGCTTTTATTTGCCTACTCCAATTACTCAGGAGACCAACTACACAAAGACAACGCACTCCGACTATTGGAAATCACTCCACCTGAAAAAAATAGAATCACAAAAAAATGGCAGCACTTAGGAAGGGTCCCAGGCAATGCTTTTGAATCCCAGGGGTTGATACAACTTTTTAATGAGTATTGCGAAAGAAGAAGGTGCCTCCATTGCAATGTCGGATTTGAAATTTTAAGAAAGTGACTTACTGGATTGGAAACATCATTTTCATTCTTCTATTGAGTTACTTTTTGCATCGTCATGTATTTTCAGACCTTAACGCTCTGGTCTACTGGTCAGCTCTCGGCTATAAGCTGAGTGCCGGTATCGTTCTGGGTTTGGTTTTTATGTACGAATATGGATCATCGGATAGTTTTACGTACTTCAAGTTTGGTAAGGAAATACTCTCAGGCGGGCATATCGCTATTAATCAACCAAGGGTCACATTCTTCAGTACCTGCTTGGTTCCACTTATTTGGGTGACCGGAGGATCTTATTGGCTCACAGGTCTCTACTTATCCTGTATTAGTTTCTACTCGTATTGTTATTTTGTCGGTCGTTTCAACAGGCTCTTTCCTGGAAAAGAACTCATTGTTACAGGGATTTTCTTATTTATGCCCACCGTCACCTTCTGGTCATCGGGAGTCTTAAAAGGAACCTTAACAAATGCTTCGCTGGTCTTTTTAGTGTCGATTACCCTTTCCATCTACCAAAAACGCAAAATCAACGGCGCTCAAATCATTTTGGCTCTGGGCTCGCTGGTATTACTTTTCAACATCAAGCACTACCTCCTGATCGCTTATGTTTCTTTCATTGGTGGACTTACAGCTATTTGTTTGACCAGGAGAATGGGTAAATTAACCCGATGGCCAATGGCGGTCGGCATCGTTTGCCTCACACTCTTCTTAGTGCAAAACATCCACCCTTACCTCACCTTGGGACG
Source organism: Bacteroidota bacterium (assembly GCA_039192005.1). Taxonomy (GTDB): domain Bacteria; phylum Bacteroidota; class Bacteroidia; order Cytophagales; family Cyclobacteriaceae; genus Ekhidna. Next base: position 2,264 of record JBCCXH010000273.1, read on the forward strand.
TTTATCTCAGACCATCTATGAAAACAACCAGGCCATCCTCAAAAATACCGAATCCGAAAAGAGAGTTGATTTAGAAATTGCTAAGCCTGATGTATCTTCTGTTATAAGGGTGATTCCCAAATCTATCTATACCGGTCTATTTCGACCGGCTATCCATGAAAAAGTCTCTCCTTGGGGATTGCTTCATCAAATAGAAAACTTCTTACTCGCAACACTCACTATTTTTACTGTTCTGTTAGTGTTAAAAGACAAAGCCAAAATCGATTGGCAACTCATCGGACCTGCCGCTTTCTCTATTCTATTATTAGCTTCTCTCTTAGCAATGACCACGCCCAACTTCGGATCGCTTGTCAGGTATCGCAATGCGTTCCTTCCTTTTCTCTTTCTTATGGTCAGCATTTTACCTTTTCAATACTTACTTCACAAACCACTTGATAATCACTAATTTTGCGGCCCCGTTAATAAATTAAGGATGGAAAAACCTGTATTGATATTTGGAGCCAAAGGATTGGCGAAGGCCGCATTAGAAATTTTCAACAGCAATCAAATCATTGTCTATGGATTTCTGGACGACGATGAAGAAACGCATAACAAAGAAATTAATGACGTCCCTGTTCTTGGGTCTACTGATAACGCTAGCTTTTTAGAGTTAATCGGGAAGAAATGTGAAGCATTCATAGCAACTGATGATAATAACCTTCGAAAGGACCTCGTCGAGCACCTTAACGATGCGAAAAAAGTCATGCCAATCAATGCCATCCACCAAACGGCCATTGTATCGGACTCCATGCGTATGAGCCATGGAAACTTCATCAATGCAGGTGTCATTTTAGCAAATGATTCAACCATTGGACAACATACCCTCATCAACTCAGGAGTGATCATTGAGCAAGAAGTTGAAGTATCCGATTTTGTACAAATCGGTTCTGGTTCAATTGTTAACTCAAAAGTAAAAATTGAGGAGGGTGCGTTTATCGGATCAGGAGTGACAATTGTGTCCGGGGTCACCATAGGAAAAAATGCACGGATAGGTGCAGGTTCTGTGGTAGTTGGTGATGTGCCGGCTAACCAAACGGTTTTTGGCAACCCAGCTGTGGAGGTAAGTAAATAGCGAGTATCCGCTATTACGTATTAATTTTGTCTTTCATTTAACATCCTGCTGAAACAGGACCCGGTTAGTATGAACTATTATATTTTACTCTATTACTGCTATACGCAAATTGAAAACCCTGAAGTGTTCAGGGACGAGCATCATCAATTATGTTTAGACCTTGAACTTAGAGGTCGGATCATCGTAGCATCAGAAGGCCTGAACGGCACGGTCTCCGGCTCGAAAGAATCATGTGAAAAATACATTGAAAAGGTTAAGTCAGACCCTCGGTTCGCTACCATTGAATTTAAAGTTGATGTAAGTGAACAGCCGGCTTTTGAAAAAATGCATGTTCGTCTAAAACCGGAAATCGTTCATTCCTCACTCAAACAAGTAAATCCTACCCTAAAAACCGGTGAATACGTAGAACCGGAAGCGTTTAGAAAGATTCTCAAAGAAGAAGACGAGGATACAATTATTTTGGATGTCAGGTCCAATTATGAACACATGATTGGCAAGTTTAAGAACGCTGTCACACTGGACCTTGATAACTTCAGGGACTTTCCGGAGAAAATAAGTGAACTTGAAGCCTACAAAAAAAAGAAAATCATAACGTACTGTACAGGGGGCATCAAATGTGAAAAAGCCAGTGCATACCTTTTGGAACAGGGTTTTGAAAACGTGTATCAACTTCATGGTGGAATCATTAAGTACGGGCTGGAAGCAGATGGTGAAGATTTCGAAGGGAAATGCTACGTGTTTGATAATCGGATTGTAAAAGAAGTCAACTCGGTAAACCCTACCGTCCTTTCCAAATGCTACGTTACAGGAAAGCCTTCTGATCGGATGGTCAATTGTGCAAATCCTCACTGTAACGCCCACATTCCCATGAGTGAAGAAGGGGCTAAAATATATAAAGGGTGCTGTTCGGAAGAATGTATGAACAACCCTGACACGCGTCCATACGACGGAAGTGGTTTTTATCAGAAAAAGATGAATGGATACAATCCATATAAGGGATCAAAAAGGGCGAAAAAGCCGCTCTAAAGCGGAGATGACCTTAATAGTACCCTATGTATAGACTTCGCTTTAATATTTTAATGAATTAATGGTATTAAACTGATTACCTTTAACGGGTATTTTAATCTTTAACCATCTGGAATGCCTCCATCTTATGCTGAGACTGATCTAATCAAAAATAAAGATGGAAGCATCTATCATCTAAATCTTAAGCCAAAGGATATTTCCGATAAGATCATCGTGGTCGGAGATCCGGGCAGGGTGCATCGCGTCTCTCAGTTTTTCGATTCGATTGATTTTGAAATGAACAAAAGAGAGTTCATTACACAAACAGGAAAGTATCAGGGCAAACGCATTACCGTAATTAGTTCAGGGATGGGGACGGGAAACATCGAAATCCTGATGCATGAACTTGATGCCATCCATAACATAGATTTTGAAAAGAGAGAACCCAGAGCGAGAAAGAGGAAACTTCAAATCATTCGTGTAGGTACCTCGGGAGCCATTCAGGAGGACTTAAGAATCGGGACGCACCTGGCCTCCGAGTATGCTTTTGGCCTGGACCCGCTTATGCATTTTTACCAATACAAGCAAAAGGGGCTGGAGAAGCAGCTTGCAAAAAAGCTAAAAGAGACGTTAGACCTGGAGTACACTCCCTATTGTTTTAAAGGCTCTGACACGCTTTTAGATAAATTTCGGGACTGTACGGTTATTGGAAACACGGTCACCTGTCCTGGCTTCTATGCACCGCAAGGACGGGAGATACGGGTACCTATCCAGTATAAGGATATGATTAAACGGTTAAACTATTTTAACTACGAGGGCGTCTGGCTTACCAACCTGGAGATGGAAACTTCAGGATACTATGCTTTTGGAAAACTCCTGGGCCATGAAGTCCTGAGCCTAAACGCTATCCTGGCGAACAGGATTCGAAAAACTTTTTCGAAAAATCCGAACAAGACAATAGATGAATTAATCAAAAAAGTTTTAGAAAGGATTTAATCCGCTTTTTTGAACATCGCTTCAAAGGCCTTTCGTATTTCCGTTGCAGCATCGTTTAAATGCGTCTTGGCATTTTCCCACTTTTCACCAGTTGAATGCGTATATCCCTTAAACTCCTGTTCCAGTTTTTCCTTCTGGTCTTTGAGATCATGAATTTTTTTCTCCGCTTCGTCAGATATATTATTACCAGCACGTTTGGTTTCACTGATCAACTGGTCTATCTTCTTTCCCAACTCAGAGAATACGTCTTCTACTTTACCTCGTTCGCTCATAGTCATCGGTTTTTGGGTCTAATTTAATTGCTTTTTCCATACCACTTAGCAATGGTTTTTTCTGCGGATTTACCTTGTGGGGTGAACCTTGTTTTGTTGCGTGATACTCCCCTGTTTGTCAGGTGCCATTTCCACAAAAAACCGCCTGCAAACCAGGCATCGTTCCAGAAAGACGCAAAGGTAGCTTCATATGCTTTACGTTGGATTTCCATATTTGCATACTCCAACGACTTATTGACTTCCCAATGTTTTCCCGCGGCACCATCCGCACTTTGGAAACCATATTCCGTAAAAAGGATCGGTCTCTCCCATTTAAGAGACAGGTTATGCAAATCAGCATGCAGCGGCTCCCACCCCTTCTTGATTTCTTCCAGTGATGGGCTATCTCCCTCTGCCAACGGGAAATAAGCATCAATGCCAATGTAATCTACCTGATCCCACCAGGTGATGTTCATGTAATTATCCCAGTTAGAGGCGTAAGTAATGGGACCTTTGTACACCTTCCTTACTTTTTCAATAAGGCCGATCCAAAACTCAGGACGCTCTTTGGCTGGCGTGCGGTACTCCGTTCCCACACATAGTAAATCAACACCAAGGGAATCTGCCACTTTTGCGTAATTCAACAAATAAGCGGTATAGTCAGCTTCCCATTGCTTCCATTCACTTTCTGATGCCAGTTTAAAATCACCTGTCCAGCCTTCTCCCATGACCCATACGTGCGGTTTGATCATCACTTTGAGGCCTTTGTCTTTAGCATAGTTGATCAACATACCTGCACCTGTTGTCTTCTCTCCCCACCATTGCCGAGAATGGTCATAGGTAACAGAGGACTGTCCCGATCTCGAAAAACCGTAAGGAATAACCGCTACCCAGTTGGCATTTACTCTTTTCACTTCTCCTACTTTATCGGAAGAGACTTCACTGGGAGGTGAAACGAGACTTACTCCGTTTATCTTATCACTGGTAAAATTTTCTGAAGGGATAAATACCCAGGCCATGATGACAACACCAAGGACACCGATGGTCAATAAAGATCGCATAACACATAATTACGCATCTTTTCCAGAAAGTGTTGGCAAGTTCCTGATAATTTAAGATTTCCGCTCGTTAAGCGTCCAGTCGTATTCGTAATGCTTGATCTTATAATCGGATGGTATTTTCTCTACCCGATACCTGTTAATGAATCCAAGAACTGATTCCCCTTTCTGTTCAAAATCACTTTTGTACCATTCGAAAATTTTGGAAAGGTGTACTTCCTTTAGCTCTTTGTTCACACGAATGAAGCTTCCATCATTGATGGACAGTCGCGTTCTCTCATCCAATAACTCATCGATACGTTCCGGTTGAAAGGCAAGGTTGTAAAGTTTAGGGCAGCTCATCGCTGCACAAGCTAAAGCAAAATGAAGCCTGGGATCTTTAAACTCACCGAATAAAACATCTGATTCCAATTCATTGAGGGTTAGCTGTTTCCCATCAATCTGATACTCTACCTGATCAAAAAAACCTTCCCTGTCAAGCGGCCGGCTTAGCGGGTAAGACTCAATCACCTGATAAATGACAAGCAAATTGTAGGCATTTATTAAATAGGCCTTTTTTTCATTTGCAGATGTACCACTCAAATCTATTTCACTGATCTTATCATGGATCAATTCAATTTCTTTCGGATTTCGGGAGGCGTATTCGTAGTTGA
>JBCCXH010000274.1:0-7318 GCA_039192005.1 Bacteroidota bacterium
AGCCATTCTTTCTTTTATTGCCATTTACCCATGTGTTGTTCTGGCCCAACTTCAAAGCCCGAAAGACTTTCTTGGGTACGAACTCGGAGAAAAGTTTACGAGGTACCATCAGGTTGTCAGCTATTTCGACCACATTGACCAAAATACCGAGCAGGTTAAGTTGGTCCAGTATGGAAAAACATATGAGGACCGGCCTTTGATCCTCGCGTTTGTATCCAGTAAGGAAAACATTGACAAGCTGGAATCCATCCGAACGGATAATTTAAAACGAGCGGGCATTTTAAGTGGTACTCCCTCTGAAAACGTTGGAGTTGTCTGGTTGAGTTATAACGTTCACGGAAATGAGGCGTCTGCTACAGAAGCATCTATCGCCACTATTTATGAGTTGATAAAAGAAGGTTCTGATAAGAGCGATTGGCTAAAAAACACCCTGGTCATCATCGACCCATGCATTAACCCGGATGGAAGGGAGCGGTATGTTAATTTTTACTGGGAAAATGGCAACCTACCTTTTAATCCAGACCCTAATTCGATAGAACATTTTGAGCGAGAACCGTGGGGCAGGTCTAACCATTACTTATTTGATCTGAATCGTGATTGGGCATGGCAAACGCAGATAGAAACACAACAACGGTTGAAAATCTACAATCAATGGTTACCACAAATACATGCAGACTTTCATGAGCAATTCTTCAACTCCCCCTATTACTTTGCTCCGGCAGCACAGCCTTTTCACGAGCTCATCACGCCTTTTCAACGGGATTTTCAAGTAGAGATTGGAAAAAACCACGCGCGATATTTTGATGCGAACAACTGGTTTTATTTCACCAAAGAGTTTTTCGATTTACTTTATCCAAGTTACGGAGATACGTACCCAACCTATAGTGGAGCCATTGGGATGACGTATGAACAGGCCGGACACAGTAGAGCCGGGTTAGGAATTATCAAACAGGAAGGTGACACGCTCACGCTGAAAGACCGGTTGATTCACCATCACACCACCGGACTCTCTACTATAGAAGTCGCTTCGAAAAACAACGACCGACTACTTACGGAGTTCGAAAAATTTTTTGGAGATCATCCGGGATTGAAATACAAAACATTCGTACTTAAATTCGATGGTAACCACGATGCGTTCAATCAGCTAAAAAAATGGCTGGACGCACATGATATTATTTATGGCACAACTTCTGAAAAAGGCTACCAGGGTTTTGACTATTTCACGGGTAAAAAGCGTGCTTTCACTACCCGTGCCGAAGACTTGATTATCAATACAAATCAGCCTAAGGCCACTTTAGCACATGTTCTTTTTGAGCCACGAACGAAGTTGATCGACTCCATATCTTATGACTTAACCGCTTGGAGCATCCCTTATGCGTACGGAATTCAAGCTTATGCAACGGAACAGCTGATTCCTGTCACACCGAGTACCGTTACACCGTTTAGTAAAAACATTCCTGGGAGTCCTTATGCTTATGTTTCAAAATGGACCCATTTAAAAGACGCGCGTTTTCTTTCCGGTCTATTGAAGAATAACATAAAAGTACGGTTTACTCATCGCTCCATTAGCTTTGGCAGAAACTATTTCGATCGAGGAAGTTTAATTATTGCCAAACGTGACAACCTTCACCTTGGGAAGGACTTTGATGATAAAGTGGTTTCATTGGCAAATAAATTTGAGCGTTCATTGACACCTCTACCAACAGGGTTTATGAATGCCGGACCTGATATCGGGAGCAGCAGCGTTCGGTATCTTAACAAACCAAAAATAGCCATGTTGAAAGGAGACGATGTTTCCTCACTCTCTTCGGGAGCGGTATGGCACTACCTGGAACAGGAACTAAAGTACCCGCTTACTATATTGGGAACCCAATACCTAAATGAGGTAAACTTATCCGGTTATGATGTCCTCATTATGCCAAATGGAGGCTACCGTTCATTTGGTAAAGTGGAGATGAAAAAACTCGTGACGTGGGTAGAAAACGGAGGTAAACTCATTGTGATGCAGGGGGCCTTGAATGCGTTTAAAGATCGAGGTCATACATCGTTATCTTCAGCCTCCTCTGAAGCAGAAAAAAAAGAAATCGAGAAGAAAGAAGAAAGTCGAAAGGAACGTTTGCGCCTGATCCGATTTGAAGACAGGGAGCGTGAAGGTGCAAAGCGACTGACTCAGGCCATTTTCCGGGTGCATTTGGATAACAGCCATCCCCTCGCGTTTGGTTATCAGAACACTTACTTTACCTTAAAAACCCGACCTGGTAAGGTTGCTTATCTGAACGATGGGAATGTCGGGATCATTAAAGGTGAAAACAGCCTGATTAGTGGTTTTGCAGGTCAATACGTCCGAGAGGACGTGGCCAACACGCTTGCGTTTGGGGTCGAAAATAAAGGTCAGGGTTCAATCATTTACTTCGTAGATGACCCCTTGTTCAGAGCTTTCTGGGAAAGCGGCAAATTACTTTTTGCGAATGCTTTGTTTTTTGTTGGGCAGTAGAAATAAGGGGTTTTCAGGGTTTTAATCATGAAATTTCACACATCGACAGCTGAGTTTGTGCTTGTCGCCAATGACTTCGTGATAAATCTCTCCTGAACCTTTTATTAGGGTGATGATGCCGGCACTGTTTTCCCCTTTTAGTTCATTGTCCCACCAGTTGCCGCTTCTTGCGATGTCTTTAAATACATGGTCCTTGGTACCCGGTTCTCCAAAACCACCATAAAGCATGTGCATGTCGCTCTCGCCACCGGATATCAAATACTGGCCTGCCTTGTGCCTTCCTCCAAAAAACTCAAAAAGGTGCGCCCACTCTCTAATCGTTGGCACATGCCACCCATCGGGGCAGGCTTCATTGGCTTCTGTGTAGTTGTAGAGTCTCCCGTATTTTTCACAATATGCTTCTGTATCGTTGTAACAGTAGGAGCCTTCGATGTCATACCTTACGTTCTCTGCGTACCATGTACGCTCTACTTTGATGTCGCCGTACTCTTTGATAAACGTAATGGTCTCGTAGGTCTCTCCGTCTCTTGGATCTGTAAATGAGCTGTTGGTATGTGAAAATTTCTTTTGGGAAGTCGTGCTACCAATTAGCGTCAGGTAAAAGAATAGAACGAGTTGTAGACGGATTGTTAATTTGATTATCATATTCATACACCTTAGTGAAGCAATAACAGCACCTAAATTAATTAAAACATGATGAGTAATGGACAGGACACACGTTTCTATCGACAATTCTTGTGATAACAAAGATGTATCCTCTTCTTTGTTAGATGATGTACCGAAACTTAAAAGCATGGCCTGATTTTCATCATAGAATTAACCTTGTGTATCATGGGGTCATTGCTTTTTCTCTTATCCCATTTGCGTTGATTTTTTTAAATATTGACTCCGGTCTTAGTCAAAAACCGATTGTGGGTGAACGTTACCTGATCTTCATTTACGTTGGCACTATCCCACTAATTGCCGCTACGTTTGTCTTAGTTTGGCGACATGCGAAAGAAAAACTTGCTACGATCACGAATCACAAAGACTTAAGGCAGCGAATCATTAGCTACCTCGGGTTTCAAACCAAAAGGTATTTATGGTTGGAACTAGGTGCGATTATCAGTCTTTTGGGGATGTGGTTGTCGCTAAACTTCATTTATATCCTCGCTTACCTGTTGGCCTTAGTCCAGTTTTCGTTTTTGCGGCCTTCGCAGGATAAGATGATCCGAGACCTCCAATTTGATAAAGAAGAAAGGCAAAAACTGGGACAGGAGACTTTATAAGGAAATGTAGGCCTTGCAAACAAGGCCAACAGAACGGCTTACTTTCGTGCCTACGCTAAGTAGAATAGAAATCCTATTTTCTATCGTGACGGCAGTGTTAACTAGAGAATGACTCCAAAACTTATCGCGTTGAGCTCTGCACTTTGAGGACCTCTACCAGATGAAAAGACTTCGTTCATGTCGTAGTTGACAAAAAACTCTGCTTCTTTCCATCCAATTTGAGCACGGAGTCCATATCGGAAATTTTCCAGAAAATAGTTGTCCCGTTCTCTGTCTTTTTCTGTGCTGCCATCTCCGTTGAACTTAAATTTCGTATGGCTACCTAAGCGATACCCGGCGTACGCTCCTACCCCAAAACGGAAGCCTCTTCGGGAATATTTTTTGATTCGAACCCCATTTGACTCAATTTTTGTCAATTTTCTTCTCCCCCCGGAAAAATCAAACATAGGAACCAAATGGACATTAACATAAGATGCAGTCAGTTTACTCTTTATCCCATTCTCATCGGGGTTCGTAACCAATTCAACACGCTCGTCTCCCTCCGTGATCCGAAAATCCGGATTGTCCAGCTTCCAACTGTACCAACTTACACCGGCGCCCCACTCTAAAAAAACAGGCCCAAATACCCAACTTCTATTGACACTATTCAGGGCAAGGTACCAGGAACCCCAGGGTTTTACTGAGTAGTTCGCTCCATTTGCATCAGGAAAGTCTCCATTTTCCAACCAGTTGTTGACACCAAGATCAATGTTAAAATGATTGGTGGTTCGGTTGGCTCGCTCGACCATTTCGGTTGATTTTTTGCGGTCTGACCAGTCATCATCGAAATCTTTTATTTCATCAGTATCTATTTCGACCTGAACGTTACCAAGATCTATGTCAATCCGATCGTTATCTGCATAGGTGTTGTCTTCTTTCTTAAGGTATGATTTTCCTTCCTCACTATCTATTTGCAGGTATTTTACACTATCATCTAGTTGCGTGTTTAAATCTTTGATCATCCGGTTGATGTCGTAGTTTTCCAAATCTGCAAGATCCATTTTGGTCTTTGTGTAAATAATAATCTTGCTATTGTTCAATTCTATAATAACCGTATCTCCATTATTTAAGGCATAAGAGAACCAGACGGTCATCGATAAGATCATCGTAATTATTAATTTCATCCTTTTTCCTTTTATTAGTTTACTACCCTTTTTCTTGTTTTTAGAGACTTGATCTGTCTTTTTCCGATTTAAATCGATTGCTCAAAAAACTATCCTTTGCGTTCCTGATATCCCCGATCACTTCTCCGGGTGAAATTTTTCCTGCAAAAGTCAGAAGTCTTTTGAAGGTATTGGGCTGCGTCGTCTTTTGTAAGTTTTGTTCTTCGGAGGCGATGTAGGTAATCCTGATCTGTGATTCCTTCTCGTCTATTGGCCTCACATCCTTGTGACCAAATGCTAAAGGTTTTAAGTCATCCAGATTAGCTTGTTGGACAAATGCCCGCTTTTTATCCACCTCTAATAGTTCCATTTGAGCTTGTTTCTCCTTTTCGGGTGATAAAACGGTAGCCATCCCTGACTCCTTTCCAGCCCTTAGCCCAGGTTTACTTTCAGACACCCCTGATTTTTCTGTTTTCCTGATCATCCAGTTAAAAGTTTCTTGCTTGTCAGGGTGGTCTATATTAATTGCCATTTGTTGATGCTCTTCTACCACATCAAGACCAGACCAGACCAGCGAAAGACTTAGTATCAGAAATGAAACGGTTGCTGCTACCCAATACGAAACTGCACGATAACGTTTTGGAGCTAGTTGTTTTTTCACCTCTAGCCAGGAATCCTCTTCAGGTTTGACTTCATAACCGTGTAACTTTTCCTGAAAGAGCCTATCTACTTTATTTACATCCATCATTCAATCTTTTTTTGCAGTCCACTTTCCACTTCTGTTAATTTTGTTTGCAGCCATTTTCGCGCTCTACTCAATTGCGATTTTGAGGTATTTTCACTGATGTCGAGCATCTTCGCTATTTCAGCGTGATTATAGCCTTCAATGGCATATAGGTTAAATACCGTTTTATAGCCAACCGGTAGCATGTTGATCATCTTGAGGAGGTCTTCTGTCTCCAAACGATCGTTGTTCACTCCACCAACTACATCTACGTACCCGTCGATTTCTTTCTCCAACGACATGTTCCTGTTTTTCCTGATGTAGATCAGGCACTCATTAACCAATATTCGCCTCACCCACCCTTCGAAACTTCCTTCTCCCCGGAACTGCCCCAGTTTCTCAAATACTTTAACCATCCCGCCGATCATCACGTGTTCAGCTTCGTCGACATCATTGATGTATCGTACGCATACACCTAACATCTTAGGGGCCAATCGATTATACAAGCCTCTCTGTGCAGATGCCTTTCCTTTTTTGCACTCTTTTAGTAGTACCTCTTCAGTTAATGACTTATTGATATGAAGCATATTTTTGGTCTTCATGGGGTAGATGCGCGGGGGTAAATAAAGGTTGCTTCTGGATTAAAAATTTAATCAAAAAAAAAGTCGGCTTTTTCTGCCGACTTAAGAGAACATGTCTTTCTTATTGTTGTCTAATCTTCGTGATGGTGGTGCCTGAATCGGTTTTGTCTCCTCAATAAAAACCGCCAAATGCCATTTATCAAATCATCGAATGCATAATGTATGATGTTTATGATATTTACCCAATTATCTCGCTTTTTCATACTGGTTATGAGGATTAAATCCATTTCAAATGTACATGATGTCCACTATAAGTTGACAAACAGCATGTTTTTTTATGTGAAGATTTACCTAAAATCACCGGATATCTTGGAATAGTACTAATAAAAGAGGGGAGAAGAAAACTTCTACCCCTCTATATTAAGTATGAAGAGGACTACAAGTTTAGTTGCTCTTAAAAACGAGAAATTGTAAAAAAGATTGAAACCACCAAACTGTAAAAAAGAAGATTTTATGGACTCCACAGGGGTATTAGTTTTAAAACTGTTTTACTAATAATGTTAAGCTTGGATTGGACAACATCTGCTATTTTTTTAACAATCTCTGGGGTGATCCTTATTTGGCTAAGAGGGAAGAAGCTGCATTTATCAAGGCTTTTGGACAAAAAAAGCCCTAAAGCAGCTTATGATGAGGAAGTTGTTAAAAAGACATACAACAAAATTATTAGCCTGTTAGTAGAAGAGCGATTCTTCTTAAATAAAAACTTAAAAGTTTCTGACCTAGCGAGTAAGCTCAATCAAAATGAAAAAATTATTTCGAGGTCCATCAATCGATATGGAAATGGAAATTTCAACGCTTTCGTAAACTCCTTCAGAGTAGAACATGCCAAAGAATTACTTTTAAGCGGGCAGTATGATCACTACACCATTGAAGCGATTGCGCTGGAGTCCGGTTTTGCGAATAAAGTCTCTTTCTACAATGCTTTTAAATCTGTGACCGGAATGTCACCTAAAGAATTCAAGGCAGTAAAACAGCCTTAAACGTCGGTCACCTATGATTTTGTTTTGAAAAATTTGAAAATCTTAATTCTTATTGTAAAGAATCTCGAT
>JBCCXH010000275.1:0-7291 GCA_039192005.1 Bacteroidota bacterium
AAGAATAAGTGAACCCAGTAAATACCTGCCAAAATCATTTTGAATAAACTCGATAAACACATTTTGCGCAGTCAATTTCCCAACAATTTTGATGGAATCAAGTGAAGCCGTTTTTGCTAGTGATTGGATCTCTTCTACCAGTTTTTCGCTTTGCTTCTGATCGCTAAAGTGTTCATGTACCAGGTAAATCGTGTAGGCTTTTCTATCGATGCTAAATGAACTCGCATAAAAAGGGCTGGAGAAAATCCTGATACTATCCTGAGCTAGTTTGTCAGGCTCTTCAACATGAACCAGAGGAAAAGCGAGAAGTCCGGTAGGACCATGAATCAGGTGTTTCTGTGAGATAGGTGATACTACTTGTTCGATTCCACTTATTTGGGAAAGAGAAGTTTCAAATTGGTGTGTCTTTTTTAGAAACGAAGCATTGAAAATGCCATTTTCACTTTCCAGAACAATGAGTAAAAAGTCGTTGTCATAGCCGAATTGCTTTCTGTGTATTTCATAGTCTCTGCTATCAGGATCATTTTTGGGAAAGAATTTTTCAAACTCAAAATCAACGTCCAGGTATTGGAGGTTCCAACCAAAAAGTATCGTGAAAGCGATGAAAATCGACAACGTAATGCGTTTGCCTTTTTTCGATTGCAGCCAGCTTATGTAATGATCAAGAAAAGAGTTCAGGTGACTTAATTTTAAAATGTAAAACGTACAGACGCAAAAGAAGCCGTTTGAATGGTAGAATACAACCTAGTGCTACTTTTCATCTAAAAGGTGCAGTTGTATGGGAGGGGAGTTAGAAGAAAACTTAGAAGATCTTCAATTTATACAGGATGGAAAGCGTGACTTTTTTAAAACTTGATTTTGATATGAAATCAATGCTTTGAAATACGATTCTCTTGTAGAACGGCTTATTGAGAACGGTCTTTATCTCGCAGTTTGAAGCTCCAAATATGAGGTGTTAACTAGCGAAGAGAGGGGGCTACGTTTGCGATGTTTTTTGCCGTAACGAAGAGTTAGCCCGATAGGTGGTTTTTTCAAAGGGTTATATAATTTTACCACTTGGTAAAAGATTGAGCATGCAGCAGTATTTAGATCTAATGCGTCATATCATTGATGATGGAGTAGAAAAGTCTGACCGGACAGGAACCGGGACAAAGAGTGTATTTGGGTACCAGATGAGGTTTGATTTGGGCAAGGGATTTCCTTGTGTGACTACAAAAAAGCTACATCTGAGGTCGATTATACATGAACTACTCTGGTTTCTGAAAGGAGACCAGAACATTCGGTATTTGAAAGAAAATGGTGTGTCAATATGGGACGAGTGGGCGGATGAAGACGGAAACCTGGGCCCGGTTTATGGCGTACAGTGGAGGAGTTGGGAAACACCCGATGGAAGAAAAATAGATCAGATTAAAAAGTTAATTGATGGCATTAAAAACAACCCGGACTCGAGAAGGCACATCGTAAGTGCATGGAACGTCGCAGATGTTGATGATATGGCGCTTCCACCATGTCATACATTATTTCAGTTTTATGTCGCGGAGGGTAAATTAAGTTGTCAACTATATCAGCGTAGTGCAGATGTTTTCCTGGGAGTCCCTTTTAACATCGCCTCTTACGCGTTATTTACCTTAATGATCGCTCAGGTGTGTGACTTAGTTCCCGGTGATTTTGTACATACGTTTGGAGATGCCCATTTATACAACAATCATTTAGACCAGGCGCAGCTACAACTATCGAGGGTTCCCAGAAACTTGCCAACCATGAAGATCAATCCTTCTGTGAAGGATCTTTTTGAGTTTAAGTTCGAAGATTTCGAACTCATCGATTACGATCCACATCCACATATAAAAGCAGCGGTTGCGGTGTAACTTTTTATATAGTGAATTTGTCTTAAGAAACAGATGGCAGAACGAAGCGGTATTTTTGATATGATAGGGCCCGTTATGATCGGTCCGTCGAGTTCGCATACCGCCGGGGTTGTTCGTATAGGACGTGTGGCCAATCGAATACTCGGTTCTACGCCGGATCAGGCAGAAATTACTTTTTACAATTCGTTTGCACGTACGTATGAAGGCCATGGAAGTAACCGCGCAATCCTTGCAGGTCTGATGAATTATAAAACGGACGATAAGCGAATAAAAATGGCGCTTGAGTTAACCAAAGAAGCCGGTCTTTCGTACACGTTCAAGACCATAGGAAGTGCCTCTCTTTTTCATCCTAATTCTGTAGACATAAAGGCGAAAAAAGGGAAAAAGAAAATCCAGGTTCTCGGAGAAAGTAGAGGTGGTGGTGTCATTAGAATAACAGAAGTAAATGGTTTTGATTCTAATTTTACGGCCAGCCTCCATACTTTGATTATTGAAGCGGATGACGTGAAAGGAAGCGTGGCGTATATTGCCGATGTTTTATCCCATGAGGACTGTAACATTGCGACGATGACCGTTTCCAGAAAAGGAAAGGACGATCAGGCATGTTTAGTTCTGGAGATGGATTCGGGCATTGACGAATTAACACTTAAATATTTGAAAAAGAGGAAATGGGTACATAACGTACTATATATCCCCAACATTGATTAACAGCTTATGCGAGTTCTTTTTATTGTTTTGTTTCTCATGTGCATGAAACCTGATCCAATACGTGCACAAGAAAAAAAATCACTATCACTTCAGGATTGTATTGAAATAGCCATTGAAAATAACCTGACTGTCAGGAGGAGCCAACTGAACCTGGCTTCATCCAAAGTAGACCTGATGCAGTCGAAAGGGCAGCGATACCCAACGCTCAATGCCGGAGGAAACTATGGGTTTAACTGGGGTAGGGCTATTGACCCAACGAGTAACCTTTTCGTTAATCAACGCATCAATTTTAACGGATTGAATGGAAGTAGCAATTTGGCGCTATTTCAAGGTAGACAGCTTACGAATACCATCAGGCAAAATAAGCTCAATGTAGCGGCTAGTCAGCAAGACGTAGCACGAAGTATAAATGATATTTCGCTAAGCGTGGCGTTGACCTATCTTAATGTCATTTTGAATATGGAATTGCTTCAAAATGCAAAATTTCAACTAGCATCAAGCGAGGAACAACTGGACCGTACGAAAAAACTTGTGGCATCAGGTGCATTGCCGATTTCCAACGAGCTTCAGCTGGTCAGCCAACAAGCCACCAATGAGGTTAGCGTGATCAATGCTGAAAACAACCTGGACCTTGCCCGACTGGACTTAAAGCAATCTTTACTTTTACCTCCGGGTGAAGAGATTGCCATCGTCGTGCCTGAAATAGAAGTAGAAGAAGATCAGGAAAAAATAACCTCAAGCTCAATAGAGGAAATCTACCAGTTTTCCATGGGAAATCAACCAGAAATTAAAAGTGCAGATTTACGGGTACAGAGTGCGGGCGTCGGGTTACAGGTTTCGAGAGGAGCACTTTATCCAAGTTTAGGACTAAATGGGGGGTTTAGCACTAACTTTTCAGATCAACTTAAGCAATTTGGGCGAAATGACTTCACCATTTCAGGTTTTGATACCACCCAATTTACCACTGTTTCAGGTGAAGCCATCGTTGAACCAAGTGTAGAAACAACTGGTGAGGGAACTACAGTTCCGTTGTCTACCCAATATTCAGACAATTTTAACTATTCGGTTTCATTAGGGCTTTCCATTCCTATTTTTAATGGATTTTCTACCCGGGCGAACATCCAGCGGGCGAAAATTGGTGTACAGCAGGCAGAAATCAATGCAGTAGAAGAGCGAAACGCACTCTATCAATCCATTGAAACGGCTTACCGTAACGCTGTAGCGGCTTCAAAAACGTATTCAGCCTCTAAAAAACAGGTAACCGCTTTGGAAGAAACGTTCAGATCTGTAGAAAATCAGTACAACCTGGGTGCGGCTAACTTTACAGATTATCAAGTTGCGGGCAACAATCTTTTTCAGGCAAACTCCGATTTAGCACGGGCTAAATATGACTTTATTTTCAGACAGAAAGTCCTCGAGTTTTACCAGGGAAAACCATTATCATTTTAAACCAACCCCTATACTACAAACGTTTTATGGCAAAAAATAAAAAGTCCTCAAATCGTATCATTTACATCCTGGGAGGCACTACCGTAGCGCTACTGCTCTTTGCAATCATAGGAAAATCTCAAGGTTGGGTCGGAAATTCGAGTAAAATAGAGGTAGAGGTTGCTGTTGTAAAAAGATCCACCATCATTGAAAAAGTCAGTGCTTCCGGTACCGTTCAGCCCGTTACAGAAGTGAGAATCAGTCCGGAAGTATCCGGCGAAGTCATTGAACTGAAAGTGCAAGAGGGAGATTCAGTAGCCAAAGGAGATTTGATGATCAAGCTCCGTCCCGATAATTTTATCTCGGCCAGAGATCGGGCACAAGCAACTTTGAACCAGCAGCTGGCCAATCTGGCTCAGATGAAATCCAATGAAGCCAGGGCGATGGCAAGCTTTACACAGTCCACTCAGGACTTTAAGCGTCAGGAAAAACTGTACAAGGAAAAGGTGATATCGGAGGCCGATTTCCAACTGGCAGATGTCAATTTTAAGGTTGCCGAGCAAGATTATGAATCAGCAAAACAAAGTGTAAAGGCAGCGCAGTATGTAGTAGAAAGTGCGAAGGCTTCCGTAAAAGAAGCAAAAGAAAACCTGGCACTTACCCAGATTAAAGCTCCCATGAGCGGCATTGTATCGAAGTTACCGGTAGAGATAGGAGAGACGGTTTTGGGAACTTCACAATTTCAGGGAACGGAAGTACTACGGATTGCAGACCTGTCCAGGATGGAAGTTAAGGTAGATGTCAATGAAAATGACATCATACGAATCAGTAAAGGGGACACCACACTGATTGATGTAGACTCTTACTCTTACCTTGACAAAACGTTTAAAGGAGTGGTTACTCACATAGCAAATACTGCCAACGATAAGGTCTCAGCAGATGCAGTCACAGAGTTTGAAGTTTATATCCAAATCTTGACTGGATCTTATAAGGATTTAATCGAAGAAAAGCGTGAAAAATACCCATTTAAACCCGGAATGACGGCAAGTGTGGACATCATAACCGAAACCAAAAAAGACATCATCAGTGTGCCTCTTTCCTCTGTCACCACGCGTCCTAAGGAAGACGAGTCAAGTGAAAAAAAGGATGAAGAAGAAGGACAAAAAGAGGTGAAAGATGAAGACCTGCTAGAAGTACTTTTTGTCCACTTGGAAGGCAAAGCCATACAAACCGAAGTGGTAACCGGTATTTCTGATTTTGAACGAATAGAAATTTTGGAAGGCGTAACACTTGACCAGGAAGTGATTTCCGGTCCATTTCTTGCCGTGTCCAAACGATTGAAAAATGAAGGTGCAGTGACAATTAAAGAAGATAAAGAAGAGTAGCAAGTCAGGTACTTTTAGCAATGCTAATTTTTTGTTCCCTCATCGTGTAGTACTAAGACTAGTAGGATAGCAGTTAGTCATAAATCATACGCTTTGTTGATTTTGTAAATCATCATGTTCAAAGTAAAGCAGGGATGTTTTAGGAAAATCTAGCTGAATAGTAGTTAAAAGCTACAAGCTATACATCACTGTTAACAGGCCATAACGTTGCTGAATCGCATAAGTATAGGTACTGATTAGGTTATTGCGAAAGCTATCCCTTCGGATCTCATGCGTATCAAATAAATTGGTTCCCCGTACTTTAAATTCCCAAGGACTCTTCAGTTTGCGATAGCTCAGAGATACATCAAGGATATCAAATGAGTTATCCTGTGCTTGACTTTGATTAACATACCTGTTGAATGTATACTTTGTTTCGATTTGTAATCCCTTATGGTTCAGTTCGGTTGTTACATGAGGCTGGTGATTGACAAATCGGTTAGTAAGCGATCCTGAAGTATACCTGTTGGAAGACAACATGTATCCAGCTCGAATGGAAAGCTTTTCGAACGGGCGAGCAGATATTTTCACGTTATAACGATGAGTGAAATGATCATTTCGAATTACCTGGCTTTCAAACTGATTCGTTAGTACCCTTTTTGAAATGTTCACAGTGCCCCCGATTTTGAAATGATCAAGTCGCTTTTCAATGCTTACGTATCCATTTGTGATGTGATTTGCATCCCTTGCATTGACAGAACGGAGTACATTTTCGATACCATTTAGCTCCTGATTATTGATAAATGCATTGGTGATGTATTCATAGTTGATCCTGCCATGAATGTTAAAGAAGCTATACATATTAAAGTTCCTGTAGTTCAGGCCTGCCTTCCTGAAAGTAGCAGGTTTCAATTGCGTACTTCCGGACAAAAGGGTGTTGTAACTATTTAGTAAATACCCCTCAGCATAAGCCCTGACCCCATTGTATTCCAACGACTGGTTATAATTAAGCTGTAGCTCATGTGAGTTGCCAAACTCATATCGAACATCCAGATTTGGAAAAAAATACTGCGTCTGAGTGGATAAATTATCTGCTCTTTTTACTGTGTAACTGTTCAGGCTTATGCCTGGACTTACCGTCAGCTTTTTCCACTTTTTTCGATACCGTAGGTTCGCATACCTATTTGCAATGGCTAGCTCTTCATCGACATCAGACAGCGATTCCTCCTCGTTATTTAAGTCAGATATAAGCGTTTGCTGAGATAAATTCACACCGAAAGCCAGGTTGATATGTGTGGTTTGATTCAGAATGCGGTAATAATTGAGTGCTCCTTCCAGTCGTCTGGCATGTACGTTCTGGTACTGGCTAAGGGCTACTGCGTTATTAGACAGAAAAGTACTAAATAATGGCTGTCCACTGATCAAAAACTGCGAGGTAGGAGACCTCTCGTCCAAGTAGTTCCACTCTGTTGAGAGGATATTTTTCTCGTCCAGCGCTTTGAACACTCTCACTTGATGATTCTGGTTATTGGATTTCTGATCTTTGAATTCCTGCAGTGTATTTTCACCTGAAATAAGTTGTGAGTTTTGCAATAGGTCCTGCCGGGCGGTACCTTGCTTTCCAAAAAAGGTATAATCAACTTGTACATTGTAGCTGGGGGTGTAAGTTGCCGAAAACCGATAAAGTCCTGACCGGTTGACCATGGATCTTTTTGAAATCAGCTGCTCCTGATTTCTATCTCCCAGTTGCGGATAGGTTCGTAACGAGTTGGAACTCATCGTCACGTCGTTGTCAAAACCTATAACAAATCCGGAAAATGCTAGTTTGTTCGACGGGTTTATGGTGAAATTCCACGCTCCAAGAAGGTTCTTGAGATGACTTGCAGTGTTACGATTGGTGAGTGGAATTTCCGAATTATCAGA
>JBCCXH010000276.1:0-7277 GCA_039192005.1 Bacteroidota bacterium
CACGCAGTACTGGATGACGCCATAAAACAAAGGCTACCCATCTTATTGTTGTATCTCTTTGAGCCGTCTATTATCTCCACTCCCGAATCGGACACGCGTCACTGGCGTTTTGCCTACCAGGGAGTTCGCAACTTACAAAAGCGTATCGGAGAGCATAGTATATTGATCTTACATATGGAGGCGTCTGAGGCTTTTGAAAAGTTGAGGGCTGCCTTTAACATAAACGCCATCTTGTCTCATCAGGAAACCGGTCTGGGAATCACTTACCAAAGGGATCGAGCCATTCGCCAATGGTGCAAAAAATACGCGATTACCTGGAAAACGTTCGAACGGGATGGCGTACGACGAAACGTCCCGGACCGGATAAACTGGCAGGAAAAGTGGGACGAATACATGAATGCTCCCCAAAAAACCGTTGACCTTACACAGGCCACATTCGTGACCACTCCAAGTTCTTATTTCACTAAGCGAGAACTGGAAATCCCATCGCATTTTATTGAACCGAACAATCACTTTCAGGAAGGAGGTGAAACGCACGCACTCGCATTATTGACCAGTTTCACACAAACCAGGGCTCATGCGTACTTAAAAAACCTGGCGAGGCCTGCCTACAGCCGGGATACGTGCAGCAGGCTGTCTCCCTATTTAGCTCACGGCCACATCAGCGCGCGAAGGGTCTATCAGGAAACAAAAGCGGCGAAGCCGATATTAGGAAAAAACATCGATCAGTTTCATAATCGGTTATGGTGGAGGTGTCATTACATCCAGAAGCTGGAAACAGAATTTGAAATAGAAAAAGAGCCGATCAACCGTGGGTTTAACAACCTTCACAAACCGGATAAGGAGGCTTATTTTCAGGCGTGGTCCACAGGAAATACGGGTTTTCCCATGATCGACGCATCCATGAGGTGTTTGATTTCCACCGGCTATTTAAACTTCAGAATGCGTGCCATGCTGGCTACGTTTTGGAGCTTTACACTCTGGCAGGATTGGCAAAAAGGAGCTACGCATCTCGCCAAAGTTTTCCTGGATTTTGAACCTGGCATCCACTATCCGCAGTTTCAGATGCAGGCTGGCATGACGGGATACCATCCATTAAGGATTTTCAATCCCATCATCCAAGCCAGGAAATACGACGATTATGGGGTCTTTATCAGAGAATGGGTACCTGAACTCCAAAACGTCCCGGACAATTTCATCGCCACGCCATGGGAGCTTTCTTCATTGGAACAAAGCTTTTACAACTTTTCGCTGGGTAAAGACTACCCTCACCCCATCGTAGATTATGACATCGCTACCAAAGAAGCAAAGGAAAAGTATTGGTCGTTTCGTAACAGTGAACAAGTTCGGAAACACCTTCCCATGCTATGGAAAAAGCACAGCTTGCCAAAAGATATCGAGAACTATGAAAAAGAATTTCGACTTGATCCCAAACTGGTCACAGAGAGTATTATGTATGATCCCAAGACCAACTGAATGATTGAGAAATTAATTTTTGAGACAAGTCCCCTGATTAAAGGGGCGTCACAAACAAAAAATAAACCCACAGATAAAGTAAGCCAATAAATCATGCTCATCAGCCCAAAAGACGAACTAACAACTGTTTTTGAGACCGTAAAACACGAAATACACCGAGCTACACTGGATAAAAAACATCCTTTCCGGTTTGTGGTCTTAAGCACTTTTGGTTCCTCTATTTCTTCCAGGTATGTGGTCTTAAGAAAGGTAAGTGAAAACTTCCATCCCATTATCTACACCGACCTTCGTTCTCAAAAAGTTGGTGATATCCGTTCTCACAAAAGCATACAACTACTCTTTTACCACCCTCAAAAACGCGCACAAGTGGTGGTATCTGGTGAGGCTGTACTACATCATAAGACTGATTTCGCAAAAAGCTATTGGAAAAATGTGCAGGGTGAAGCTCAAAAGTCTTACACCACCATTAAGGCCCCGGGCGAAGTCATTGATCATCCTGAAGAAGCGTACGAATGGCAGGAAAACATGAACAGTGATTTCTTTGCGGTCATTGAAATCGTCCCGAACACGATCGAAGTGCTCCAACTCAACAAATCCACACACCTACGGGCTCAATTCCATAAAGATCGTGATTGGTCAGGCGAATGGATGGTGCCTTAACCCGAAAGATTCGGGACTCTTTTATTGATAAAAGGCCTGCCTTTGCATGCAGACTTAGCCCAAATTCAGGGTGATACTCATGAATTAAGCGGGTTAACTGCATACTTTTTTCAGTTGTTATCTATTAGTTTTCAATCAATGCCAGGATGTTGCCTCCCGGGTCTTTGAACCAAGCCAAATGAGAACCCTGATCGTCCCACGAAATACCTTTCTGATCTGTTTTGATGGGTTCATCGTACGATAGAAAAGTAATGCCTTTTTCAATAAGCTGGTTGACAATGGACTCGATGTCCTGTATTTGAAAATTAAGCACGGTGAAATCCGCCGGGACGTGGTCTGTTTTTTGATAAACAACGATAGGGCCTCCCGTTTCTCTGTAAATGTGTAGAAAACGGTCGCCTATTAGTTCTGCTTCCAGCCCTAATAGCTCCTGATAAAACGTGTAGCTTTCAAACAATTTGTTGGTTGAGAAACTTGTAAAAACCATGCAGTCTTTTAACATGACATAAAATTGACAAAACTATCTGTTTTAGGCACGAAAGACTTTGACGATTGTATACTTCTTGATCGTGAATTGAACAAAATGACCATCGACGTGATGGTGGTAGGCGGAAAAGCAGGGCCTGATCTCCTGGCTCAAACGTATGCGATAGACCGAGACATCCCTATTCAGGTTTTCCTACCTGATTATAAACTACATGGACGATCGGCCAACTACCAACGAAACCTGGAGATGATCCGACAGTCTTCCCACCTGATCATTTTTTGGAACCAGCGATCCAGAACTCCATTCACCTACCTCCCCTTCATTAAAGGACAGAAAAAGGCATTTCGGACGGTGATGTATTGAGTGCTGTTTTCTAATACTTCCAAAATTCATTGGTCCCAAAGCCAATCAATCACAAAACAACGATGGCAACTCAAGCCAACAGCCGGCTCTCGATAGCATCTTCCAGATTGACAAAGTTTAGCTTTTCCATTTGGTCCACTTCTATGGACAAAAAATCAAACTCTTCTACCACTTTCCCTACCAAACGATAGATGCCCCTTCCCCTGAAAGGAAATTTCGCTGCCGAAGGAGGAAAATGTACGGTATCAATAAATTGGCCCTCCCGATCAATAAAGGTTCCAAAATTCATTCGTTTTCCATTTGTCGTACTGGTGTTCTTTACCACGACGAAGTATCCGTACATCACGACGCGTTGATTCAGAAAATTACCCAACTGCCTGTTTAACACCCCATCTTCGAACCTGTTTTCCAATAGATCAAACGGATTACAAAGTGGAAAACCCAGCAGGTCCATTTCATCAAATGCATCTTCTCGTACATCATGAAATAAAGGAGGCAAGGTCCATTGCTTCATTGGAATGTCAAATAAGCCGTTGACCTGAACCTGTGGCGTTCCGGCCCCCATAACAAAATGAAGTTGCCATAACAGTTCTTTTTTGGACAGCCCCGCGAAACGTAAGGCCCCTACCCTCACCAGTAGCTTCATTTGCTCTAAGGAGAGATTCATCCGGTTGATAAAATCATCCAAATCCAAAAACTGTCCGTTTCGGTCGCGTTCTTCTAGTATGCCATGGATCGTTCGTTTGTCCAGGTCCTTTACCATAGCAAACCCCAGGTAAATGGTCTTTCCGAAAATGACGGATAGTGCTTCGCTATGATTCACGCAGGGCGCTTCAATGGTGGCCCCATGGAGCCGGGCCTCATGTACGTATAGTTCAACCCGATAAAACCCACCGCCATTATTGATCACTGCGACCATGTACTCTAGCGGATAATACGTCTTCAAAAACAACGCCTGATAGCTTTCTACGGCATAAGACGCAGAGTGGCCTTTTGCAAAGGCATACCCGGCAAAACTCTCGATTTGCCGCCAGATGTCTGCCGCCAGCTTATCAGGATACCCCAGGTCCCTACAGTTGGAAAAATACTTCCCCCGGACCTTCATGAACTCATCCCTGGAACGGTACTTTCCGGACATTCCCCTGCGCAACACGTCTGCTTCCCCAAGCGAAAGTTTGGCAAAATAGTGGGCTACCTTGATCACATCTTCCTGGTATACCATTACCCCGTACGTATCTTCCATAATGTCTAACATGACCGGGTGGGCATCTTTTCTCCTTTCGGGATGACGATACCTTAAGATGTACTCGCGCATCATCCCGGACTTGGCCACCCCTGGGCGAATGATCGAGCTTGCTGCTACCAACCCCAAATATTCATTGACCTGGAGTTTCTTCATCAGCATGCGCATGGCAGGTGATTCGATGTAGAAACAACCAATTGCATCAGCATGACTGAGCTTTCTGGCAATTTTAGGATCTGATTTGAATCGTTTGAAATCATGAATATCGACAGGACCATCACCCGGACAATTACGAGCGATGAGCTCCAATGAATCTTTGATTTTACCCAGCCCTCGCTGACTCAGGATATCAAACTTGAATAGCCCTACGTCTTCAGCCATGATCATATCAAAGTGGGTGACCGGATACCCTTTGGGCGGCAGCGTGGTAGCGGTAAAATAATGGATGGGTTTATCGGAAATAAGTATGCCACCGGCATGAATGCTTAAGTGGCTGGGGAATCCTTTGATCCGAGCACTGTACCGCAAAATCAACCTCCCAATATGATCTAACTCCGACTCCGGTAGCTCACTGATCTTTTCGATCTCATGTGGAGGCAAGCCAAAGACTTTGCCTAACTCCCGAATGACCGAGCGGTATTGAAACGTGTTGTAAGTAGCCAATAGTGCCACTTTTTCTCCACCTTCCGACTTTCCAAATTTCTCAAAAATATACCGGGTAATGTCGTCACGGTCCTTCCATGAAAAATCAATGTCGAAGTCAGGAGGATTTTGTCGGAAAAGATTGATAAACCGTTCAAAATACAGGTCCAACTCAATCGGGTCTACGTCTGTGATGCGAAGTAAGTACGCCACGACACTGTTTGCTCCGCTACCTCTCCCCACGTAATAGTACCCTCTTTTACGAGCATAATTGAGAATGTCCCAATTCACCAAAAAATACGAAACAAAGCCTTTTGATTTGATCAGGCTCAACTCTTTCTCTAACCGGTTCATGATCTCTTCCCCGGGATTTGGGCCATATCTGTAGGGCAGCCCTTTTTCACACAAATCCGTAATTAATTCAATGTCTTTCTCTTCTGAACCTGAATACGTCTTAATGTTCTGATGTTTCACCGGATCATTGAAATCAAAATGAATGGTGCATTGCTCCAACAATTGCTTCGTATTGACAATGATTTGCGGGTAGTCTTTATAAGACTCAAAAAGTGCCCCGATCGTATACATCACGTCTTGAGGATTGCCCTCTTCATCTTTAGAAAGCTTACTTAACAAAGTGTTTTGGTCAATCGCACGTAGCAAACGATGCATATTAAAATCCACCTTTGCCTGTTTAAAGGAAACGGTTTGCAACATCACCAACCTGTTTTGATGATCTTTCCACCTGGTAAGCGGAAGCTTGATCACATCCTGAGGCCGGACACCTAAAAATTCATGCGCGCTAAGGTCCCGATCAAATGTGAAGTGAAAAGGGTACACGATCCAGGCATGATGAAATGTGGGTGCCTGATCTGGAAAGTCTGTCTCATGATGCAGGTGATGCGAAAGGTAGTCGTTCAGTTCATGAAACCCTTTATTGTTTTTTGCAATTCCAATAAACTTTTGCTCCGTCCCATTTCTGAAGTCAATGCCTACCATCGGCTTGATGTCGTACTTATCTGCCAGACGAATGAAATTGAGGCATCCTGCCGTCGAATTAATGTCTGTTAATACGAGTTCGGTAACTCCATTTTGTTGGGCAAAGCTGAGTAACTCTTCTACAGCTAACGTTCCGTATTTAAAGCTGTAGTACGTATGTGTGTTTAAGTACATGGCGATAGCGAATTAGTTGGATTGACGATTGGCTCGATTGATGATTGAGACGATTTGACAGTTGGATTGAATACCAAGTGGATTCCTTCGGTTAAGTGATTGATCAATTGGTTCAATCATTCAGGTTGGACTAACCCGTTCATGCTACTCTTGATACCTTCATGTCTCCCTTGAAAGGATTGAAGGTTCGTGAGGCATTCTCACCCAGTGACTTGGCACGTACAATCATCCGGTCTCCGTGCTTCATCCTCATCTGATCCATGGCCTGATAGAGGTTAATAATTTCACCGGTATCTTCAAACAAATTGATTTGATAGTTTCCATGGACTAAGCTGCTAAACCTCACGCCCACCAACCTAACGAGCAATCTTTTATCAAAAAGTTTGTCAAACAATTCCGAGATTTTCGGAATGAGAACATGATCGGCTGAGGTATATGGGACCCTTATTTGTTGGGTGTAGGTATTGAAATCGGAATACCTGATCTTAACTGCAACACATGCCGTCAACTGATTTTCTGTTCGAAGTTGGAATGCGAGGTTTTCAGTCATCGCCAGAATCACCTGCTTGAGCTTTATAACGTCTGTGGTGTCTTTATCGAACGTTCGCTCAGTAGAGATTGATTTACGTTCTGAATACGGAACGACGGGAGATGAGTCAATACCATTTGCTTTTTCCCACATGACCACCCCATTTTTCCCAAAGATCTGACGTAACATTTCTTTCGGCATTTCTTGTAAGGTTTGCACTTTACGCACTCCCAGACCAACCAGCGTTTGATAGGTCTTCTCTCCTACCATCGGGATTTTTTTTACAGACAGCGGAGCCAAAAAACGGCGTTCTGTTCCATTTTCAATCCAGAGCTTATTATTGGGCTTCGCTTCCCCGGTAGCTACTTTGGAGACGGTCTTATTTTTCGAAAGCCCAAAGGATATGGGCAATCCGGTCTCATTAATCACTTTATCTCTCAACGCGATTGCCAGTTTATAACATCCAAAAAAGCGGTCCATACCGGTCAGGTCCGCATAAAATTCGTCAATGGAAGTCTTTTCAAAAAGAGGTACTTCCTGCTGAATGATTTCACAGACCTGCTCTGAAAACCGGGTGTACTCCGTATGACTGCCTTTAATCACAATAGCTTCGGGGCATAACTGAAGTGCCAACTTCATAGGCATGGCAGAGTGAACGCCAAACTTACGGGTCTCATAACTACAGGCGGCGACCACACCCCGGTCAC
>JBCCXH010000277.1:0-7261 GCA_039192005.1 Bacteroidota bacterium
CTTTTTCAAAGACTTAGTGCAAGTTATAAGCAACCTTGCTTAAAAATCGCCGTCTTTCTTACGTCAACTAAGTCAATTCATGAATTCAAAAGGACTTCTTTTTTTTGTTGCACTCCTTGGTGTAGTGCGAGTTTATGCACAGGAAAAAAAGCCAACCGTAAAATCATATGTCACCTCTTTGGCCCAAAGCGAAATCGTAATTGATGGTAAGCTAAATGATGAAGCCTGGGAGCAGGTAAAATGGGGTGGTGATTTCGTAGGACATGAGCCAGAGTATAAAGCCAAACCCTCTCAGGAAACTCAATTTAAAATCCTATATGATGCGAAATTTCTTTACGTAGGTGTTCGGGCTTTTGACACCGAACCGGATAAAATCGTAAGACGACTTTCAAGGAGAGATGGCTTTGATGGGGATTGGGTCGAAATAAATATTGACAGCTACCATGATAAACGCACCGCTTTTTCCTTTACAGCTTCTGTATCTGGTGTAAAAGGGGATGATTACGTTTCGAATAATGGAAATAACTGGGATAGCACCTGGGATCCGATCTGGTACCTGAAAACCAGCATAGATGACAAAGGCTGGATAGCAGAGATGAAGATACCCTTATCACAACTTAGGTTTGCAAACAAGGAAGAACATACGTGGGGGATTCAATTAACCAGACGGTTTTTCAGGAAACAGGAGCGCTCTACCTGGCAACCCATCAACCCAACAGATCCGGGTTGGGTCCACCTTTTTGGAGAACTTAAGGGGATAAAAGGCATCAAGCCTCAAAAACAATTGGAAATACAACCCTATCTGGTTGCATCGTCAAAGAAGTTTTCCAGAGATACAGAAAACCCTTTCAGGAGCTCAGGAAAAGAATTTGACGGGAACGTGGGCTTGGATGCTAAAATTGGTCTGACATCAGACATTACACTGGACCTGACGGTCAATCCGGATTTTGGACAAGTAGAAGCAGACCCCTCTGCCGTCAATTTATCCGCTTTTCGCTTATTTTTCAGAGAGCAGCGGCCTTTCTTTTTGGAAGGAAACAATGTCTTGACTTTCCCAACAAGCGGGGGACAGAATAATTTGTTTTACTCGCGAAGAATAGGCGGTAGGCCAAAAGGAACACTTGGCGATGAAATTGAATATTCAGATGTGCCGAATCAGACCCGGATTCTCGGAGCGGCGAAAATCACCGGAAAAAATGCAAAAGGATTTTCATGGGGAGTTCTGGAATCTGTGACCAATCGGGAGTTGGCAGAGGTAATTGATACATTGGGAAACAGGAGGAGGGAGTTGGTAGAGCCTCTGACCAATTATTTTGTGGCTCGTGCGCAGCAGGATATTCAAGGCGGAAAGACCGTACTAGGAGCCATGTTTACCAGTACCAATAGGTATGGCAATGAAGTGAACGGCCTGGACCTTATTCATGACGACGCACAAAGTGCCGGAGTGGATATTGACCACAATTTCAAGGATAGAAAATACGGTGTTACCCTAAAGTACATGATGAGTCGAGTCTATGGTACACCTGCTGCGATTCATGAGACCCAGACAGCATCCGAGCGATTCTTCCAACGTCCAAATAACAACCATAAAATGCTGGATTCTACCAGAACGTCACTGCTGGGTACAGCCGGAACCTTTTCAGTTGGCAAGCGAAGTGGAAACTGGCGCTGGGAGCTAGGATCAAATTATCGATCTCCCGAGCTGTCTCTGAATGACATTGGGTTTTTGAGACAAACGGACAACATTAACAATTGGGCATGGACACAATACCGGGTGACTAAACCGACCAAGCTATTCCGATGGCAACGCTATAACTTCTATCATGAACAGGACCTGGATTTTGGAGGGGTAAGAACAAGTATTGGCGAAAACCTGAACATGAATGTGCAGTTTCATAACTACTGGGAGTTCAGTCATGGGGTTTGGATAGAAGGAGTGAAAGTCTCTAACGCCGATCTGAGAGGAGGGCCTAGTTTTACCTATCCTGGAGGCTTGAACTACTGGTATTGGGTAGGAACAAACTCACAAAAGAAAGTAAGGGTGACCTTCAACAATTGGTTTTTTTGGGGAAACAATGATTATGTGAAGAATTCGGGTATCAACGCAAACTTGATTATCAGACCGACGGATGCGCTGAGGGTACAACTCTCACCAAGCGTTTCGTGGAGAAGAAATGATTTGCAGTACATTAATCAGCAAGAGGTTGAGGGAAGTGAACAGTACATACTTGGGCGAGTAGAGCAGGAGACCTATAGTGTATCCATGCGGGCTAATTACAACATTACACCCAATCTAACCCTGGAATTTTGGGGTCAACCTTTCATAGCTAAAGGAAGCTACAACCAATTTAAAAAAGTGACCGCACCTAACTCTGAAAACTATACCGACCGATTTCGACTTTTTGATAACGAAGAACTAAAGTTTAATGAATCAGAAGAAAAGTGGGAGGTGCATGAGTCATCCGCTACGACTGCAAGTTATTCATTTGACGACCCGGACTTTACCAATGTTGAGTTTCGGTCAAACTTTGTGATGAGGTGGGAATACATCCCTGGTTCTACTTTTTTTCTGGTGTGGTCTAACAACGGATCTAACAACGATTTACTCAGAGGGGCCAATTTTAGTGAGCTTGGCTCCAGGCTGAAAAATCTTAGGGGGACGAATACCTTTTTGGTTAAATATACCTATCGTTTTATCCTCTAATTCTACTTTAGGAAGTTGAGTTTAATCCTATGGAAGCACTAGGATTTGATGCCAATATTCCCCTTTTTTTGTGTAAGGGGGCGAAGGAGGATTCAAAAAAACATCAAATCCAGGTACTAGACTTGGTTACCGGTTAACTTCGTAAAGTAGAACTAAAAACATAGATGTTCGTACTAAATTTGCGCCCTGATTTTTAAGCAAAAGCATGTCAAAAGTTTTAATTATCGGAGCCGGCGGCGTAGGAAGAGTGACTACCTATAAATGTGCTCAAAATACAGATGTTTTTACAGAAATTGTACTCGCATCCCGAACCAAATCCAGGTGTGATGAGATTGCGCTGGACATCAAAAAGGAGTTGAATGTTTCCATTCAAACCGATCAGGTAGATGCAGATTTTGTAGATCAATTGGTTGTGCTATTTAAAAAGTACGAACCCAGGTTGGTGATCAACGTGGCTCTTCCTTACCAGGATCTAACGATTATGGATGCATGTTTGGAGTGCGGCGTTCATTACCTCGACACAGCCAATTACGAACCACCTGAAGAAGCAAAGTTTGAGTACAAATGGCAATGGGCCTATCAGGACCGATTCAAAGAAGCAGGTTTGATGGCCTTACTCGGTTGTGGCTTTGATCCCGGAGTGACAAGCGTTTTTACGGCAAGAGCGGCCAGACACCATTTTGATGAAATTCAGTATCTCGATATTGTAGACTGCAATGGGGGCGATCATGGCAAGGCTTTCGCGACCAACTTTAATCCTGAAATAAACATACGAGAGGTGACCCAAAAAGGGAAGTATTGGGAAGACGGGCGATGGGTAGAAACAGAACCCCATGAAGTCGCAAAAATGCTAACCTATCCAGATATCGGTGAGCGAAATTCGTACCTGATTTACCATGAAGAACTCGAGTCGCTGGTCAAAAACTTCCCTACCTTAAAGCGAGCTAGATTTTGGATGACATTTGGTGAAGAGTACCTCACACACCTTCGCGTGATTCAAAACATTGGAATGGCTGGTATCGAACCCATTAATTATGAAGGGAAGGAAATCGTACCGTTGCAATTTCTTAAGGCAGTATTACCCGATCCGGGAACGCTTGGTGAAAATTACGAAGGCGAGACATCCATAGGGTGCAGAATTCGAGGCCTGAAAGATGGCAAGGAAAAGACGTATTACATCTGGAATAATTGTAGCCATGAGGCAGCCTATAAAGAAACCAAAGCGCAAGGGGTTTCTTATACCACTGGGGTCCCCGCGATGACAGGAGCCTACATGATGCTTACCGGTCAGTGGAGTGGTAAAGGGGTGTTTAATGTGGAAGAACTTAACCCTGATCCATTTCTTGAAAAACTTGCAGCATCCGGGCTTCCATGGCACGAAAAAGAAAACATTGACCTGGAATTAGACTAACAAGATGCAGCTGGACCTTAACGAAGTACCTGATTTTTACCGTCCATACTTCAACCACATAGCAGACGAATCGATCATTGCTTCTCTGGAAAGGAGTAAACATGCCTACGACTCCATCATCCAAGAGCTAACCGAGGAAAAATCATTTCATCGTTATGCAGAAGGGAAGTGGAGCATAAAGGACGTATTGCAACACATCATTGATGTGGAGCGGGTTTTCATGTACCGCGCGTTGAGGTTTTCAAGAAACGATGGGACGGATTTGTCTGGTTTTGAAGAGAACGAATACGCCAGTGACGCAAATGCAGATGCCAGAAGCCTTGAAGCGTTAACGAAGGAGTTTGACGCACTAAGGTCTTCGTCTATCGCTTTTTTCCATTCCCTCGAAGAGAAAAAACTGGATAGAAAAGGAACAGCAAACGGACACCCCATGTCGGTTCGTTTTCTGGGTTATTTGATTTCAGTGCATTTGTTACATCACCTTCAAGTAATCAATGAAAGATACCTTTGATATTCCATCACCATGCTTTGTTATGGAGGAGCAAAAGCTCATCGATAACCTAAAACGTATCCATCACGTCAGCCAGTTGGCAGGAGTTGATCTCATACTGGCTTTCAAAGCATTTGCGATGTGGGGGGCCTTTCCAATAGTCAAAGGGTATGTGAAGGGAGCGACGGCGAGTTCTTTAAATGAAGTTTTGCTTTGCAATGAAAAAATGGGAACCAAATCACATACGTACTGTGTCGCATATGACACTTCCGAGTTTCAGGACATTGTGAACGGGTCCTCGCATTTGACGTTCAACTCGCTTTCCCAGTATGACCTTCATGAAGCCAACGTACCCGATGAGGTCAGTATAGGCTTGCGGATCAATCCGGAGTGGTCGGATGTGAAAACAGAACTATATAACCCGGCAAGCTCGGGTTCCAGGCTAGGAATCAATAGCGAAGCACTTGATCACCTGCCTGCAAGGGTGGAAGGACTTCATTTGCATGTGTTATGTGAGTCGGATTCGTTTGCACTTGAACAAGTACTGCAACACGTTGAAGCGAAGTTTGGAAAGCACCTGAGACAAGTCAAGTGGGTGAACCTGGGAGGAGGCCATCTGGTGACAGAAAAAGACTACGATACGGCGCATTTAGTATCCCTTTTAAAAGCTTTTAAATCTAAGTACGAAGTTGATCTAATTATGGAACCTGGAAGTGCTTTTGTCTGGCAAACCGGGCGGCTTTACACGACGGTATTGGATGTTGTGAAAAATGGGGGCGTAAACACAGCCATCATCGATGCTTCTTTTACCTGCCACATGCCCGACTGTCTGGAGATGCCTTATCGTCCCCATGTGTACGGTGCCTCACAGGAAAAACGGACGGATGCCATTGGTTACCGGTTGGGAGGGGTCAGCTGTCTGGCAGGAGACTACCTGGATACCTATTGGTTTGATAAAGAAGTGAGCGTAGGGGATCAGTTAATTTTTGAAGACATGATGCATTACACCATGGTAAAAACCACCATGTTCAATGGAATAAAACATCCGTCTATAGGCATTCAAAAAGTAGATGGCAGCTTTGAGGTGTTACGAAAATTTGGTTACGAAGACTACCGGGATCGGCTTTCTTAGTGCCAATATAAAATCTATGAAAACCTTTTTTAGGTTAAAAAGGTGTCTACCTTCAGTTTTTCAATTTAGGCTCCAACTCACCCCTCATAAACAGGTTAAACTCTTCGCAAGATAGAAACCCTTCCCCTTCAGAATAGGGGCAAGTCCGGTATACCAGGTCAAACGTTCCCTCGGTAATGATGACTCCATCCCCGTGACATACCGGACATAACATTTTTTCCAGGCCACCACAGTCGTAATTTGAATTTTCCAGATCATCTTCCAGGCTTTTTACCTGACCCCTTCTGATTTTGATGTATTCGTCTTCTGCAAGTTGCAAATACCGAATCGAGCTTTCGTAGAACCTGCCTTTGCTTCCTTTCAGTTGGATGTATTTATTCAACCAGTTGATACTTTGCTTGTGTTTTTCGAGATGAAACGAGTTCCTTCCGAAATAATAGGCCATTTCTGAGGGCAGTTTCTCCTTATTTTCAAGTACGAAAAGAAACTCGACCTGAGCGTTTTCATAATCGCCTGCTTCCATCAAATCTCTTCCATGATCCATCCTTCTCAGTATTTCCGATTCCCGAACAATTTGCGAGTAGGAGGTACAAAAAAGTGTGCAAAAAAGAACAAACAAAATGATTCTCATAATAGAAAATTAAACCGATCTGGCAATTTAATGTTAGAATGACACATCTATAACGATTTTCAATAAGGAATCAGTTAATCTTTGCAAAAACGCATCCTAACGACTATTTATAACAATAAACATGGCTGAATTCGTTTAAAAGTGAGAAACAGGGTCGTATGAAATTACTTTTAACGGGTGTTATCTTTTTTATGGTGTTAGGAGTGAGTGCACAAAATACACGTAGTGCGAATGCTCCGGTACCACCCAAGCCGGTATATCAAAGTGTAAAGAAAGAAAAAAAAGGAATGCTGGGTGCCTTCAAAAAGAAGAGGAGTTCAGCTAAAAGCAATGAGGTAACAGAATTTAGGGCCAGGCTTCAAAAGGTTTACAAGCAAAAAGCGAAAGAAGCAAAACTTGCAGACAAGAAACGTTATAAAGACCCGACTTATTTCGGTCATAAAAGGAAGCCCAAAAAAAGACCAGTCGGCAAGCAAAAGTTTTGTAAAATCTGTCGGATCAAGCACTGACCTTAAACAGCTTTTGAGATCTGATTCGCAGTTTAAAGTGACCCAGGATACTTCTACGGATGGTGGCTTTTAGAAAATCATGATTGAAACCTTCCCTTTGAGTCGCAAACTTGATGATAGGTCGCTGGATGTCTTTGGATTGTGAAAGTACGGCGATCCACTCTTTGTATTTGTTTTTCCACTCCTCATCGTAACGTTCCATGTGTGACCTTCCGTCCCATTGGAACTCCAACTGATTATCGCTATGATAAAAACGGTAGACAGCAGCCAGAATATCATAGTTTTGATCCAGTAGTGCTTTACCATGTCCTATTTTTTTTCTCAGATCAAGAATGAAATCATCTTCAAGACCCATCGGATTATGGTTGTAATTGTAGATGGACA
>JBCCXH010000278.1:0-7256 GCA_039192005.1 Bacteroidota bacterium
AGTGAATGGGCTGAAAGGGTGCATCTTCGATGTCAGCGAGGCCGTATTGGATTACAGCGACCTCCAAAATGCACCAGGTGTGGTCTTTCCTTCCAGCTACTCGCAATTTTCACCTTACCTGCAGTCCGGGGATCCCAACCTGTGGCGTGGCGTCTTTATCAAAAACCTGACCGTAACCTTACCCAAACAGTTCGTTTCCAAAGCGGAAAACGGAAGAGGCACATACAACCGGGTGAGCTTTTCCGGGACGAACATGTTGATGGACAACCTGGGATTTTCCGGCCTGATACAAGCCAACAACCTCATCCCGATCGAAAAAGGGAAGATCGGAAACTGGGATTTTTCCCTTGAAGAAATCAAGATTGATTTTGTTGCCAATACGATACAGGAAGCAGGCTTCAAAGGAATGGTAGACATACCGATTAATTCCAAAGTAGTAGAGGGAGAAACCAAAAACGATTATTTGTTTGGTTATGAGGCGTTGATAAAACCCGATAACGAATACCTGTTTACCGTTAGCAATGCCAGGCAATTGGAGTTCGACTTTTGGAAGGCAGCGGAGGTGACCCTATATGAATCGTCTTATATTGAAATCATAAATAGAGACGATACGTTTCTTCCCAAAGCCACCCTCCATGGCAAAATGGCAATTATTGCGGGGATGGATACGGGAGACGGATCTCCTGAGGCAAATGCGGACAAAAACGTGGCCATTCCGGAGGTCTCCTTTGAAGGGTTAATCATACAAAGTGTCAGGCCCTACCTGAGCGTGGGTAGTTTTTCATTAGGCGGCACCTCATCAGCCATGTCCGGCTTTCCCATACGCATCGATCGGATAGGAGGTGGGCAGGAAGGGGACGATCTGTTTCTGGATGTAGAGATCACGGTGGCACTTACAGGCAGCGAGGGCGGTTCATATGGAGCCACCGGCGGCATTCGTATCCTTTCCGAAAGCCGGGAGTCGGGTGACGACCTTTCCTACCATTTCAAAAAAGTGGAACTCACTAAGTTTGGCGTAGACATTGACCAGGGGTCTTTCAGGTTCAAAGGAACGCTCAATTTTTTCAGGGAAGACAAGAGCTACGGGAATGGCATTAGCGGGACCGTAGATGCGGTCTTTGGCGGGTTCATGGAAATGGAAGCAAGCGCGATTTTTGGGAACAAAGACGGCATGCGCTTTTGGCTGGTAGACGCACTTTTCACGTTGCCGGACCCTTACCCCATCTATCCTCCCTACCTTTTCATGCACCAGTTTGGGGGAGGAGCCAGTTACCACATGAAGCTGAATAACGAAGGCGTCCAATCCGATTTGGGAAGAACGGCATCAGGCATCGTTTATGTACCCGATGAGCGGACGGGCTTCAGCGTAAAAGCGATCGTAGGCCTTCGTACGGCCAGTGAAAAAATATTTCACGGGGACCTGACCTTTGAGATGGCTTTTCGGAAAGGCGGAGGACTCAAATACATCAACTTTAGAGGAAATGGCTACGCCTTGAGCAACATGGAGCGGTCAGATGCTGCCCTGCTGGGAGAGCAGGCAGCTAAAATGGCCGGTGAGTCCAAAGGAGCCAAGCGCATCAATGAAGTACTGGAAATTGCAGAAAACATCTTTGGCCCGCCAGACAGTAAAGGGGCAGCCATCTATGGCCGGGCCATGATCCATTTTGATTTTGAGAATCAGTACCTCTTTTCCACGATGTACATGGATATCGATGTTTTTGGCGCGATCAAGGGCGGCGGGGTTTCCGTTATGTTCTTCTCCAAAAGCGAATGGTACATCTACATCGGCCGCCCGGAATACGAAAACCGTATTTACCTGGATGTTTTCGGGATTGCCCGGTTCGATTCTTACTTTGTGATGGGTTCCGAAATACCGGATACTCCGCCCCCGCCACCGGAAGTTTCCGAAATATTGGGGGGCATGGACCTCAACTACATGGATGACCTCAACGCCCTGGCAGACGGAGCGGGTATCGGTTTCGGGTCCAGTTTTCGGTTCGACACCGGGAACATTTCCTTCCTGATGTTCTATGGGCGTTTTCGAGCAGGACTGGGCTTTGATGTGATGCTTAAAGACTACGGCGAGGCGAGGTGCAGAGGCAAAGGACAGATCGGTATTGACGGGTGGTACGCCAACGGGCAGGCGTATGGGTATTTCGACGGGAAGATCGGTATTAAAGTAAAACTGCTTTTTAAAACCAAGAAAATTACCATCCTGCGAATTGGGGCTGCTGCCATCGTTCAGGCCAAGTTGCCTAACCCCGTCTGGATGCGGGCCGTGGTCGGAGGGCGTTTTCGTGTACTAGGAGGCTTGGTAAGCGGTCGTTGTCGTTTTAGAATCACCATTGGCAGTGAATGTAGGCTCGAAGAAAGTTCCAGTTCCGTACTGGAAGGGGTCGAAGTGATCGCTCAGATTACTCCGCAAAATGGTACACGCGAAGCGGATGTGTTCACCATGCCACAAGCCGTTTTTAATTACGAGATGAACCGGTCATACTATGCCGATGGACAAAAGACGACCGTTACCTTTAGGCTTGCTTTGGACAAGTTTGAGGTCACCGCTCCCGATGGAAAAATAGCTGCCGAGCTCATCTGGAACGACGATCATACCGTAGCGGTGCTGAGGTCCGATCAGATCCTGCCCGGAGAAACAGAACTGCAGGTAGTTGTTTCGGTAGTGTTTGAAGAGCTGATTAACGGAAACTGGCAGATCGTCAAAGACGAACAAGGCCAGCAAATGCGAAAAACAGAAACCCTCTCTTTCCGTACCGGCTTGGCACCCGGTCACATCCCGGAAAGAAACGTCGCCTACAGCTACCCTTCTTCTGATATGCTAAACTTCTACCGTAAAGAACAGAATGTCGGGTACATCAGGCTCATCAGAGGGCAGGATTACTTATTCGATCAACCGGACTTTAAGCAGGTCGCCCGCTTTATGAATAAGGGTAAAACCTACGAGGTTCCGATGAACTACCTCTCAACGCAAAAGGAAATAACGTTTACTTTTCCCGAGCAACTGGAGAAAGACCAGGTGTATCAGTTCAACCTGGTGAACGTTCCCAGGCTGCAAACCAACATAGAAGCGAACGTTACCGTCAGCGAACAGGTCGTAAGCCAGGAGGATTCGGAACTCACGCTTGCCAGCCGCGCTGCCAGCGGGTCGGTCAGGAGCTATGAAGAGATAGAATACTATCAGTCACACTTCCGTACCAGTCGGTACGACACCTTCAGGGAGAAGGTAGCCAGTATTAACCTATCACGGGGCTGGAGAAAGCCCATTTACCCGAAAGTACACCTGATTGGTTCCAACTTTGATGGTCCCGAGCCCTTTTCTCATGAAGAGATCTACGGACGGGTGGTTGGAGAAGAACCACTCATCGAACTGGTAGCAGATCTTACCGGTAACCGGTGGTTTGAACAAGACATCGAACCACTCATTTACACCGATTACCCCTTTACTTTTCGACGAGACCCGAACCTGTTAGGTCGAGTGCCTACGCGGGCCATTACCCTCTACCAATACCCCTATGATTATCGCCTGGAAAAAGTCCATGTTCTGTCAGGTCAGGTATCATTTACGCCACGAGTAGGCCGGTTGGATTACGAACTCGCCTACATCATGAATAAAGACTTATTTGACCTGCAGTGGCAGGCTGCCAGGAGTGGCCTTAGTACATCTAAGATCAACCGGCTGCTGACCGCCTCCTTCCCTAAAATCAGAGGAGGGGACTACTGGGTAGACATTCAGTACCGACTCCCTGGTCAGAAAACGGCCAGTTCAATTGTAAGACATAAAATAATGAATCCCATTGACTAGAATCATTACATCACTCACGTTGCTGTTGGTTTTCACCATGGGCTCGGCTCAGCAACAATCCGAATTGCAACTGGTCGCACGACCTACCCCAACGACCATTAAGTTGCGATGGGCCATCTCCGATCCATTGGGCTGGAAGCTGGCCAATCAATACGGGTACATGATCGAACGGTACACGGTGGTCGAAGGCAAAAAAGTACTGGATCAGCGCATCAAAAAAGTGTTGACATCACGGCCGGTGATGCCAGCCGTATTGCCGGATTGGGAGCCTTATATCGATGATGACTTTGTGGCCATAGCAGCTCAGGCGCTGTATGGAGAGGACTTCGAGTTGGATGCCGGAGGCAACTCCGGGATGGCACAACTAATGAATCAGGCGGAGGAGTTGGAAAACCGGTTTTCCTTTTTGATGTATGCTGCCGACCAGTCCGTGAAAGCAGCCGAGCTATCCGGCCTGTATTGGGAAGATCAGGAAATATCCTACGATAAAAAATACCTCTACAAAGTGTACACGCTGGTGCCTCCCCACCTACACCAGTTAGATACCGCCAGTGTATTTGTCGGGCTGCAAGACTACTATGAGCTACCCGCACCCAAAGATGTGAAAGTGGTCTTTGGCGATCAGGTCTCTGTCATTAGCTGGAACAAAGGGATCTATCAACGTGAGTACAATGCCTTCTGGGTAGAACGATCCGATGACAACGGGAACACGTTTCAACGGATTACGGAAGCGCCATTTGTTCCAGTGCAAAAAAAGGAGAAGATGGGATTGAATGACCTGGCCTATAAAACCGATTCCCTGCCTGAAAACAACAAAAACTACCAGTATCGGGTCATCGGCGTCAACGCCTTCGGAGAGTTGAGTACTCCCTCAGATACCGTGGTAGGGAAGGGGATCCCGGTTTTTACCGCGGCACCCATCATCACTCGTCATGAGCTGTTGGAAAACGGAGAGGTGCAGTTGTACTGGAGCTTTCCCGAACGGGGAAAACAATTGCTGAAAAACTATGACCTGTACCGGCAAAACGTGGAGTCCAGGCAAGAGGAATTAGTGGCGATGGACATTGGAGGAGTACATGACACCAGTTACGTGGACCATTCCCCACGAGCATCTAATTATTACCTGCTCAGGGCCAATGACCTTCACGGGAGGTACACCACGTCTTTTCCTTATTTTGTACAACTGGATGACAGCATCCCGCCCCTGGCACCGGTGGGTCTGACCGGTACAGTAGATACGCTGGGAGTTGTACGCCTGTCCTGGGAACCCAATACCGAAACGGACCTGCATGGGTATCGCCTGTTCAAAGCCAATTATGCGGAAAATGAATTTGTACAGGTAGACGGCCCGGTGATTACCACGAATACGTTTACCGATACACTGGACCTCAAGAACCTTCACGAAAAGGTTTTTTACAAAGTGTTGGCAATGGATCACCGATTCAATCCCTCAGAGCTATCGGAAACCTTACTGCTCAAAAAACCGGATGTCTTGCCTCCGGTGAGTCCTGTTTTTACCAAGGTCGCGAATGAATCGGCAGGTATCGTCCTCAGTTGGGAGTTTAGTTCCAGCGAAGACGTGGTGGAACACCTGCTGTACCGCCAAAGTGAACGGGAAACGGACTGGACGCTGGTCCGGATCATGGGTGCAGGAAGTGTCAACCTTTTTTACCTCGATACGGCGGTCATCCATAACACCCAGTATGCTTATACCATGATCGCAGTGGATGACGACGGGCTGGAATCCGCTCCGGCTGTTCCGGTCGTGGCTACCCGGATGAAACCGGACGCGTACCCGATGGTGGAAAACTTTCACTACCTGGTCAATAAGGAAGACAGGGAAGTAAAGATCAGTTGGGACTATGCCACAGAAGCTACAGAAAAGTTTCTGGTCTACAAAACGTCTGGAGAAGCACCTTTCCAACTTTACAAAAGCCTGGAAGCAGCAAACAGGGAGTTTACGGAAAAGATCACGCCAGGTACCGGTACCTTAAAATACAAAGTGATGGCAGTTATGGCCAACGGTCACTATTCTCAGATGTCAGACGAACTACGCATTGAATTGGATTGATATGAAAAAAGGGTGTTTAGTTGTAATAGGTGTATTGTTTTCCTCGTTGGGTGCCATTGGCCAGAGTTATTGGGTGGATTATTCCTATATAGGTTTTAATGGTGGAGCTGGAAGTGGATGTGTAGGCTCTGGTTTACCAAACATTAATGGTGTGATTAGAAGACAAACGCATTGCATGACTGCTCCTGAAGACGATCCGGCAATACTTGAATATGTTCCTACTTTCATTTGGGACTATCACACAAGGCATTTTTTAGCGGATGATAATTGTACTGATGAAGTTATTACAGCGAGAGATGACTATACTCCTCCAAATGGTGGGTATTCTTATTCTAGCCATGGATTTGTAGATAACAATCCAGGTATTAACCTTGACTGTATACTCAGTTTTCCTCCTCCAAACGCTGTCGATTCTGAAATCACGTTGACGGTAGAGGTTAAACCCATCATTTATATTGCCGATGAACCTGATAACAACAGTATTTGTGAGAGTGAATCCATACACTTGGAAGCGAGTGGTAAGAATGATCCAGCTAACTTAGCCAATATCATCCCTTGGTCGGTTTATCAATGGTACTACAGTTTTGATGCTCACAATTGGGTTTCATTAGGAAGCAGGTTCACTAGTCAAGCGGTGGATATTGACTACCAGAATATTGGAGGACTTAATTTTGGGACGAATGTCTACTTTGCGGTAGCTACAGGAGGAACGTTGGATCAGATGCATTTTTTACCAGGGACTTCAAATGAGTCGAAAGCCTACCAGTTCTACCCTGCGCCTCCCTCGATCAGTTTATCCGGTACCTCTCCTGCATGTTCCGGCGGCGAAGGGTCCATTTTGGTGGAGCATGCGGCCAATGTACCGGCCGACTCGGAGTTATTTTACACAATTACGAAGCTGGTTCCTCAGGTATCTGGGTCGTGCCCTTCCTATTCGGACGGGACGCCAAGAGATCCGGTAACCGGAGCAAACGGGGTGAGTTATTGCGAGGGCTTTGTGGCAACGTGGCGCAAGACATTCGGTGCAGGAGACAGCCGGATCATTGACTTGGGCAGCATTACACCCGAATCGGTGACGGGAGGCGACCCATTTAACCTGGGAGCAGGTTATTTTGAAGTCCTTGTAGAAAGTTCTTCTTCTGCAAGTGGGGGTGTTCCGACGTGTTTTGCAGCATCCTATGTGGTGATCACCGATCCTCCTGCCATGCAAGTCAGTGTGTCGGGTAGGAACGGCCCTTCCTGTTTTGGCGGGAGCGACGGCAGCGCGACGTTTACGATCACGAACGGGGACGGTGGGTATGACTGGTCCTTTCTTTCCTCAGATGGTACCCATACAGGAAATGGTACGTGGTCAGGGGCTCCTTATGA